>CAXTJU010000050.1:0-25764 GCA_964244655.1 uncultured Acetobacteraceae bacterium | reverse complement strand
TGGCGAAGAAGATGAGGAACACCAGCACGCTGATGCCGAACAGCACCGCCAGCGCTTGGCCGAGCCGGCCCAGCAGCTTCATGGGGATGCGCCCTGGCGCAGCCCGTCCGCCAGCCGGTTGAGCAGCAGCACGGCGGCCACCACCGCCAGCCCGGGTGCTATGGCGACGGCGGGGCGGGTGTAGATCAGCCCCTGCCCGTCCGCGATCAGCGTGCCCCAGCTGACGCCGGGCGGCTGCACGCCGACGCCGATCACCGACAGCGCCACCTCGGTCAGCAGGTCGAACCCCATCACGGTGGGCGCGAACAGCAGCAAGGTGGCGGCGACGTGCGGCAGCAGGTGGCGGCGCACCACGTGCGGCCAGCTGCCGCCGAGCGAGACGGCCGCCTGCACGAACTCCGTCTCCCGCAGCGAGAGCACCTGCGCGCGCACCGGGCGGGCGACGTAGGGGATGAACACCGCGCCGAGGATGAGGACGGTGAGCGCCGGGTTGTCGGCGTCCAGCGTGAACGGCCCGAGCCGCAGCCCGGCGCTGGCCAGCACGGCGGACAGCGAGATGGCCAGCAGGAACACCGGGAACGCCCAAAGCATATCGAGCAGCCAGCGCAGCACGCCATCCACCACGCCGCCTGCCGCCCCGGCAAGCACGCCGGTGACGCCCGCCAGCAGCAGGGTGATGACCGTGGCGGCCGCCGCGACGCCGAGCGAGGTGCGCCCGCCGTACAGCAGCCGGGCCGCCACGTCCCGGCCCTGCCCGTCGGCGCCCAGCGGGTACTGGCCGGCCCAGGCGGGACCGATCGGGGTGGAGCCGAGCCCAAGGCCCGCGGTGTTCTGCGCCAGCACCGGCACGCTCTGGCCGCCGCGCTGGATGGTGGCTTCAATGGCGGAGCGGAACGGGTCGGAGCGGGCCACCTGGGCCGCGTAGAGCGGGGCCAGCAGGCAGGCGAGCACGACAAGGGTGATGCCGACAGCCGCTGGTGACACAGCCAACCTCAACCTGCACTCGCTTTCAGCTCAGCCCGCCAAGGGTCCGGCAGGTGACCATGGCGGTCAAAGCCGCCGATTCCAAGCCAGGACATGCACCCCATGCCGCGATGCGGCGGCCCCCCCGCTCGAAACCGGCAGGAGCGAACTTGCTCCGTCTTGCACGATCTCTGTAGGGTTTGAGGCCTGTTGCTGGATTGAGGTGGACACGGACATGGCGGTCGCCGACTCGATCAACACGCTTTACCTCTCGATCCTCGGGCGCCCTGCCGACGCGCCTGGACTGGCCAACGCGGTGGCGGCGGTCGGCCGTGGCGCAACGCTGGCGCAGATCGCCGCCGGGCTCGCGTCGAGTCCGGAGGGGCAGGCGATCATCGGCGACTTCTACCAGGTCGAGCTGGGCCGCGCGCCGGACCCCGGCGGGCTGGCCGGCGCCACGGATTACCTGGCGAGCGGCGGCACGCTGTCCGGCTTGCGCTCGGGCCTCGGCACGAGTGCGGAGGCCCAGTCGGACCTGGCGGCCATCTACCAGGGCGAGCTTGGCCGTGCGCCGGATAGCGGCGGCCTGGCCAACTTCGAGCAGTTCCTCGCGGCCGGGGGCAGCCTTGCGGAGGTCAGGGCGTCGGTCGCCGCAAGCCCGGAGTCCCAATACAATCTAAACAGCCTCTATCAGACGATCCTTGACCGGATGCCGGACAGCGGCGGACTGGCGTACTACACGCAGCTCCTTGCCAACGGCGGATCACCGGCGAGCATCAAGGCGGCGCTGATCAACAGCCCCGAGGTGGCAGGCGACATCTCAGGCGCCTACCAGGCGCAGCTGGGCCGCCCGGCCGACGCGGTCGAGATCGCGGCGGGACAGTCGTTGCTGCTGTCGGGCGCGTCGCAGGCCTACCTGCAACAGGAATACGGCCAGCTTGCCGGCAACCGGGTGACTACTCCGATAAATGATCGGAACGTCGCTGCAATCACCCCGCAAAGCATCGCAGGACCCGGGACGACCCTAGTCTATGGCATCGTAGTCGATGATGCCTTGATCACAAGCCAACCAGAGACTGTGAGCAATGGCACAATATCTGGTTTCAACCCGGCCAGCGATGTCATTCAGCTTCCAGTCTATCAAGCAAATCCATATTTCATCAATGGTCAGCTTGGTCCGCCCGGCGCGATTGCCATACAAGTGCCGGTTGGTCAGACTGGAACCTACGCCAATGTTGAGGTTTACGAGGCCACTCAGTCAGGTGTTCCCACGACGTTCATCAGTATCGCAGGGCCCTACGTTGACTCCTTAGCTGGAGGCTCCATTGCTCTCGTGGGCGTGGCGGATACTTCGTTGCACGCCTCAAACTTCCGCATCGTCTGAACCGGCTATGCACGCTCACCCCGCCCGCGCCTGCCCGACGGCAAGGCGTGAGTCGTTGGAAGAAGTTGGGCGAGCAGGCAGATCAGCGATGCGGGCGACGCTGGCAACGGACCCCGGCAAACGCAGCCAGCGGCCTCTCGCCTTCTCTGCCCCGCCGGGCGCAGCCCTGCCGCGATGCAGCCTGAACCGCACGCCCCTCAAGCCGCCGGGTCGCCCCGGCCCCGCTCGAACGCCTGCCGCGCCGCCAGGATCGCCGCCCGGTGCTGCTCCGCCCACACCCAAACCCCGCAGAACGCCGCCCCCAGGCTCACCCCCAGCTCCGTCAGCTCGTAGTCCACCCGCGGCGGCACCACCGGGAACACCGTGCGCACCACCAGCCCGTCTGCCTCCATCTGGCGCAGCGTCTTGGTCAGCATCTTCTGGCTCACCCCGCCGATCAGCTCGCCCAGCCGGGTGAAGCGCAGCCGGCCGTGCTGCTCCAGCGTTTCCAGCGCCAGCATGGTCCACTTGTCCGCCACCCGGCCGATGATCTCGCGCACCAACGCGTCCAGCGCCGGGTCGCGCTCGTCCGGCAGCGGCGGCCGGGCCTGCCTCGCTTGGCTCATGCCTCACTCTCCTTTCGGTCAGTATGGCACGTTCAGGTGCCTACTTCCCCGCCATCCAGGCAGCGCCTACCTGCCGGGTCGAGGAGAAACAGCATGCACATGAACGGCAACACCATCCTGATCACCGGCGGCGGCTCCGGCATCGGCCGCGCCCTGGCGGAGGCGTTCCACGCCCGCGGCAACCAGGTCGTCATCGCCGGCCGCCGCCAGGCGCTGCTGGACGAGGTGGCCGCGGCGAACCCGGGCATGCGGACGGCGGCGCTCGACATCGAGGATGCCGACTCCATCCGCCAGGTCGCCGGGCAGCTAGTGCGCGAGGTCCCGGCGCTGAACGCCGTCATCCACAACGCCGGCATCATGCGGACGGAGCGGCTGCGGGGCGGCGGCTTGGCCGATGCGGAGGCGACGGTGGCGACCAACCTGCTGGGGCCGATCCGGCTCACCGCGGCGCTGCTGCCGGCCCTGCTGGCGCAGCCGCACGCCGCTATCCTGACCGTCACCTCCGGCCTCGCCTTCGTGCCGTTGAGCCTGAACCCGACCTACTGCGCCACCAAGGCGGCGATCCACTCCTACACCCAGTCGCTGCGCACCCAGCTCAAGGACACGGCGGTGCAGGTGATCGAGCTGGTGCCGCCCTACGTGCAGACCGGGCTGACCGGGGAACGCCAGGCCAACGACCCGGCGGCCATGCCGCTGCCGGACTACGTCGCCGAGACCATGGCGCTGCTGGAAGCCCATCCAAACGCGGGCGAGATCCTGGTGGAGCGGGTCAAGCGGCAGCGGCTGGCCGAGGCGAGCGGGGACTACGCCAGCTTCTACACCACCTTCAACGACATGATGGTGGCGGCACGGGGCGGCGTGTAGCCGCCAGCGCCCCGGCCAGGGTGTCCAAGCGGCGGGCTCAGCCCTCCGCCGCCTTGGCCTCCTGCTTGGCCGCCCGCGCCGCGGCCTCGCTCGCCAGCTCGGCGTCCCGCCCGGCCACTTCCTCCGCGTGGTGGCGATAGAGGTCCACCGCCTCCAGCGCGTGCCGGTTGGCGACGGTGTCCGCCTCCGCGGCGGAGGTGGCCAGGCTCTGCGCCTTGGCGAAGTTGCCGGACTGGCACTGCTTGGCCGCGTCGTGGTGCATCTTGGCGGCGATCTCCAGCTGGTGCGCCGCGTCCTCGTGGTGTTTGGCCGCACCGGCCTTGATGTCGTCCATGGCGTGAGTCCTTCCTAAGGGCCGCCTGCCTACGCAGCGCGGCTCCCGGTGGCAAGCCACCCCTGGCCAGGCCTCGGCTCCCTGGCCTATAGCCGCCTGCCCTCAAGGACTCCGCCGCCCCCTTGGACGACCCGCTCGCTCCCCTGCTCGCTCCCGTGTCGGATTTGCGCGGCATCGGCCCAGCCACGGCGGAGAAGCTCGCCCGCCTGGCCGGCGGCGGCCGGGTGCGGGACTTGCTGTTCCACCTGCCGGACAGCTTCATCGACCGCCGCGCCCGCGCCACCCTGCGCGACACGGCGCCGGGTGCGGTGGTCACCTGGGCGGTGGACGTGGTGGGGCACGAGCCGGCCGCCCGCGTCAGCCACCCGCACCGCATCCGGGTGACGGACGGCACCGCCTTCGCGGAACTCGCCATCTGGGAGAAGCAGCGCCTGGCCCCCCTGCTGCGCGCCGCCCCAAACAGCAAGCTGCTGGTCAACGGCCGGGTGGAGGCGTTCGGCAGCCGGCTCACCATGAAGGACCCGGCCTACGCCGTGCCGCCGCAGGACGCGGCGCTGATCCCCCCCGTGGACCCGGTGTGGCCGATGACGGCCAAGCTCTCCGTCCGCGAGCTGCGCACCGCCATGCGCGCCGCCATCGGCCGGGTGCCCGACCTGCCGGAGTGGCACGACGCCCCCCTGCTGCGCCGCGAGGGCTGGCCCAGCTTCCGCGACGCCCTGCTCGGCCTGCAAGCCCCGCGCGAGCCGCCCAATGCGCTGCTGCGCGCCCGGCTGGGCTACGACGAGATGCTGGCGCACCAGCTCGCCATGGCCTGGATGAAGGCGCGCGAGAAGCACCGCCCCGGCCGCCCCCTGCACGCCACGGGGGCGCAGCGCGACGAGGCGCTGCGGCGCTTCGGCTTCGCCCCCACCCCCAGCCAGGTCCGCGCGCTGGGCGAGATCGACGCCGACATGGCCGCCCCCCGCCGGATGCTGCGGCTGCTGCAAGGCGACGTGGGCTCCGGCAAGACGCTGGTGGCGCTGCTGGCCATGCTGGGTGCTGTGGAGGCCGGCGCGCAGGCGGCGCTGATGGCGCCCACCGAGGTGCTGGCCAAGCAGCATCTGCGCACCCTGACGCGGCTGGCGCCCTGCCCGGTCGGGCTGCTGACCGGCTCGGTGAAGGGGGCGGAGCGGCGCAACCTGCTGCTCGCGCTCGGCAACGGGCGGCTGCCGATCGTGGTCGGCACCCACGCGCTGTTCCAGGAGCACGTCGAGTTCCGCGACCTCGGCCTCGCGGTGATCGACGAGCAGCACCGCTTCGGCGTCGAGCAGCGCCTGCTGCTGGGCGGCAAGGGGGCCCGCACCGACCTGCTGGTGATGACCGCCACCCCCATCCCGCGCACGTTATTGTTGACGCAGTGGGGCGAGATGGACGTGAGCCGCCTCACCGAGAAGCCCGCCGGCCGCCAGCCGATCCGCACCACCCTGCACTCCCTGGCCACGCTGGAGGTCGTGACCGAGGGCATCGGCCGCGCGCTGGACCGCGGCGAGCAGGTCTATTGGGTCTGCCCCATGGTGTCCGAGAGCCTGCTGACCGACCTGGCCGCGGCGGAGGACCGGTTCGCCACCCTGCGCGCCCGCTTCGGCGACCGGGTCGGCCTGGCGCACGGCCAGCAGGAACCGGGGCTGCGGGACTCGGCGCTGGCGGCGTTCAGCGCCGGGCAGACCCGGCTGCTGGTGGCGACCACGGTGATCGAGGTCGGCGTCGACGTGCCCGGCGCCAGCGTCATGGTGATCGAGCACGCCGACCGCTTCGGCCTGGCCCAGCTGCACCAACTGCGCGGCCGGGTCGGGCGGGGTGCCGCGCAAAGCTACTGCCTGCTGCTGCACGAGGACGGCCTGACCGACACCGGCCGCCGCCGCATGACCCTGCTGCGCGACACCGAGGACGGCTTCATGATCGCCGACGAGGATTTCCGGTTGCGCGGCGGGGGGGATTTGCTGGGCAAGCGGCAATCCGGGCTGCCGGGCTTCCGCCTGTCCGACCCGGAGGCGCAGGACGGGATGCTGCGCATGGCCAACCAGGACGCCGCCGTGCTGCTGGACCGGGACCCGAAGCTGGAGACCCCGCGCGGCCGGGCGGCGCGGCTGCTGCTGCGGCTGTTCGACCGGCGGGCGGCGTTGGAGACGTTGGGGGCGGGGTGATTTGGGGGCCAAGGCCGGGGCGCTGCCCCGGACCCTGCCAGAGGACGAGGTCCTCTGGACACCTGTTTGTAAGCCGTAGGGGTGAGGCGAAGCGCCGAGACTGCTGTCTGCGTGTGATGGTTTGCTGCCAGTCTGCTTTTCGGAGGCAGATGGCGCGTAGCGGACATTCGCATATATTCGGATCGTCAGTATCGAATCCCCAGCAAGCTACCCTCGACCTTCTCGTCTGTTAGTGTCAGTCGCACGAATGATTGTAGCGGGAAGTCTGGACCAAGCTCTGTTAACGGCAGGTCATCTGTATTCATGGTGCAAAGATATTGGAATCCACAAGCACTCGACTTACGGTTGGCTAGCATCAACGCTAGTGCTCTCTGCCTTTCATCCACACCATCGAACAACATGCTATCGTGGATGAGAAAGCCCGGCGAATGCGGTTTTTCTGACCAAAGCTCGGTTAGCATCAGATCGTAACAGAATACCTTCATGTTCCCTACGCCACCACTGCCGGAACGCTGAATTTCAATATTGAACTTGTAACCGCTGTCAGTGATGTCGATTACGAGATTTCCCGGAGCCTCATAGAGAAACTCTGAATTCTCGTTAAACATCTGAACTGCTCTTTGCCGCTGAATACTCCTCGACGCGTAATCCTGCCGCGCTTTTGTGCGCAGGATTTCGGATTCGATCCTCAAAGCGCTTCGTCCTTCCTCGAACGCCTTAATACGTTCGAGCTGCTCGCCTAAGCTTTGAAGGCGGGCAATAGATTCAGACTGCCGCTGTTGGAGCTTGCTGTACTCCTCCCATGGTCCATGGGTCCTGATAACCATCATAAGGCTGGCACGTGCCTCAACCTTCCTTTCCATCTCGGTATCAAGGGAGATGATCTCGCGCCGAAAGGATTTCATTTCCTGACTAAGAAAGGCTTTGCGGTTCTCGATTACCTGCTGATGAAACCTCTGCACATCCTCCAGACGCTTGGTTACCGCACTCGACAATACGACGCCGGCTTCTTGGTAAAGCGACGTAACACTTTCGGCGTTTGGCTCCTGCTCATCCAACAGGCTTTCGGTGTAGTAAGAAAGCCGCCGTTCCACCTGAAATCGCTGATTGCTCAAGGCGTGTATCTGCTGCGTAAGCAAAGACGCTTCCTGATCCAGCTCACGATATTGGGGATGCACGTTGAAAGTGTCGAGCCCGCGTTGATTCTGCTTAACTACTATTTCCAACCTAATCTTCTCGGCTTCCAGCTCTCCCGGAGACCCAAAGATTGTCTGAAACACGCCAGCCTTTAAGGCCGAGCGAAGATTATCTAGATGACTCTTCCTGTCCCTCAATCGCTGCCAATCGCTCGCATCTTCCCACGCCAGATCGAGCAGGAAGGCATTATTAACCTGCTTATCCCACTCAAGCTGCTTACGGTAATGCTCAAACGCAATACTGAATGCGTCACGCCCTTTGCGAACGAAATAAGCAATGAGGCTTCGAAACTTTGGCGCGTAGGTGACCGGAAATCCCTCTACAGGAACGCCAAACATAAAAAATCCGAGCACTGCCGTCCAGTCTTTGATCGTGAGCGTGTAGACATTACTCTTTTTATCGAGTCTTGGTTTGATCGGCCACTTCTCAAAGTGGCCTTCCAGCCTTACAATTTTCGATGTGGACGTATTACGCGACACTAAAACAATCGAGCCGCCAAGCTCCAACTCAACACTGAACGTCCATCCTTTCAGGGGCTCGACAAGCACGCTCTCTCCCTGTCGAGGATCGGACCCGAGACAAAAATGAATAATATCATTTAGCGTGGACTTGCCCAAGCCATTGCGGGAGTCCTTCTTTGTCGACTCCTTTGTGCGATCCGCCAGTATGATGTTGAAGCCGGGCTTCAAATGGACAGTTCGGAAAGACTTCTGGTCAGCAGATATGGAACGGATCATGGCTCCGTCCTCCGCAGCAACCCCTCGGACAGGGTCACTGCGCCACAGGCATACAGAAGATCAAGCGCGAGTGTGAAACGCTCGAACGTGGCAACCGTCGGCCGGTCCCGCACCTCATCCCAAAGGCTTGAGACGGTCCGTGGCCGTATCAACGACACAAGCAATTCGGCTCCTACGCCAAGAAGCGATTGCTTTGTCGAAATGTGTTTCGTTGGCAGAATCACCGCTGAAACACGTCACAAGCTTCGAAGAGGTAGGCCACAACGGCTAAACTCGCCGCGCGAAGACGGTATTCCTGACTATATTTGCTTGCATATAGGCAAAGCGCCTCGAACAAATCGTCGCCGCGTAAGCCTTCCAGCCAGAGTTGGTCATATTGTGTCTGGAAGCCAGTCCGAAGACGTTCCTCGAAAAACGGAATTACAGTTGCCGTTGACTGGATGAACGCACGCACCTCGCGTGAGGCAGCAAGGCCCATCGTCAAAATAGTCCGGGATCTTGCAGTCATGCCATTGCGCTCCATCTTTTCAGACGGATTAGTGAGCTGGAAATCCCCATCAAAGGGCTGAGTTATGCCTTCTGCAAGTGCTCGCGTAACGATCTCAAGTTCAGCAAACGTTACATCAGGAACACTATCCAGAACTGGTTGACTAGTCTTGGCTTCATGGACGTATTTCCATGCGGAAATCATCTCAACAGAAAATGTGTTCCCGGGTTTATCCACTAACGTATGGTGCGTTGCGCAAAGATATAAAAGGTTATTGAGGCCATTTCTCTGCTCATCATTCATGTATTTGTCATAGCGTGCAGCGCCGGGCTTCTCCCCAGCTATGTGAGCAAGCTCACCGACAATAGCCGCGCCAGACGTATTATTTCCATCAAGAACAAGAACCTGTGGGCAGCCGGGATATGCGCAGCGGTTGCCGCTTTTGAAAGCCATGATCTTGATAATGGTCGGCTTCAATTGAGAACTCATACCGCTTACCTCAGCCCATTTCGGGCGGGCTGAATTTTGCGGAGGTGCCGGTAGAGCGTGGACTTTCCAACCCGCAGATTGCGGGCAACAGCGCGGGGAGACTCTCCTTGATCGATAAGCGCACGGGCATGTTCAACCTGAGCGGGTTCGAGACTGGTCGGGCGGCCAAGATGCGCACCGCGTCGCTTGGCGGCCTGCAATCCTGCGCGCGTGCGCTCGATGGTCAGGCTTCGCTCAAACTCGGCAAGCGCACCCATCATATGAAAAACCAGATGACCACCCGCGTTGCTGGTGTCGATGGGATCGGACAGGCTGCGGAAATTTACCTCACGCGCACCCAGCTCGGCCACAAGGCTAACCAGATGGGAAAGCGAGCGGCCAAGCCGGTCGAGTTTCCAAACGACGAGCGTGTCACCCTTGTTCAGCGCCGCAAGGGCACGGTCCAGTCCGCACTGGGCGACAACGCTGCCGCTGACACCCTCATCGGTAAAAATCTGTTCGCACCCGGCAACAGTCAGAGCGTCCCGCTGTGAGGCGAGGCTTTGATCGACAGTTGAGACTCGGACGTAGCCAATTTGCATAACTAGTTGTGGGACAACTTTACGGGACCGTCAACCTGTTGACTTTAGGCTGTATTTTATCTGTCCCGAAATCGCCCCATCTTGGGACAGCAAGGCCGCGACTGAGCTGCGTTAGAGTTTTGCAACGAAAAAGACCAGCCATGTCAGTCGGAGCGCTTTGATGAACCAGTCTTGAGTTTCGCGTCACGCTAAGCGACTGCTTTTGGGCACACCCGCAATGCGTGGTTGTGACCGGCATGGGGTCGATAGCGGACCGACAGACTTAGCCGAATTTCTATTGAGACATTACCGGCCCCTTCCAAATGCAGGACAACACCCCGCCCCGCTACACGACGCTCCCCGCATCCGCCGTCTCCGTCTTGACCGCCGCCACCGCGCTGCCCACCGCGCGCCCCCGCCCGCTCAGCTCGTCCCCCGCATCCCGCGGCAGCCGCGCGCAGATCGGCGACGCCGCCAGCGACACCAGCGCCACCACCACGAACGCCGCGCTGTAATCCGCCAGCAGCGGGTGGTCGTGCCCGCTGACCGCCAGCGACCCGGCCAGCGCCGCCGCTGCCGTGCAAATCCCCAGCGTCAGCATCAGCTGCTGGAACGTGGTGTAGAAGCTGGTGGCCGAGCTCATCCGCCCCCGCTCGATGTCGGCGTAGGCGATCGTGTTGTAGGCGGTGAACTGCAGCGACTGGAAGAACCCGCCCACCAGCAGCACGGCATAGATCAGCGCCACCGGCCAAGTGGGGCGGAAGCCGGCGATGGCCAGCAGGAACAAGGACGCGGTGAGCCCGTTCCACACCATCACGCTGCGAAAGCCGAAGCGGCGCAGCACCGGCAGCGCCACCCCCTTCATCAGCAAGGACCCGGCGCTGCTGGCAAAGGTGATCAGCCCGCTCTGCAACGCCGACATGCCGAAGCCCAGCTGCAGCATCATCGGCAGCAGGAACGGCACCGCGCCGATCCCCACCCGGGTCATCCCGCCGCCGATCACCGACAGGCCGAAGCTCGGCACCCGCATCAGCGAGAAGTCCAGCACCGGGTTCGCCACCCGCCGGCTGTGGCGCACGTACAGCGCTCCCGCCCCCAGCCCGGCGGCGATGATGGCCGCGGTCTGCACGGGGGAGGTCATGCCGCGGCTGGCCAGCTCCAGCCCGAACATCAGGCAGCACAGCGACACGCCGGACAGCAGCAGGCCCCAGCCGTCGAAATCGACCCGGCCCGCCTCCTTCACGTCGCGGATGTACAGCGTCGCCAGCGCCATGCCGAGCACGCCGATCGGCACGTTGATGTAGAAGATCCAACGCCAGGACAGTGCCGTGACCAGGAAGCCGCCCACCGGCGGGCCCAGCACCGGGCCGATCATCGCCGGCACCATCAGCCAGGTCATCGCCGTCACCAGCTCGCTGCGCTCCACCGAGCGCAGCAGCACCAGCCGGCCCACCGGCACCATCATGGCGCCGCCGATGCCCTGCAGCACGCGCGCCCCCACCAGGGCGGCCAGGCTGTCCGCCAGGCCGCACAGGATGGAGCCGAGCGTGAACAGCGCGATGGCGGCGCGGAACACCGTGCGGGTGCCGAACCGGTCCGCCGCCTTGCCGCTGGCCGGGATGAACACGGCCAGGCTGAGCAAATACGCGGTCAGCGCCACGTTCATCTGCAACGGATCGACGTGGAAGGTGCGCGCCATGGTCGGCAGCGCCGTGGCCAGCACCGTGCCGTCCAGCTGCTCCATGAACAGCGCGCTCGCCACGATCAGCGCGGTGAACCGGACCGACACGTGGGACAGCCGCTCGCGCGAGCGGGCCCGGGACGCGTAGCGGGCGCGGGCGCGCTTGCGGATCAGGCGGCGGGATTGGGCGCTGATCGCACCGGTGAGGATCGCATGCAGCGGCATGGTCCCCAACATCGCGCGATCCCCGCCGCCAGGGAACCCGCGGCGGCGCATGGCGGATGGCCGCCTGCCGCGCTATGCCGGGGCCATGCCGAGCCGCGAATATCCCGGGCGCCCCCTGGTGGGCGTCGGCGCCGTCGTGCTGCGGCCCGGCGCGGTGCTGCTGGTGCGCCGCGGCCGCGCCCCCGCGCTGGGCCAGTGGAGCATCCCCGGCGGCGCGCAGGAGCTGGGCGAGACGGCGGAGGCCGCCGCCCGGCGCGAGCTGCGGGAGGAGACCGGGCTTGAGGTGGGCGCGCTGGCGCTGGCCGCGCACGTGGACAGCATCCATCCGGACGAGGCCGGCCGGGTGCGGTTCCACTACACCATCCTGGATTTCGCCGCCCGCTGGCAGGGCGGCGAGCCCACACCCGGCGACGACGTCACCGCGGCGGCGTTCTTCCCGTTCGCGGCGCTGGACGGGCTCGGGCTATGGTCCGAGGCGCACCGGGTGATCGCCGCCGCGCGCGCCCTGCTCGGGCTGTAAGTGCCCGTTTGAGAATGCGCTGCGGCGAGTCAGAGGCGCCCGCTTGGCGCCGCCCGGCGTGGCCTTTCGAGCACCGGAGCGGAGCGGCCTGGCTGGCCGTGAGCACCGGAGCACAGAAAGGCCGCGTCGGATGACCGCTGCAGTAGCATTATCAAACGGGCACTGAGCTAGCTGCGGCGGCGGCGGGAGGTGGGCGCCTTCTGGGACTGCACCGCGGTCAGCGCGCCGCCCGCCAGCACCAGGCCCACGGCCGCCGGCACCAGCCAGACCGGGCGGGTGAGCAGCGCCGTGGTCGGATAGTCCCACAGCCAGTTCGACAGGTGGGCGCGGACATAGCCCTCGAACGCCGTCATGCTGGTGTGGTCGAGCCGGGCGAGCGCCTCGGCCAGCGTCATGTCCGGCGGGCCGAGCGTGCCGATGGCGACGGCGGCGACCAGCATGGCGGCGGACAGCACCGCGAGGATCTTGGCCAGCATCACGTGAACAGCCGCTCGTTCGCCTTGTCGGCGTACATGCCGGCCACCCACTCGCCGTAGCCGTTCCAGATCACTGTCGGCACCCTTTCATCCTGGCCGATGAGCCGCTCGGTCGCCTGGCTCCAACGCGGATGCGGCACCGCCGGGTTCACGTTGGCCCAAAAACCGTATTCGGAGGGTTGGATGGAATGCCACATCGTTTCCGGCTGGGTGTCCGTGAAGGAGATCTTGACCAGGGACTTGCCCGACTTGAAGCCGTATTTCCAGGGGATTTGCACCCGCAGCGGCGCGCCGTCCTGCTTGGGCAGCGGCTTGCCGTACATCCCGGTCACCATGAAGGCGAGGTCGTTGCCCGCCTCCTGCATGGTGAGGCCCTCGATATACGGCCACGGGTACAAGCTGCTCCGCACCCCCGGCATCACCCGCGGCAGCGCCGCCGACTCGAACACCACGTACTTGGCCGAGGCGGTCGGCTGCGCCACCTTCAGCAGCGCCGCCAGCGGGAAGCCGGTCAGCGGCATCGTCATCGCCCAGGCCTCGACGCAGCGGTGGCGGTACACCCGGTCCTCCAGCTGCACCTGCTTCAGCAGGTCCGCCACGTCCATGACGCGCGGCTTGTCCACCATGCCGGCGAACTCGACCTGCCAGGGCGACACCGGCAGGCGCTGCGCGGCGCGCCAGATGCCCTTGTCGTCGCCGAACTCGTAGAAGTTATTGTAGGTGGTGGCGTCCGCCTCCGCCGTGACCTCGCGGCCGGGCGGGTACTTCGCGTCCGCCGCCCGCGCCCTGCCCGCCCATCCGGCCGCGATCAGCCCCGCCCCGGCCATCGCCGCCCGCCGGCCGATCACCAGGCCCTCCGGCGTGGCCGCGCTGTCCGGCAACTCCCATCCTTTGCGGCGGTGGATGAACATGGCGGCCTTCCGTCTATCCGTTTGGTCGTGGAGATATGGGCGGCAGGCAGGGCGCACACAGTGGCCTGCCCGTCGCTTCGCGTAAAGCCGCGCCATCCTAGCCCAGCCGACTCGGCGCGGGGCTCACAATCAGGGTATCCATGGCGCGCCGCCGGGCGATCGGATAGCGTAGCGGGGCGGCGTCGTGGACCCGCCAGCAGGAGTGGGCCTTGATCGTGACCGTGCCGTCCCGCGTTGCCCTTCTCGCCGCATGCGCCCTGCTGGGCGGATGCCAAACCGTGTTCGACGCCGTGGGCGTGGCCGTGCCGCTCAAGGCGGGAGACGAACGGGTGTACAACGGCAGCTACCAGGGCCGCATCACCCAGGTCGTGGCCCACGGCCCGGGCTGTCCCAAGGAGGGCGGCGAACGGGTCATCATGGTCGGCGACGGCGTGCTCTGGTACGCCTACACGCCCGTCACGCTGTTCGAGTCGCCGGTGGCATACGACGGCCGCATCGAGGCCGACTCCGGCACCGCGCACATGGTCGGCCGCGTGACCGGCAACCACCTGGTCGCCACCGTGAAGACCCCGCAATGCGAGACGCGGCTTTCCATGTACTACGTCTATAACCACGGCATCTGAGGCGAAGCGCAACTTGGGGCTTTGCCCCAAACCCCACCAGAGGACGAAGTCCTGTGGACACCTGATTATAAGTAACAGGGGTCGAGGGGACTTCGTCCCCTCGCGGGTGCAGGGCAGCGCCCTGCCCTTAGCCCGGCACGCTAAGGTCCGTCAGCCGTTTGTACTCATCGAGCGCGAACCGGTCCGTCATGCTCGCCACGTAGTCGCACACCACCAGCGCCGCGCGCTGCGGGTCGCCCTGCCCCGCCCGGCCGCGCCACTCGTCCGGCAGCATCGCCACGTCCTCCGCCAGCAGGGTGAACAGCTGCTCCGTGACCCGGCGTGCCTTGTTGGACATGCGGTTCACCTGCCAGTGCCGGTACATGTGGGCGAACAGGAACTCCTTGATGGCGCGGTTCGCGTCCGCCATCGCGGGCGTGAAGCCCACCACGGGGGCCGGCAACGCGCGCACCGCGGCGGCGTCGGCCGGTTGCCGGTCCTGCAGGCGGCGCCGGGTCTCGGCGGCCAGGTCGCTGGCAAGCTGGTTGATGACCCGGCGCACCGTCTCGTGCCGCAGCCGATCCGGCGGCACGTCCAGGCTGGCGCCGCGGGCCTGGCGCAGCGCCTCGCCCACCAGCGGCAGGTGGCTGACCGCCTCCGGGCCGAACAGCCCGGCGCGCATCCCGTCGTCCAGGTCGTGGCTGTGATAGGCGATGTCGTCGGCGGCGGCGGCGATCTGCGCCTCCACGCCCGGCTGGCTGCCGAGGTCCAGGCCATGGCCGGCATCGTACTCGGCGATGTACGGCGGCGGATGGGAGAGCGGGCCGTTGTGCTTGGCCAGCCCCTCCAGCGTCTCCCAGGTGAGGTTCAGCCCGTCGAACGCGGCGTAGCGGGTTTCCAGCCGGGTCACGATGCGCAGCGCCTGGGCGTTGTGGTCGAACCCGCCCCAGCGCGCCATGCCGCGGTTCAGCCCCTCCTCCCCGGCATGGCCGAACGGCGGGTGGCCCAGGTCGTGCGCCAGCGCCAGCGCCTCCGTCAGGTCCTCGTCCACGTGCAGCTCGCGGGCGATGGAGCGGGCGATCTGCGCCACCTCCAGCGTGTGGGTGAGCCGGGTGCGGAAGAAGTCGCCCTCGTGGTTGACGAACACCTGCGTCTTGTACTGCAGCTTGCGGAACGCGGCGGAGTGGATGATGCGATCCCGGTCCCGCTGCCAGGGCGAGCGCGTCGGCGCTTCCGGCTCCGGGTGCAGCCGCCCGCGCGCGGTCTCGATCCGGACGGCGTAGGGGGCAAGGGCCATGCCCGGCCTTAGCATCCGCCAGCCCGCCCCTTCAATCATCGCCCTCGCCGCGCTATGTTGGGGGCATGGAACAAGCATTCGCCGTCAGCGACCGCGCCGCCGAGCAGATCGCCGCCATCGTGGCCGCCCAGCCCCGCCCCGCCGCCCTCCGGGTGGCCGTGCTGGCCGGCGGGTGCAGTGGCTTCCAATACAAGTTCGAGCTGGACGAGGCGGTGCAGCCGGACGACCTGGTGGTGCACTCCGGCGCCGCCCGCGTGCTGGTGGACCCGGCGAGCCTCGACCTGCTGGCCGGCTCCCAGCTGGACTACACCGACGAGCTGATGGGCAGCCACTTCACCGTGCGCAACCCGAACGCCACCAGCGCCTGCGGCTGCGGCACGAGCTTCGCCGTCGATTAGGCAGGGTTAAGGAGTTTAGGTGAGTCCCGAATGAGCGACGAACCGATCACGCTGGAGTTCATCGGCCGCACCATGCTCGCCATGCAGGTGGAGATGCGCGAGATGCGTCGGGAAATGACCGACTTGCGGCAAGAGATGGGCGAGTACCGCCGGGAGATGCGTGACTTCCGCCGGGAGGTCGGGGATGTTCGCTCGCTCACGCTGCTGACCGTCGATCAGGTGCGCAGGACCGACCGGCACGTCGTCGAATTGCGCGACGAACTCGAACTCATCATCAAGGCCGAGGTCATGGGCCGCATCGGCATCTTCGAGTCCGGGGTGGAGAAGCAGATGGGCGAGTTGCGCGACCGCGTCGAGGAACTGGAGACCGGCAAGTCCCGCTTCACGCCGTGAAGATCGCCACCTGGAACGTCAACTCCGTCCGCATGCGCGAGCCGCACGTGTGCCGCTGGCTGCAACGCGCCGCGCCGGACGTGCTGTTGCTGCAAGAGATCAAGTGCGAGGCGCACGCCTTCCCCACCGCCGCGTTCCGCGCGCTGGGCTACGAAAGCGCCATCGCCGGGCAGAAATCCTACAACGGCGTGGCCGTGCTGAGCCGGCGGCCGATGCAGGTGTGGCACACCGCCCTGCCCGGCCTGGCCGCGGACGATGCGCAGGCGCGCTACCTGGAGGTGGACGTGGCCGGCGTCACCATCGGCAACCTCTATTTGCCGAACGGCAACTCGGGCGGCGAGGCCGGTTACGCCTACAAGCTGGCCTGGATGGACCGGCTCGCCGACCACGCGGACGAGCTGCTGGCCGCCGACACCCCGTTCGTGCTGGCGGGTGACTACAACGTGGCCCCGGCGGACGTGGACTTCGCCCCCGGCACCCTGCCGGACGGCGACGCGCTGGTCCGCCCCGAGACGCGGGCGCGCTACCGCCGGATGCTGTGGGCCGGCCTGACCGACGCGGTGCGGGTGACGACGCCGGCCGGGCCCGTGTACACCTTCTGGGACTACCAGGCCGGCGCCTGGCAGCGCGACCGCGGCCTGCGCATCGACCACGCCCTGCTCTCCCCCACGCTGGCCGACCGGCTGGCCTCCGCCGCCCCGGACAAGGACGTGCGCGGCGAGGAGCAGCCGTCCGATCACGTGCCGGTGGTGGTGACGCTGGACGAGTAGCGGCGGCAGCCAAGGCCCCGGGAACGCGGCCGCCCTTTGCGGCGCCAGCAGCCGTGCTTCCGCCTAAGCTTCAAACCCAATTGGGTTTGAAGCTTAGAGCCTGTCATGGACCTCACTGTTTTGCTCAAAGTCAGATTTGCTGGCCCTTGCCCATCTTACGCTGTCATGCCCGGGCTTGACCCGGGTATCCACGCCGATGGAACGGCAACGGCAGCAGTCGAGCGCACCGGCGCAGGCCGGCAATGGCGGCAACCCTGTGGATGACCGGGTCAACCCTCCGCAGCCATTCCACTTGCTCCGCAAGCGGAACCTTGAGGCTGCTCCGCCCGGTCATGACGGAGTATTTGGCTGGGAATAGCCCAAAGAACCCACAGCGCGAGTCCACAACAGCCTCTAGGCCCGGGTGTTCCCCGCCTGGCGCGGGACTATCCGATGAGCGGCCAAGGCCATGATGACCAGCCAGGCGAAGTAGGTCGTCAGCTCATACCGGATGTTGATGTGCGTCACGAAGTACGACGCCATGGGCAGCACGCCGTATAGCAGCGCGAGCATGGGACGCGCGCCGAACCAGGCCGCCGCCAGCAGGGCGGCTATCTTCAGCAGGCCGAACGCGGTCCACAGCGCCCAGGACAACCTCGCCCCTAGGATGGGCGTCCACCCCACCATGGCGGGCGGCGGCAGGAAGGAGAAGGCGAAGCGCCGCAGCGTGAGCCGCGCGAAGCCGGCCGGGTTGGCCGCGATCCACGCCCGCGCCCGGCCGCTCACCGCGTCCATGTAGGCGACCTCGCCCATGGCCTGCACCTGCCGGGCGGAGGGCGCCCAGTCATGCGGGTGCAAGGACGCCTCCTCGCCGCTGCCGCTCAGCCCGGTTGCCCCGGGCGAGTTGCCGACGTCGAGTTCCAGCCCGAAATTGGAGCGGGTCAGGATGAAATGGCCCATCACCCGCTCGTTGCGCAGGCCCCACGGCAACAGGCCGGCGGCGAGGATGCCGGCGCAGAGCAGCAAGGTGATCCGAACGTCGCCAAGCCTGCGCCGCATCCACGTCATCGCGGCCAAGGAGAGGACCAGGGTCGGAAAGATGGCGGGCGAGAACAGCGCGCCGACCCCGGCCAGCGCGGCCAGCGCCGCCTCCGCCCGGTAAGGCCGGGTCGAGCCGCGCGACCTCTCGAACATGAGCCAGCCCTGGACAAGGATGAAGGCTGCGAAGGGCTGGTCCCACTGCCGGTTGTTGATGACGGCCTGGAACAGCATCATGGGGGTCAGGGCCAGCAAGCCGCCCACTACCCAGACCGAGCCGGGGCCGGCGCCGGCGAGGCTGGCAAGCCGCAACGCCGCGCGAACGCCGAGCGCGAACAGGGCTGCGGCGACCATCCCGAGCACGACCCGCGCCTGGACGGTGTTCTCCCCCCACATCCAAAAGACGGCTGCCAGCAGCCACGCGACGGCTGGCGAGACATGGGCCGTGGGTCCTGTCGGCAGCAGGTAGGGATCGCCGATGTAGCCGCGCTCCAGCAGCGCGATGGCTGCCTGCCCGGTTTCCCCCGGTGCTGCGTTGACCGATGGGAAAGCTACCGCCATGGCGACGCCGGCAGCCAGGCAAAGCCTGGGGATCAGCTTGGCGGCCGGCGCGGTGCGGGCCATCGCCGAGGCTGTCCACGATCTGAGCATTGCCGCAGCAAAGTAGCCTGCGTGACCCGCCACGCAAAGCCAGCAGGGCAGCGGCGCGGCAGAAGCCGGGTCAAACGGATGCCGGAAACGGGCGGCTTTTGCGTTGCCGGGCCTGCCGGGTGTACCGGGCATCCCCCAAAGCCGAGGTTGCCCAACTTGACGATGTGCCTCGCCCGACTCCGCTCCTGGTGCGGCTTGCTGGCTTGCCTGTCGTGGCTGGCGGGCAGCCCGGCCTCCGCCGCGCCGCCTGCCCCCGGCTCATGGCTCGTGGCGCAGAGCGACCTCTGCGCCGCGGCTATCACGGCGGCGGAGGCCAAGCATGGCCTGCCTCCCGGCCTGCTCGGCACCATCGCCAAGGTCGAGAGCGGCCGGCCGATCGCGGGCCTCGGGGACGTGCGCGCCTGGCCATGGACGATCGACGCCGACGGGCAGGGCCTGTTCCTCGACAGCAAGGCGGCCGCGGTCGCCTGGGTGCAGCAGGCGCAGGCGAGCGGGCAGCACCACTTCATCGACGCCGGGTGCCTGCAAGTGGACCTGCCGCTGCACCCGGGCGCGTTCCGCTCGCTGGACGAGGCGTTCGACCCCGGCGCCAACGCCGATTACGCCGCCCGCTACCTGCGTTCCTTGCAGGAGGAGGCGCATGGCGACTGGAACGTGGCGGTCGGGCTGTATCACTCGCACACGCCGGACCTGGCGGCCGAGTACCGCAACCGGGTGGCCGCGGTCGGCGCCGGCATCCTGACCGGGATCGGCGGGCCGGAGCCGCTGTATGCCCGCGCCATCCGGCAGGGCACGCTGCGGCTGGCGCTGGCGGGGGGCGGGATGCTGATGGTGAACCTGAACCGGCAGCCGCACGAGCGGTCCCGCCGGCCGATGTCGCGCTGCCAGGTGGCCGCGGTGCTGGACCCGCTGCTGGCGAACCGGGTCAAGGGGTGCAGCGCGCGCGGCTAGCGGCAGGGCGCTGCCCTGCACCCGCAAGGGGACGAAGTCCCCTTGACCCCTGGTACTATAACCAGGTGTCCAGAGGACTTCGTCCTCTGGCGGGGTTCGGGGCAGAGCCCCGATCTGCGCTCAGAAGCTCGCGATGGCGCAAGCCCCGCCCTTGGCCCGCACCGCCGCGCAGAACGCCGTCGCCTGCGCCGTGTCGGCGAAGCCGCCGGTGCGCAGCCGGTAGAACGTCCGGCCGTCACGTTCGGCACGCAGGATCGCCGGGTGGCGCGAGGCCAGCAGGTCCGGCACGCGCTTGGCCAGGCGCTGCCACTCGGCGGTGGCGCCCGCCTCGCTGTCCATGGCCGCAAGCTGCACCTGCAACGCCCCCGTCAGCGGGACAGCCGGACGAACCGGGGCAGCCGCCACGGGAGCGGGGAGCGCCGCAACGGGCGCCGGCGGCGCAGGCAACGGCCGCACGGGCAGCGCCGGCGCGGGGCGCGAGGGCGGCGGCAACGGGGCCTCGGCCGGCAGAGCGGCGTCCGGCACGGCCTGGCGCGCCTTGATCTGGGCGCGCAGGGCTTGCGGGGCCGGGGCCTCGGGCGGGGGCGCCATCGCCTCGGCCTCTGACCCGGCGCCGTCCGTGAACTGCTCCTCCGCCCCGGCGAACTGCATGCCGCCGGGATTGTCCGGGTGGACGCGCAACGGCCGGCTGTCGGCCTCGATCACCGGGACGGCGCGCGGGCTGCGGCCGGCCAGCTTGTAGCCGCCCACGCCCACCGCCAGCAGGGCCATGACCCCGGCCGCCATGACGGCCATGCGCTTGATGTCGGGATCGAACGCACTGGGCTGGCGCTGCGGGCGCCAGCTTTCGGTGGGGAGGCTCAGTCGATCCGACATCTCAGCGCATCTCCTCTACCGGCGTCACCCCCATGACCTGCAAGCCAGAGCGGATGACGGTCGCCACGGCCGCCACCAGGACCAGGCGCGCCCGGGTTTCCTCCGGACGGTCGGGCAGGAGGAACCGCAGCGTCGCCGATTCGCGGCCACGGTTCCACAGCATATGAAAGTCACCCGCCAAGTCATAGAGAAAAAACGCGATTCGGTGCGGCTCACGGGCCTGCGCCGCCGCTTCCACCGTGCGCGGCCAGGCTGCCAGGCGGCGCACCACGGCCAGTTCCGCCTCGTCCGCCAGGCTGTGCAGTGGGGCCGCCGGGTCGATGGCCAGGCCGGGCATCCCGGCGGCGGCGCGCAGCACGGAGCGGCAGCGGGCATGGGCGTACTGCACGTAGAACACCGGGTTCTCCCGCGTCTGCGCCACCGCCGCGTCGATGTCGAAATCCATCTGCGCGTCGGCCTTGCGGGTCAGCATGGTGAAGCGCACCGCGTCCCGGCCCACCTCGTCCAGCAGGTCCCGCAGGGTGACGAACGTGCCCGCCCGCTTGCTCATGCGCACGAACGCGCCGCCTTTGAGCACGCGCACGATCTGGCACAGGATGATCTCCAGCGGCACCGCCCCGCCCGTCATCGCCGCCGTCGCCGCCTTGATGCGCGAGACGTGGCCGCCGTGGTCCGCCCCCAGCACGTCGATCAGCACGTCCGAGCGGGCGGCCTTGGCGGCGTGGTAGGCGATGTCGTTGGCGAAGTAGGTGTTGCTGCCGTCCGACTTGCGCAGCGGGCGGTCCAGGTCGTCGCCGAAGCGGGTGGAGCGGAACAGCAGCTGCTCGCGCGGCTCCCAGTCGTCCGGCAGCTTGCCCTTCGGCGGGTCCAGCACGCCCTCGTACAGCAGGCCGTCCGCGGCGAGCTTGGCGATCACCGCGTCGGGCGCGCCGGAGGCGAGCAGCTCGGCCTCCGAGCTGAACCGGTCGAACGTGATGCCGAGCGCGTCCAGGTCCTCGCGGATGGAGGCCATCATGGCGCGGATGGCGAAATCGCGCACCGTGTCCAGCCAGGCCGCCGGGTCGGCTGCCGTGACGCCGGGTGCGGCCAGGCGGTCGCCGAACTCGGCCGCCAGCGCCTCGCCCACCGGCACGAGGTAGTCGCCGCGGTATTGCAGCCCGCCGGGCACGCCGGCGGCGAACGCCTCCTCGGTCAGCGCCGTGCCGAGCGCCTGGAGGTAGCGCCAGTATGTCGCCCAGGCGAGGGCGGCCACCTGGTTGCCGGCGTCGTTGACGTAGAACTCCTTGGTGACGGCGTAGCCCGCCTTGGCGAGCAGGTTGGCCAGCGCGTCCCCCACCACGGCGCCCCGGCAGTGGCCCACCGTCATCGGCCCCGTGGGGTTGGCCGAGACGTACTCCACGTTGACCCGGCGGCCCTGCCCCGCCGTGCTGCCGCCGTAAGCCTCGCCCGCGCGCAGCACGGCCGGCAGGGTGGCCAGCAGCGCCGCCGGGTGCAGCCGCAGGTTCACGAAGCCCGGCCCGGCCGGCTCGGCGCCGGCGATCTCCGGCGCGTGCCGCAACGCGGCGGCCAGGGCGGCGGCAATGGCGGCGGGCGGCTGGCGGCTGGGCTTGGCGGCGAGCAGGGCGGCGTTGGTCGCCATGTCGCCGTGCGCCGCCTCCCGCGCCGGGGTCACCTCGACGCGGGCGAGCAGGTCAGCCGGCAGGCCGGGGACGGCGGCGGCCAGCGCGTCGATCACGCGAACGCGGATGGCGGCGTAGATGTTGTCGGTCATGATGGCGTGATTTTAGGCGAGCGCGGAACCGGACGCCAGGACGACGCGGTCATCGCTTGACAGCCAAGCCGTCATCCGCCTGCGGGTAGCTGCGCCCTGAAATAGCGAGACAGCTGCTCGTAGCGCCGCAGCGGCTTGAGGCCGATGAAGTGCACGAAGGAGGGGCTGAGCCGGGTCCAGCCAAGCAGCGGGTTCGGGATGCCGGCCGTCGAGCGCTTCGGCTTGCGGATCAGGGTCCGCCCGCGTTCGGGGTCGAGCGTCATGCCGAAGCTGCGCCAGATCGTGACCATCCACGAGTTCTCGCCGGAGTTGCCCACGCAGTCATCGAGGCCGTTGAGCCCCATCCACAGTCCGAGATAGATCTCGTCGGTTTGCCCTGGCTTGCCGCGTTGCAGGCCGACGCCGAGGGCGCTTCGCCGCCGCAGGTAGAAGTCGTTCAGGCCCTGGAAGAACGACGCCGCGGCAGGGCTCTTGTCGAAGCAGAAGACCCCGGAGTTCATCTGCACGAGGTACGGGCTTTGCTCCTGCGCCAGCAGGTGCGCGATATCCACGCCCTTCCATCGGCCTTGCGTGCGCCGCGCGCCGGTGATGCAGAAGAAGGATTTGCGCCCGACGTCCCAGTATATGTCGATGTCGCGCTTCATCAGCAGGCAATCGGCGTCAACGAACATGGTGCGGCGGTAGGGCGACAGGGGGTGGAGCCGGATCTTGTTTATGGACCCGGAATAGAGAGGGTCCTCGGGCAGCACGGCGGCATCGTCGAAGAAGGCCTTGTCGGACGCTTCCAGCCGGGCATGCTGGTCATGCACCAGGCAGATCGGCCGCGTCCCGTCCATGATTCGGAGGGAGGCGGCCAGGTTGCGGGCCATTTCGACGTACTGGGGTGGGCCGGATGCAAGGATCAGGTAGCCTTCGCCGTCCACCGCTCCGGCCCTGCCATGCTGCCCCGTCGCTTTTTTGAGGCAAGTTTAGTTTTTTTGCAACCCCTTGTTGGTGGTGTTCTGCCTCACGTTGGCCATGTCGCCCTGCTCGGCGGCGTTGTCGTGCTGGGTGCCGGCCTTGGCGGCGTCCTCCACGGACGCCTTGGCTGGGTGCGCTCCGTGCTTCGGCTGCTGGTCGGGTGGCACCGGGGGCGGGTGGGATGACATGTCTTGTCTCCAAAGCGTTTGCGAGAAGCCGTGTTTGCGAGAAGCCGTGCTTGCGAGAAGCTTGGCCGCCGCTCCACAACGGGGCCGGCCTGCCCAAGTTCATTGCGTCGAAGGAGCCGCATCACGCCCGAAGGTCATACCGTCCACCGCCTGGCCCAGGCGTTCGCAGCCCATCTCGCCGGCAAGGCGGTGCGCGCCAGCAGCCCGCAGGGCCGCTTCGCCGAGGGCGCCGCCACGCTGGACGGGCTGGTGCTCGAGCACGCGGAGGCCTGGGGCAAGCACATGTTCCTGCGCTTCCTGAGCCCGGACCCGGAAGACCCGGTGTGGCTGCGGGTGCACCTGGGGCTGTACGGCATGTGGCGCTTCGCCGGGCCCGGCCTGTCCGGCATGGGGCGGCGCAGCCGGGCGGAGGCCGAGGCGGACGAGGACGGCAACCCCCTGCCCCGCGGCGCCGTCCGGCTGCGGCTGATGGCGGGCGCGCACGTGGCCGACCTCAGCGGCCCCACCGCGTGCGAGCTGCTGGCGCCGGCGGAGAAACGCGCCGCCACCGCCCGGCTCGGCCCCGACCCGCTGCGCACCGACGCGCGCCCCGGCAAGGCGTGGGACATGATCCACGCCTCCCGTATGGCCATCGGCCAGCTGCTGATGCGGCAGGACGTGGTGGCCGGCATCGGCAACATCTACCGCGCCGAGCTGCTGTTCCGCGCCGGCATCGCGCCGCACCGCCCCGGCCGCGACCTCACCCGCCCGCAATGGGACGCGCTGTGGCGGGACACCCGCGCCCTGCTGCAGGACGGCGTGCGGGACGGCGCGATCATCACCACCCGGCCGCGCCACCGCCCCCCCGGCCGCACCGGGCGGGACGCGCGGTGCTACGTGGCCCACCGCGCCGGGCAGCCCTGCCGGGTGTGCGGCGACCCGGTGCAGGCGGAGGACATGGCCGGGCGGCAGCTGTACTGGTGCGCCACGTGCCAGCCCGGTTGATCCGGCCGCCGCCACTTGCCAAATGACGGCGCAATGATCTGCGGACCAGCATGACCGATCCCTACCAGACCCTGGGCGTGGCGAAGGACGCATCGGCCGACGACATCCGCCGCGCCTACCGCAGCCTCGCCAAGAAGCACCACCCCGACCTGAACCCGGGCAGCAAGACGGCCGAGGCCAGGTTCAAGGACATCTCCGGCGCCAACGACCTGCTGTCCGACCCGGACAAGCGCGCCCGCTTCGACCGCGGCGAGATCGACGCCGCCGGGGACCCGAAGCCGGAACCCGCGAGCTACCGCCGATATGCCGACGCCGGCGCCGGCGCGCGTTACGGCAACGCGGACGCCGGCGGCATGGGCGACATCTTCGCCGACCTGTTCGCCCAATCCAACCAGCGCAACACCCGGCCGATGCGGGGGCGGGATGCCGCCTACACGCTGCCGGTGGAGTTCAAGGACGCCATCACCGGGGTGCAGCGGCGCATCACCCTGCCGGACGGCCGCTCGCTGGAGGTGCGCGTGCCCCCCGGCATGGAGGACGGGCAGACGCTGCGGCTGCGCGGCCAGGGCGGCGACGGCGTCAACGGCGGCCCGGCCGGCGACGCGCTGATCGAGGTGCGCGTGACGCCGCACCCGGTGTTCCGCCGCGAGGGGGACGACGTGCACCTGGACCTGCCGGTGACGGTGAAGGAGGCGGTGCTGGGCGGCCGGGTGACGGTGCCCACCGTCACCGGCTCGGTGGCGATGACGGTGCCGCGCCGGTCGGACACGGGGGCGGTGCTGCGCCTGCGCGGCCGCGGCGTCCCCGCCCATGGCGACCGGCCGGCCGGCGACCAGCTGGTGACGCTGAAGCTGGTGCTGCCCAACGCCGACGACGCGCTCGAAGCCCTGCTGCGGGAGTGGACGCCGACGGACGAGGCGGACCCGAGGCAGGACATGATGGAGGCCTCGTGATCACCCTGGAGATGCTGCCGCAGCGCGTCGCCGGATTGCGGATCGAGGATGTCAGCCGCTGGGTGGCGCTGTCCTGGGTGCGCCCGGACGGGGCCGCCGGGGCCTGGCGCTTCGGCGAGATCGACGTGGCGCGGGTGCGGCTGATCGTGGAGCTGCGGGACGAGCTGAGCCTGGACGAGGACGCGCTGCCCACGGTGCTGTCGCTGCTGGACCAGCTGTACGAGGCCCGGCGGCAGATGCGCGCGGTGCGCGACGCGCTCGGCGCGGCCCCGCCGGAGCTGCGCGAGGCGGTGCTGCGCGCGCTGCCGGACGGGCATGGCTGACGACGGCCCGCAGC
>CAXTJU010000049.1:0-25845 GCA_964244655.1 uncultured Acetobacteraceae bacterium | reverse complement strand
CGGCAATACCTGGCCGGCGAGCTGGAGATCGAGTTCAACCCGCAGGGCACCCTGGCCGAGCGCATCCGCGCCGGCGGCGCCGGCATCCCAGCCTTCTACACCGCTACCGGCGCCGGCACGCAGATCGCCGAGGGTAAGGACACCCGCGAGTTCGCCGGCCGCCAGTACGTCATGGAAACCGGCCTGCTCGCCGACCTCGCCATCATCCACGCCTGGCGCGGCGACCCGGAGGGCAACCTCGTGTACCGGATGAGCGCGCGCAACTTCAACCCGGTGATGGCGACGGCCGCCCGCGTGACCGTGGCGCAGGTGGAGGAGATCGTGGACGCGGGCGCGCTCGACCCGGACGCGATCGTAACGCCGGGCATCTTCGTGCAGCGCATGGTGGCGACGCCCGGCGTGCAGAAGCGCATCGAGCAGCGCACCACCCGCAAGCGCGCGGCCTGAAGGAGCACCGGCAATGGCCTGGACCCGCGACCAGATGGCCGCCCGCGCCGCCCGCGAACTGCAGGACGGCTACTACGTCAATCTCGGCATCGGCATCCCGACGTTGGTGGCGAACCACATCCCTGAAGGCATGTCCATCCAGCTGCACAGTGAGAATGGCATGATGGGCATGGGGCCGTTTCCCTACGAGGGAGATGAAGACCCAGACCTCATCAATGCCGGCAAGCAGACGGTGACCAAGCTGGCCTCCACCTCGTTCTTCGACAGCGCGCAGTCCTTCGGCATGGTGCGGGGCGGCCACATCCAGCTCTCCATCCTGGGTGCGCTGCAAGTGGCCGAGAACGGCGACCTGGCAAACTGGATGATCCCCGGCAAGATGGTCAAGGGCATGGGAGGGGCGATGGACCTTGTGGCCGGGGTGCCCAAGGTGGTGGTGGTGATGGAGCATGCGGCCAAGGACGGCACGCCCAAAATCCTGACGCGCTGCACCTTGCCGCTGACCGGGGCGGGCGTGGTCAACCTGATCGTGTCGGATCTGGCTGTGTTCGACGTGGCCCGCCCCGGATTGATGCTGGTGGACAAGCCGATGGACGTGAGCGTGGACGAGATACGCGCCAAGACGGAGGCGAACTTCGCTGTGCACCCCAGCCTGACTTGATGTTAGCTCGTCAGGGCGGTATGACGCCGCCTCCGCAAGGCTTGGCGGAATGGTGGGGGCCATAGCTCAGTTGGTAGAGCGCCTGAATGGCATTCAGGAGGTCAGCGGTTCGACCCCGCTTGGCTCCACCAATTCCGATGGATGACTTTGCTGGTAGGACGACACCTTAGCGCCGCCTTTGCTGGGTCAGCAGATGCCGTGCGGCATCGTCGATGAGGTGCGCGGGATGAGAGCACGTTGGTCACGCTGTCATGCATCGATGGCGACGCGATAAGCTCCTCGCTGACGGTGCTGTGGAAGGTGAAATCCAACGCGCAGGTGGTCGCAGCCTCCAACTGGCAGTAAGTCGGTGCGGCCGACTCCGATCCGCCGGACCGTTTCGGCGCCTTCTATCGCACCATAGGCTGGGGCTGTATGACGGCCACGAACCCGACACCGTTCCAGGCTTCGTTCCTCGCCGGGATCATCCTGTTCGACCATCAACTCGAGCCGCTGGTGGGGAGGAAAGCAAGTCGCTGTTTTGACTGTCTGCCGCGCATGTTGGTCCTCAAGCTGCATGGGGCTGAGATAGCCGGGCGCTGAGCGCAATTGCGTTGAGCTATGGACGTCATTGATGCCGCGACAGCGATGCGGGCATTCATGGATCGGCTGATTGTGTAGCCGACCACATTGCGTGACGCAGATGGTGGGCCGCGTGAGCCCCATCAGCTCGCACCCCCTGCTGGCAGAGATGCCACGGGGCCGGTGACAACAAAGGCGATCGCGCCCTTTGGCTGGGTGCACGCTTCAAAACCGCCTTCAGCAGCTCGATTCCTAGCGCCTGTCGTCCGACCAGGCGCTCAAGGGCGGCGACCTTGGCTTCACGTGGCTGCATCAGGTCAGCCGCCCGCACGTCGTCGTCCAAGGCACCGACCCCAGGTCTGCCGATCCAGATCGGGACCAGCTGCCGTGAGATGTCGTGTTGCTTGGACAGCACGTACAGTGTCTCGCCCCGCTGTGAACTCCTCAGCAACTTGCCGCTTGAACGCGGCGCTGTGGGATCAATGATTCATCGTGGCTTCCATCCTGTAGAAACCCAGCAAGAAGGGTCAGCTTAAATTGCCCGTTCTGCCACTCGCAGAAGCATACCCTATGTATAGGCTGGAATAGCCCCACTGGATCTTTGGGTGAGTTTATGGCATGTGGGAAAGTGGCTCAGCGGAGAGGGTGGGATTCGAACCCACGGTACGCTTGCACGTACAACAGTTTTCGAGACTGCCCCGATCGGCCACTCCGGCACCTCTCCACTTGGTGCACATAGCGTGGCCTAACCTGTCATGCAAACTGCTCAGCTACCCGCTGTGAGCCTTGGCGGGGATTGTCAGTTAAGCTGAGCAACCATCAGTTCGCGCTGGTGCAGGTTTAGCTGGCCATTGGGCATGTTGAATGGCCAGTCGCGACGCCCCTGCTTGCAAGACCAGAGCATGACCAGATCGCGCTGAGTCGGGGGGATTTCAGCGTGGCCTGCCAATCGATGCCTGTTCCTGGCCTGGGTGACCCAGTTCCTCATCCCACCCTGCGGCGCAGCGATATCGCCGGGCTTGACAACCCGCCCTGCCGCCTAGATCTGAACCCGATCGATGTGGTCTTCGCAAAGCTCAAGACCGGGCTGCGAAAAGCCGGCGAGCTTTTACTCAAATATTCTTACTAGCCCACTAGTGGTAATATGTGTGCATAATTGCAGTTGCATCATGGAAGCTGTAAAATCCTTCTTTAAAAGCGTAAAAGTGCTTTACATTTAGTGATACAACGAAAATGCTATAGATCTGAATTAATCTAATTAGGTTTCTTGAACAAAAAAACTCTATTCAAATTGTATGCATAACAAAATACCAGGTAGTAAGAGTATATTATACCGTTAGTCACAAACTTTCATGAAAGAATTCAACCCTTAGCCTTCCAAAAAGACTGACCGACAAGTTACTCACCTGTTTTGCATTCACCCGCTTCCAATCAATATTCCCACCGCCAATACGATTGCCCCGCCCAGCATCACCTTCGCCATCGCCGAAACTGGCGCTGTGTCCATGTATTTCCACTGCACCCAAGCAATCGCCGCCAGCTCCACCACCACCGCCGCCATCGAAATGCCCGTGGCCGTCCAGAAATCCGGCACCAAGAACGGCAGCGTGTGGCCGATGCCCCCCGCCATCGTCATCAGCCCGCACACCAGCCCGCGTAGGTACGGCGTGCCTCGCCCGGACAGCTTGCCGTCGTCCGCCAGCGCCTCCGCAAATCCCATCGAGATGCCGGCCCCGATCGAGGCTGCCAGCCCCACCAGGAAGGTGTTCCAGGTCGAGTGCGTGGCGAAGGCGGCGGCGAACACCGGGGCCAGGGTGGACACGCTGCCGTCCATCAGCCCCACCAGGCCCGGCTGCACGATCTGCAGCACGAAGCGGCGACGGGCGTCGCCGTCCTCGCGCTCGCGCACGTCGCCGGGCAGGTGCTTGGCTTCGATCGCGCCGGCGGTGTGCTCGTGCGCGGCCTCGGCGGCGGCCAGGTCGCCCAGCAAGCGGCGGACGGCGGTGTCGGTCGCGCGGCCGGCGGCGCGGGTGTAGAACTGCGCGGCGTCGTTCTCCATCTGCCGCGCGTGGCGGCGCACCGCCTCCACGCCGAGCGGGCGCACCTGCCACACCGGGCGGCGGGTGGTCAGGCCGCGGATGTCCTCGCGCCGGATCAGCGGGATGTGGGCGCCGAACCGCTCCGAGTAGGTGTCGAGCAAGGCTCGGCGGTGGCCGTCCTCCTCCTGCGCCATGTCGGCGAATACGCGGGCCGTGTCCGGGAAGTGCTCCCGGATGCCCTCAGCGAAGTCCTTGTAAACCCGGCCATCCTCCTCTTCGTTGCTGATCGCCAAGGCAAGGATTTCACGTTCGGTCAGGGAGTCGAAGGGGCGCATGAGCCTAGAATGGGAGCATTTGCTGTATCCAGCAAGTCTCTTGGCGACAGTTGCGAATGCCTCTCAGTCACCCGCCAGTATAGATCAGTGCCGGAAATGCCGCATCCCGGTCAGCACCATGGCGATCCCCGCCGCGTCCGCCGCAGCAATCACCTCGGCGTCCCGCATCGAGCCCCCGGGCTGCACCACGGCGGTGGCGCCCGCCGCGACCACTGCCTCCAGCCCGTCGGCGAACGGGAAGAACGCGTCCGAGGCGGCGACGCTGCCCTCCGTCAGCCGTGCAGGCAGCCCGGCGGCGCGGCTGGCGGCCTCGCCCTTCCAGGCGGCGATGCGGGCAGAGTCCACCCGGCTCATCTGCCCAGCGCCCACGCCCACCGTGGCGGCGTCTCGCGCATAGACGATGGCGTTGGACTTGACGTGTTTGCACACCCGGAAGGCGAACAGCAGGTCGGCGCGCTCGGCCTCGGTGGGCGCGCGCCGGGTCACCACCTGGAGGTCCTGCACCCGCCCGGCATCGCGCGTCTGCACCAGCCAGCCGCCGGCCACGCTGCGCAGCTGCATGCCGGCAGCGGCCGGGTCGGGCAGGCCCCCGGTCAGCAGCACGCGCAGGTTCTTCTTGCGGCCCAGGATGGCCAGCGCGTCCGCGTCCGCGTCCGGCGCCACGATCACCTCGCTGAAGATGGCGGCGATGCGCTCGGCGGCGGCGGCGTCCAGCGTGCGGTTGACCGCCACGATGCCGCCGAACGCGGAAACCGGGTCGCAGCGCAGCGCCAGCTCCCACGCGGCGGCCAGGCTGGGGGCGGAGGCGACGCCGCAGGGGTTGGCGTGCTTGACGATGACCACCGTAGGCGCCTCGAACTCGGCGGCGCACTCGATCGCCGCGTCCGTGTCGTTGAGGTTGTTGTAGGACAGCTCCTTGCCCTGCACCTGCCGCGCCGTGGCGACGCCGGGGCGGCTGTCCGTGGCGTAGAAGGCGGCGCGCTGGTGCGGGTTCTCGCCGTAACGCAGCGTCTGCCGCAGGGTGGCGGAGACGGTGAGGCGGGCGGGGAACTCAGTGCCTTCTTGCCCTGCGAACCAGGCAGCGATGGCGGCGTCGTAGGCGGCGGTGCGGGCGTAGCCGGCGGCGGCGTAGGCCCGGCGCTGCGCCAGGGTGGTGCCGGGCAGCCCGGTCAGGAACTCCGGATACTGCGCCGGGTCGGTCAGCACCGCCACGTCGGCGTGGTTCTTGGCGGCGGCGCGGATCAGCGCAGGCCCGCCGATGTCGATCTGCTCCACGCAGTCCGCCGGGGCGGCGCCGGACGCGACGGTGGCCTCGAACGGGTACAGGTTGCACACCAGCAGGTCGATCGGCGCGATGCCGTGCGCCGCCATCTGCGCCACGTGCTCCGGCCGGTCCCGCCGCCCGAGCAGCCCGCCATGGATTTGCGGCACCAGCGTCTTGACCCGGCCGTCCAGGATTTCCGGGAACCCGGTGTGGTCCGACACCTCCGTCACGGCCAGCCCGGCAGCGCGCAGGGCCGCCGCGGAGCCGCCGGTGGACAGCAGCTGCGCGCCGTGCGCCAGCAGCGCCTGCGCCAGCTCCACCAGCCCCTGCTTGTCGGACACGGAGATGAGGGCGCGGGCGATGGGTGCGGTCATGCCGCGCGGATAGCCCTACAAGCCGAGCAGGTCCAGCGTGCGTTCCACCACGGCGGCCTCGTCGTAGCGCGCCAGGGCGCGGAGCCGGCCGGCCTCGCCCATGGCGGCGCGGGCCGCCGGGTCCGCTGCCAGCCGGTTCAGCGCCGCGGCCAGGGGCGCGACCGTGGCGGGGGGCACCAGCAGCCCGGTCACGCCGTCCACCACCTGCTCGCGCGGGCCGCGGATGGCGGTGGCCACCACGGGCAGCCCCGTCAGCATGGCCTCGATCACCGACATGGGCAGCCCCTCGAAATGGCTGGGCAGCACGAAGATGTCCGATGCGGCCAGGATCGCCGCCACGTCCGTGCGGTAGCCGAGCCGCCGCACCCGGCCCGTGGCCTCGGCGGCGGCGAAGGCGGGGGCGAGGTCGGCGCCCCGGTCGGAGGCGAGGCGCTCGCCCACTACCCATAACTCCGCGCCGGGCACGCTGGCCATGGCGGCCAGCAGCTCGGGGTAGCCCTTGTGGCGCACCAGGCGGGAGACGGTGGTGACGACCACGCGGCTCTGCGGCACGCCCAGCTCGGCGCGCAGCCGGGTGCGGGCGCCAGGGTCCGGGTGGAACAGCGCCGGGTCCCGCCCGTTGCCGACGGCGGTGGCGCGGCGCGCAATGCGGAGGCGGCGGGCGTCGGCGGCTTCCTCCTCCGAGACGGTGAGGAACACGTCCGTGAGCCGCCCCGCCGTCCACTCCATCAGCAGCGAGGCCAGCCGGCGCGGCCAGGGGCCAGGCTGGTTGAACAGGAAGCCGTGGCAGGTGTAGGCGACGCGCGGCACCCCGGCGGCGCGGGCGGCAAGGCGGGCGAGGAAGCCGCTGATCGGCATGTGGCCGTGCACCAGGTCCGGCCGCTCCCGCCGCAGCAGCGCCACCAGGGCCCGGAAGGCGCGCCACTGCGCCCCCGGCGAGACCCGGCGCACGAAGGGAGCGGCCACCACCCGGAACCCCTCCGCCCGCGCGTCCGCCAGCAAGGGGCCGTCCGCCGCCACCGCCACCACCTCGTGGCCGCGGGCGCGGATGCCGCGCATCAGCGGCAGCAGGAAGTGGCGCAGCGAGAAATCGACGTTGATGACCTCAACGACCTTCACGCAAGCAGAGCCGCGGCCTAGCCGCCCGACGCCAATAGGTGCAGCGAGAACAGCTGCGCCTCGTCCGTCCAAACCTGCCGCGCATCCCACCCGGCGGCCGCGGCCAGCGCGGCAAAGCCCTCGATGGTGTGCTTGTAGCTGTTCTCGGTATGGATCGTCTCGCCCGCCGCGAATGCGATGGCAGTGTCCGCCAGGCGCACTGTCTGGGCACGGGCGCTGCGCAGGTGCATCTCGATCCGCCCCGCCGCCTCGTTCCACACCGCGCTGTGGGTGAAGCACCCGGCGTCAAAATCCGCGCCCGCGATCCGGTTCACGTGGACGAGCAGGTTGCGGTTGAACGCCGCCGTGACCCCTTGGGCGTCGTCGTACGCCGGCAGCAGGAGGTCCGGGCTCTTGCGCAGGTCCACGCCCACCAGGAACAGCGCATCCCGTCCCAGCGTGGCCGCGGCCTGGCGCAGGAAGGCGGTGGCCGCCGCCGGGTCCAGGTTGCCGATGGTGGAGCCGGGGAAGAAGCCGAACACGGTGCGGCCCTGCACGCCGTCCGGCAGGGCGAGCGGGTCCAGGAAGTCGGCGGCGATGGGGTGCACCGCGAGGCCGGGCCGATCCTGGGCGAGGCGGGCGGCCATGTCCTGCAAGGCGCCGGGCGCGATGTCGATCGGCACGTAGGCGGTCGCGCCCACCGCGTCGATCAGTGCCATCGCCTTGCCCTCGTCGCTGGCGCCGTATTCCACCAAGGCGCAGCCGGGCCGCCGCGGCAGCCCGGGCGCCACCCGGGCCAGCAGCGCCAGTTCCGTGCGGGTGACATAGTACTCCGGCAGCCGGGTGATCTCGCCGAACAGGCGGCAGCCCTCGGCGTCGTAGAACAGCTTGGCCGGCAGCGTCTTCTGCGGCTGCTGCAACCCGGCCAGGATTTCCCGCACCAGCGGCGGGACGGCTTGCGACCCGTCCGGCATGACTCAGGAATCCTGGGCCAGGCGCAGCCCGCTGAACTGCCAGCGGCGGTCCGGATGGAAGAAGTTGCGGTAGCTGGCCCGGGCGTGACCCGGCGGCGTGGCCTCCGAGCTGCCGCGCAGCACCATCTGATTGATCATGAACTTGCCGTTGTACTCGCCAATCGCGCCGGGCACGGGGCGGAAGCCGGGGTAGGGCAGGTAGGCGCTGTTGGTCCATTGCCAGACATGCCCATCCGCCTCCAGCATGCCGGGATGCCGGCTGGCGGCCTCCCACTCGAACTCGGTCGGCAGGCGCGCGCCGGCCCAGCGAGCGAACGCGTCCGCCTCGTACCAGCTGACGTGGCGCACCGGGGCGTCCGGGTCGAGCGCCGCTTCGCCCCCCGGGCCGAACTGCCGCCACGCGCCGTCCTGCTGGCGCCAGTGCAACGGGGACTGCCAGCCCCCCTCCCCAGCGGCGGCCCAGCCCTCGGACATCCACAGCGTCGGCGTGCGGTAGCCGCCATCGGCCATGAACTGCAGCCAGGTGGCGTTGCGCACCAGCCGGTTGGCGAGCTGGAACGGCGGCAGGAAGGCCTGGTGCGCCGGGCCCTCGTTGTCGAAGGCGAAGTCCGTCCCGGCGTGACCGATCGCGGTCATGCCGCCCTCGAAGGCCAGGAAGCTGTCCGCGGCGCTGGACGGCGCGGGGCTGCGCCAGGCCGGGTCCATGGCGGGGAGCAGCGGGTTCTGGCTCAGCCCGTGCAGCATGTCGGTCGCCAGCAGCTCCTGGTGCTGCTGCTCGTGCTGCAAGCCGAGGGCGAGCAGGGCGTCGAGCCCGAGGTTGCGCGCGATCAGCTGCTCCATCGCCGCATCGACGTGGGCGCGGTAGGCAGTCACGTCGTCCGCGGACGGCCGGGTGATCATGCCGCGGGCGAAGCGCGGATGCCGCGCGCCGACCGCTTCGTAGTAGGAGTTGAACAGGTAGCTGAACTCGCGGCTGAACGGCTGGTAGCCGTCTGCGTGGGGCAGCAGCACGAACTGCTCGAAGAACCAGGTGGTGTGGGCGCGGTGCCACTTGGCGGGGCTGGCATCCGGCATTGACTGGATGCACTGGTCCTCGGGCGTCAGGTGCCGGCAGAGCCGCTCGGTATGGTGGCGAACGGCCCAAAAGGCGCCGATGGCCGATTTGTCGCTGAAACCCATGCGTCGTTCCTCGGCCCGAGCCACTTAGCTGGCGTCGGCAGGCAGGATTGCCAGGCTGGCGCGTCCGTGGCCATGCCACACCCTTGGCGCTGGATGCAATTCTCAGGGGAGAAGGCAAATCGCCCCGGCCGGCATGGGCCGGGCGGGGCGGCAGGAAGGCTCAGCCGTTGCGAAGCTCAGCCGCGGCTGCGGCGGTGCTGCACGAAGCCAAGGCCGAGGAGGCCCAGGCCGAACAGGGCCAGGGTTCCAGGCTCCGGCACGGCGGTTCCGACGGCAGCCACGAACTCGAACGCCTGCTGCGTCGAGGTCGCCACGACGGTGGTGAAGGTGCCGACGTCCGAGATAGTGACGAATGCAGGGCTGGTGCCGTTGGCATCGAAGCTGCCGCCGATGGCGTTCTGGTCATCCGCGCCGGTCACGGTGATGTCGCCCACGACGGTCGCGCCGTCGAGCATCTCGAGATGCAGTGAGTTGTATGTGTCAACCGTGCCCCAGAGCAGGCTGAATGACGATTGCGGGCTGGCATAGGTGAGCGTCACGTTGTCGCTCGGCTCGGCGCTCAGGTAGTTCGACAGGGACGAGCCCAGGTTGGTGCCAGTGAACGGCGAGGTCGAGGTGTTGGGGATGGAACCCGCATAGACGCCGGCTTGCGGCGACGCCACGTCCGGCGAGAAGCTGACCACCGTGCCGGTCGATGTCGTGAACGTCGCATTCGACTGGAAGCCGGCCGTGGTGGCCGTGCCGTAGTCCACCAGCGCGAAGGGCGAGGTGGTTGCGCCCGAGGCGTCAGTGGCTGTGATCGTGTAGGCGTGGGCAGCGGTTGCGCTGGTGAGCAGGGCGGCGGCGAGGAAAAGCGAAGTTTTCATGTCTGCCTCCATCATTTTGGCCCCCATCGCTGTGACAGGGTTACAATTTGAAGGCACTGCAAGATGCGGGCCACAGGCAGTAAAGGCGATTTTTCAAGGGCTTAGTGTGGTGCTGGGCAAAGGCCTTTTAACCGTTTGTAAAAATCTCTTACATCCCGGCGGTGGGTCCGGCTCGATCCGTTCGGTGTCCTGCCATCCATGCAGCCTCAAGTGCTGACGGGCGTAGGCAGAACGCGCCTGCCCAGCGTGAAGCCGGGCAGGCGCGCGATGCAGCGTCAGTGGCGCGATGGCTCAGCCGCGGCTGCGGCGGTGCTGCACGAAGCCAAGGCCGAGCAGGCCGAAGCCGAGCAAAGCCAGCGTGGCCGGCTCCGGCACGGCGGTGCCGGCGCCCGGCACGAACTCGAACGCCTGGGTGGTCGATGTCGCCACGACGGAGGTGAAGCCCGTCGCCGCCGCGTCGGCGATGGTGACGAACGCGCCGGTCGTGCCGTTGGCCGCGAAGCCGCCGCCGACCGCCGCCGCAACGTCGGAACCGGTCACGGTCAGGGCGCCGACCACCGTCGCGCCGTCGAGCAGCTCAAGGTTGAGCGAGTTGAACGTGTCAACCGAGCCCCAGAGCAGGCTGAACGCCGACTGGGGAGCCGAGAAGGCGAGCGTTACGTTGTCGCTCGGCTCGGCCGTCAGGTACTCCGACAGGTTCGAGCCCAGGCTGTTGCCGGTGAACGGTGAGGCCGAGGTGTTGGTGACGGTGCCGGCATACACGCCGGCCAACGGCGCGGCCGTGTCCGGCGAGAAGCTGACCACGGTGCCGTCGGCCGCGGTGAAGGTCGCGTCGGACTGGAAGCCGGACTGGGTGGCCGTGCCGATGCTGGTCAGCGCGAACGGGGAGGTCGTGGCCCCCGTGGCGTCGCTCGCGGTCACGGTGCCGCCAGTGATCGGCAGGGCCTGGGCGGCGGTGGCACTGCCGAGCAGGGCGGCGGCAAGAAGAAGCTGGGTTTTCATGGTGCCTCGATCACGTTGGTCAAAACCCCGGGGTGCCGAGGCATGCAAGGTGAGCAGCAAGCGGCGTGCCAATAAATGGATTTCGTTGTTTATCAGCATGTTGCGGCCAAAGCCAGTATCAAGCGCTCGGCAGGGTGTAAAGTGCGCTGACAGGCGGCCGGCAGCACGCCGCCAGCATGCGCCCACCATGCGCCCGGTGGGAGCCTGCGCCCTGGTCGCCTTGATAACCGCCCCCCATCCCGGCATATCGCAGCCTTCGGGGAGGCGCATGCCATGAGCGAGACGATCGAGCGGCACGAGTTCGGGGCCGAGGTGGGCCGGCTGCTGGACCTGGTCGTCCACGCGCTCTACTCCGACCGCGAAATCTTCCTGCGCGAGCTGGTCGCCAACGCCGCCGACGCGATCGACCGCCGCCGCTTCGCCGCCCTGACCCAGCCGGGCCTGGCGCTGCCGGACGGCGCCGCCGTGCGGATCGCGCCGGACAAGGCGGCGCGCACCCTGACCATCGCCGACCCCGGCATCGGCATGGACCGCGCCGCCCTGGCCGAGAACCTGGGCACCATCGCCCGCTCCGGCACCCGGGCGTTCGGGCAATCCCTGGAAAACGCCAACCCGGAGGAGCGGCCGAGCCTCATCGGCCAGTTTGGCGTGGGGTTCTACTCCGCCTTCATGGTGGCGGACCGCGTGGAGGTCACCTCCCGCGCCGCCGGGTCGGACGAGGCGTGGGTCTGGGCGTCCGAGGGCCGCGGCGACTACACGCTGGCGCCGGGCGAGCGCGACGCCGCCGGCACCACCATCGTCATGCACATGAAGCCGGACGCGGACGACTTCCTGGAGCCGTACCGGCTGCAAGCGGTGATCCGCAAATGGGCGGACCACATCACCGTGCCCATCCTGGTGGCGCAGGACGGCGAGGACGTGGCGGCCAACGAGGGCACGGCGCTGTGGCGCAAGCCGAAGTCCGAGATCACCGAGGAGGCCTACACCGAGTTCTACCGCCACCTCGGCCATATCTTCGACGCTCCCTGGGCCACGCTGCACTGGCGGGCGGAGGGCGCGCTGGAGTTCACCGCCCTGCTGTTCATCCCCGGCTCCAAGCCGTTCGAGGCGGTGGAAGGGGCGCGGGAGAGCCGGCTGCGGCTGCACGTGCGCCGCATGTTCATCACCGACGAGGCGGCGCTGCTGCCGCCCTGGCTGCGCTTCGTGACCGGCGTGGTGGATACCGAGGACCTGCCGCTCAACGTGTCGCGCGAGATGCTGCAAGCGACCCCGGTGCTGGCGCGCATCCGCAAGGCGGTGACCGGCCGGGTGCTGTCCGAGCTGAAGGCGCGCAGCAAGGACGAGGCGGCCCAGGAGAGCTACGCCGGGTTCTGGCAGAACTTCGGCTCCGTGCTGAAGGAGGGGCTGTGGGAGGATGCCGAGCACCGCGACGAGCTGGCGCCGCTGCTGCGCTTCCGCACCTCTGCCCAGGACGGCTGGACCTCGCTGCCGGACTACGTGGCCCGCATGAAGCCGGAGCAGGAGGCGATCTACATCCTGGTCGGCGACGAGGCGGGCGCGCTGGCGAAGTCCCCGCAGCTGGAAGGTTTCCGCGCCCGCGGGGTCGAGGTGCTGCTGCTGGCGGACCAAGTGGACGCGTTCTGGCCCGAGCGGATGCCCAAGTTCGACGGCAAGCCGATCCGTTCCGTCACGCAAGGGGCGGCCGACCTGTCCAAGCTTGCCCCGGACACCGAGGCCGAGGCGCCCGCGGATGTGGCGGCGCTGGTGGAGCGGCTCAGGGAGGCGCTGAAGGGCGAGGTGGCGGACGTGCGCGCGACCGACCGGCTGGTGGACAGCCCCGTGGTGCTGGCCGCCTCCGCCGGCGGGCCGGATTTGCAGATGCAGCGCCTGCTGAAGCGCGCCGGCCGCGCCATGATGCCATCCCTGCCGGTGCTGGAGATCAACCCGCGCCACGCGCTGATCCGCCGGCTGAGCGAACTGGCCACCCTGGACGACGCGGCCGGCATGCTGCTGGACCTGGCCCGCGTGCAGGACGGCGAGCCCCCCCGTGACCCGGCGGCCTTCGCGCGGCAGATGGCCCGCGCGCTGGCTGACAGCTTAGGGTAAGGCCTGGGCCGTCCGCGATCGGGGCTGACGCCGGACCCCGGCCAGCCGGGCACACCCTTGCTTGAGGGTCTCCAGCCAAGTCATCGAATGCCTGTCAAGGATGTTCGGCAGCGCGCGCCAGGCGGGTAGGAGTTCTGGTTTTCCCTAAAAAGAGCGCCGCTGCCCGTGCTGTTGCATCCGCCAGGCCGCACCGGCGTTGGACACGCAACCTTCGATGGAGCGCATGCCATGAGTGGATCGAACGCGGTGATGGACGTCTATCTGACCGGGCTGCGCAACCAGCACGCCGTCGAAACCCAGGCTATCGGGACCATCCAGAATGAGTTGCCCCGCATGAAGCCCTATGCGGAGCTGCATGCGAAGATGCAGGCGGAGAAGGAGCGCTCGACCACCCAGGCAGCCCGGCTGGACGACCTGCTGGCAAAGCACGGCACCAGCAAGTCGCTTGCGAAGGAGGCAGTGACCGGGGCGGTGGCCACGGTGGCCGGCTTTGCCCATGCCGGCGCCGCGGACGAAGTCCTGAAGAACGTTCTCGCCGCGGTTGGCTTCAAGGCCTACGAGATCGCCTCCTACAAGGTCCTGCTCACCTTGGCAGAGGCGGCGGGCGCCGCGGAGGACAAGGCGGTGCTGGAGCAGTCGATGACGGAGGAGCAGGAGATGGGCGACTGGCTCGGCAGCCACTTGCCCAGCTTCGTGCATGCCTACTTGCAGAACCAAGGGAAGTGACGGCCTCGGTCGGGCCGGAGATCGTGGCCCGACTGGTACTCTGACCTCTGCCATCTTGCGTCAGGCCAAAGCGACCGCGAACCCCGGCCGCGCCATCAGAGCCTCGTACTATGAGTGCACCCGCAGGAACTCCGCCAGGTCGATCCGGTGCCGCTCATGCCGCCACGCCCAGCCCAGCACCGCGAAGTCCGCCACCGACAACGCCCCGCCTACGAACTCAATCGCCGGTCCAGCACGCCGTATAGCCGCCGTATTTCGGCCAGGTAGCGCTCCAGCCTTACCGCTATCCACCGGGTTCTTCAGGCCGAGGAAGTGGTGTGCCCGGCCCAGCACGGGGCCGAAGCCGCCCATCTGCCACATCAGTCATTCCAGCACCGGCATCCGTTCCCGCAGATTCGTAGGCAGGAACTGGCCTGTCCTCTCGGCCAGGTAAAGCAGGGTGACGCCGCTCTCGAACAGACTGATCGGCGCGCCGCCGGGCCCGTCCGGATCGACGATGGCGGGGATGTGGTTGTTCGGGCTGACCACCAGGAAGGCCGGCTCGTGCTGCCCGCCCTTGGTGATGTCGATCACGTGGACGCGGTAAGGTAGGCCCATCTCTTCTAGGGCGATGCTCATCTTGCAGCCGTTCGGGGCGTCGTCGGCGTGCAGCTCGATCATCGCCGTGCATCCGTGGCTGGGGCGGCATAGGCTGCGGGCACGCCCCGCATAGGGCAAACCAAGCAGGGGGACGCCGCCATGGACACGACGATGCCGGCCATCGACGCCGGGGAAGCCGCAGCGCCCGCCCGGCTGCTGCTGATGCAGCGGCAGGCGGCGGCGCGGGACGGCGCGCCCACGGCGGAGCAGCGCCTCGCGGCCCTGGCCGCGCTGGACGCCCTGCTGCGCGCCCACCGCGACGAGATCGCGCAGGCCATCTCCGCCGATTTCGGCAACCGCGCCCAGCCGGAGACCATCGTGGCCGAGCTGGTGCCGGCGTTGGCCTCGATCCGCAACGCGCGGCGCAACCTGCGGCGCTGGATGCGGCCGGAGCCGCGCCGGGTCGATCTGAGCTTCCAGCCGGGCCGCGCGTGGGTGGACTACGTGCCGCTCGGCTGCGTCGCCATCGTGTCGCCCTGGAACTACCCGCTGCTGCTGACGGTCAGCCCCCTGGTCGATGCGCTGGCGGCCGGCAACCGAGTGATCGTCAAGCCGTCCGAGCTGGCGCCGCGCTTCTCCGCGCTGTTCGCCCACATGATTGCGGAGGCGTTCGACCCGGCGCAGGTCAGCGTGGTGACGGGCGGCCCGGCGGTGGCGCAGGCGGTGTGCGGCCTGGCGCTGGACCACCTGCTGTTCACCGGCTCGACCGCCGTGGGCCGCCTGGTGGCCCGCGCCGCCGCCGAGACGCTGACCCCGGTGACGCTGGAGCTGGGCGGCAAGTCCCCCGCCATCCTGTGCCGCGGCTATGACATGCCGGCGGCGGCGCGCACGGTGGCGCTGGGCAAGTTCTTCAACGCCGGGCAGACCTGCATCGCGCCGGACTACGCGCTGGTGCCGCAGGACCAGGTGGACGGCTTCGCCGCCGCCGTGCTGGACGCGGCCCGGCGCATGTATCCCGCCATCGCCGGCAACCCGGACTACACCAGCATCGTGTCCGACCGCCACCACGACCGGCTGCACGGCCTGCTGCGGGAGGCGGAGGCCGGCGGCGCGCGCCTGCTGCGCTCGGGCGACGCCCCCGCCGAGCGGCGCATGGCGCCGACCGTGGTGCTGAACCCGCCGCTCGACGGCGCGCTGATGCAGGAGGAGATCTTCGGCCCGATCCTGCCGGTGATCGGCTACCGCGACCTGGACGACGCCATCCGCTTCGTCAACGAGCGTCCTCGTCCCTTGGCGCTGTATCCCTTCACCAAAGACCCGGCGCAGCTTGCCGCCGTGCTGGGTCGCACGGTGTCCGGCGGCGTGTCGGTGAACAGCGCGCTGATGCACTGCATCCAGGACGACCTGCCGTTCGGCGGCGTGGGACCCTCCGGCGTGGGCGCCTACCACGGCCGCGACGGCTTCCGTCGCTTCTCCCACGCGCGAGGGACCTACAAAGCGGGACGGTTCAGCGGCTTTGAGTTCCTGGCGCCGCCGTACGGGCGCAAGATGGCGGTGGCGTTGAAGGCGATGCTGATGCGGTGATGGCGGCATGGACGAGGCAAGGCAGCTCCTGGACGACTTCGCCGCTGGCCGCTCGGATGCGAGGACGTTTCAAAGGCGCGGTTTGGCGGACCATGCGCGGCACGGGTGAGCCGCGTTTCCGCGCCGAGTTGCTGGCGGCTCATGGAAGGCTGCACGCTTCGCGACGAGCGGCACGGACGATGCTGCCCCGGTTTGAATGCTTTTTCCGTTGGACGGCGGACCTCTGTTGGCAGCTGGTCCCCAAAGGTCCGCTTCAGCCTCAATGAGCTGTCAGGACCTGGGCCACGGTTGCCGCCATTGACACGGTTGGGCGGCCAATCAGCGTGCTGAGCTGGCGGCCGTCATCGAACAAAGCGCTTTTGGACGCGCCGGCGTCACTGTCAGCGAGCAGGGATGCGAGCGCCTCTGGCAGCCCGGCGCCGATCAGGGCGGCCCTGTAGTCCGCCTCCGGCAGGTCCGTGTAGCCGACAGCCTGGCCCGACTGGTGCGCGATCTCGCCCGCGAGTTCCGGCAAGCTGTAAGCCTCGTCGCCCGCGAGTTCGAAACAGCGGCCGGCCATGTCCTGCGTCGCCGTCAGCACGGCCGCGGCGGCGGCGGCATAGTCGGCTCGGGCCGCGGAGGCGATCCGTCCCGCACCGGCGCTGCCGATCAAGGCATGATGCGCCAGCGCCGCCGGTATCGAGGCCGTGTAGTTCTCCGTGTACCAGCCGTTGCGCAACAGCACGAAGGGCACGCCGGCGTTCCGCAGCAGCAATTCCGTGTCCCGGTGCTCGCCCGCCAGGCCGAGGGGCGACGTGTCCGCGTGCAGCACGCTGGTATAGGCAAGCAGGCCGACGCCGGCGCGCTTGGCCGCCTCGATGACGTTGCCGTGCTGCACCACACGCCGGCCCAGATCGTTGGACGAGATCAGCAGGACGCGGCCGATCCCAGCAAGGGCAGCGTCCAAGCTGTCCGGCTGATCGTAGTCGGCCATCCGGGTTTGCACGCCGCGAGTCGCCAGCATCACGGCCGCCTCGCGTGTGCGGACCATGGCCGTGACTTGGCCGGCCGGCACCGTCGCGAGCAGTTCGTCGAGAACGAGTCGGCCGAGCTGGCCGCCGGCTCCGGTGACGAGCAGTCGTTCCTGAGTGGATGACATGGCAGCTCTCCTTATGTCTCAATTAAAGACTTGGTCTTGTTTAAGAACCAGGAGCGTGCAATGTAAGAAGGCAGTTTTCCGTGCCCAGGGAACTTGCAGGGAACCATCCGCAATGAGCGACACGCCTCTAGCAAGGAGTTTTGCAGAATGGCAGGCCGCTGGCTTCGACCGGGCAGCCTGCCCGGTCCGCAACGTGCTCGACCGCATCGGCGATAAGTGGACGATGCTGACCTTGGTCGCGCTTGCCGCCACGCCGCGCCGCTTCAGCGAGCTGCACCGGATCATGCCTGACATCTCCAAGCGAATGCTGACGCAGACGCTGCGGGACCTCGAGCGGGACGGCTTGGTGACGCGCCACGTATTCCCGACCAAGCCGCCTCGGGTGGAGTATCGCCTGTCCGCACTGGGTCAGTCCGTGCTGGAACCGTTGGCAGGGCTGGTGCGCTGGGCGGAAGGCAGTTACCCCAGCATCCGCGAGGCGCGCGCACGGTTCGATGCCGTGCCTACGGGCGATGCCCAACGCGGCTTTGGGTTGGAAGCCGATACGCCCACTACGGCAACGTCTACAGGATCTTCTGCATAGCGCTCGCGGCACGGGGCTCCTTGAAGCCGCCCCCCTCAGCTCCGCGTCGGCGTCGGATCGATCACGTTGGCGCACCCGTCCGTCGGCGCCGCCGCGACCTGCCCCACGATCGGCACGATCTTGAGCGCGGCCGACCCCACCCGGCACGGCGCCGCGACCAGCCCGCACCCGCCCAACCCCGCCGCGCACAGCGCCAGCAACACAATTTGCCTCATACGCCACCCTCCGTCATGCCGGGTCAGGCTACCCCAGCCGGCGCCCAACTGCCATGGAAGCCGAACGGCACCCGGCGCGGCAGCCCCACCCTGGCCACCGGCCCCGCCGCCACCACCTGCGCGTCCAGCACCCACAGCTCGCTGGCATCAGGCTCCGGACGCCACGCCACCAGCAGCAGCCAGCCATCGCCCTCGGCGGCGTCCGGACTGCGCGGCACGAACACCGCCTCCGACGCCCGCTCGCCCGGCGGCAGGTGGAACTCCGCCCGGGTGCGGCGGTCCAGGTCGTGGTGCAGCACCCGGTCCACCTCGTCCACTTGGCTGATGCGCCAGCCGTGGCGGTACGGCAGCCCGGCGCGGCGCTCGTCGATGCGGGGGAACTCGCCGGGCGCGTCGTCCAGCACCTCGCGCTGCACGGGGGCGCGGCCCGCCGGGTCCACCCGCCAGCGGCACAGGCGGCCGGCGACAGGCGCGGGCGGGCTGCCGTCCGCCACCGGGAACAGCGGGGCGGTGTCGTACTCGACCACGTCCATCGCCACAGCGCCGTCAGCGTCGAAGGCGTTCATCACGTGGAAGGCGTAGCAGGGCGCCATCTCGGACCAGGCCAGGCTGGCCGCCCCCGCGTCCCGCCGCAGCACGCCGAGGAAGCCCGGGCGCCCCGGCTCCCACGCGAAGGGCGGCTGCCCGGCCATGGCGCGGTCCAGGCTGCCGGTCAGCGGCAGCACGGGGAACACGATGTGCCGCGCCGTCACCCCGAAATCGTGCACCATGCTGCTGTAGGGCGCCTGGAACACCTCCTGGCGGGACACCCGGCCGTCCGGCTCCACGGTGCCCCAGGACAGCCCGGGGCTGAATGGGCCGGTGGCGGAGTAGCTGAAGAACACCAGCTGGCCGGTCGCCGGGTCCCGCTTGGGGTGGGCGGTGAAGCGGCCGGACAGCGCGCCGCCGAAATCCTCGATGCCCAGCGTTGAGAGGCCGCGCGGGTCCAGCCGGGTGGGCAGGTGTGCCTCCTCCAGCGCCAGCAGCCGGCCCGCATGGGCCAGCACGTGCGTGTTGGCGACCCCCGTGTCCAGCCCCGGTGGCGTATGCGGACCCGGCCTGCCGAACCCGGCGAACAGCGCCTCGCCCGCCGCCGCCTCGGCCAGGAAGCGCGGCGTGCGGACCCAGCGGTTGCAGTAGCTGGCCTCGCCGTCCCGGAGCGTGATGGCGTGCACCATGCCGTCGCCGGTGAACCAGTGATACGGCTCGGCGGGCGGCATGTGCGGGTTGGGGCCGTTGCGGTACAGCGTGCCGTCCAGCCCGGGCGGCAGCGCCCCGCTGATCGGCAGGGCGGAGATGGCCAACTCGTCAGGCACCGGCGCGTAGTTGCCGGAGAGGAACGGCGAAGCGGACACGGTGGGCCTCCGTATGGCGCGGCGCCTCCCCACATGCGGCTGCCGAGGCAACCCGGCAAGGCGTCCGCCCCTGCCGCATCCCGTCCGGAGTTCCGCCCCTTGAGCACCACCACCTCGCCCACCGCCGTCGCCGCCGCCGCGCCGGCGTGGCTGACGCTGCTGCTCGCGGCGGCCTGCGGGCTGATCGTGGCCAACATCTACTACGTGCAGCCGCTGGCAGGCCCGGTCAGCGCCTCGCTCGGCCTGTCGCCGCAGGCCGCCGGCCTGGTGGTGACGATGACGCAGATCGGCTACGGCGCCGGGCTGCTGCTGGTGGTGCCGCTGGCCGACGTGTTCGAGAACCGCGCCCTGGTGCTGGCCGCGGTGGGGCTCAGCGCCCTGGCCCTGGCGGCGGCCGGGCTGTCCGGCCACGCCGTGCCGTTCCTGCTGGCGGCGCTGGCGGTGGGCCTCGGCTCCGTGGCCGCCCAGGTGCTGGTGCCGTACGCGTCCCACCTGGCGCCGGAGGCGATGCGGGGCCGCATGGTGGGCAACGTGATGAGCGGGCTGATGCTCGGCATCATGCTCGCCCGGCCGGCCGCCAGCTTCGTCACGGCGGCGCTGTCCTGGCACGCGGTGTTCTTCCTCTCAGCCGCGGCCATGGTGGCGCTGGCCGCCGTGCTGCGGGCGGCGCTGCCGGTGCGCCGCCCGCCGCCGGGCCTGCGCTACGGGGCGCTGCTGCGCTCCATGGCCGGGCTGCTGCGCGACACCCCAGTGCTGCGGCGGCGCGGGCTGTACCACGCCTGCCTGTTCGGCGCGTTCAGCCTGTTCTGGACGGCGGTGCCGCTGGTGCTGGCCCGCAGCTTCCACCTGACGCAGAACGGCATCGCCTGGTTCGCATTGGCGGGGGTGGCGGGCGCCGTGTCCGCCCCGCTCGCGGGCCGCGCCGCCGACCGGGGCTGGACCCGGCCGGTCACGGGGGCGGCCATGGCACTGGTGGCGCTGTCCTTCGTGCTGATGCGATGGGGCCAATCCGGGTCGGCCGCGTCCCTGGGCGTGCTGGTGGCCGCAGCCATCCTGCTGGATTTCGGCGTGACGGCGAACCTGGTGCTCGGGCAGCGCGCGATCTTCTCGCTGGGCGCCGAGCTGCGCGGGCGGCTGAACGGGCTGTACATGGCGATTTTCTTCATGGGCGGCGCGCTCGGCTCCGCCGCCGGGGCTTGGGCGTTCGCGCATGGTGGCTGGCCGCTGGTGTGCTGGGCGGGCCTGGCGCTGCCGCTGCTGGCCATATTGTATTACGCAACGGAACGCAGCCCCGCCGCTTGATGGCCCATGCGGCGCGTCGGCATCACGGGCCTGGTCCTGATCAGCCTGGCAGGCCATGCCCGCGCGGATGACGGCACGGCGGAGGCGCTGCGCCGGTTCGGCCTGGACGGCGTGTGGGCGCCCGATTGCAGCCGCCCGGCCTCGCCGGGCAACCCCCGCGTGGTGTGGGACGGCCCGCAGCACAGCATCACCTCCGACATGCAGGCCTTCTCCACCCCGGACACGATCACGGACGCGGTGCGGCTGGGCGAGGGCCTGCTGCAATTTTCCATGGGCCGCGGCACCGCCCCCAGCCTGGTCGTGACCATCGAGCGCACCGGGCGGCGGGTGCGGACGCTCAGTTCGGTCGGGGTGGACGGGCGGGAGTACTACGCGGCAGGGGCCGAGGTGGCGACGGGCACGCCCAGCGTGTCCTACGAGCGGTGCGGGGATGCGGGGCCGGGATCGTAAGACAGCATAAAACTTACGGGATCAGCTCAAGCCGGCGCTCTATCCTTTGCACGCGGTCCTCCAGCGTGTCGCTTCTCAGGTTTGAGGCGGCTCCCTGCTCGTAAAGCCCGGCGATGTCGCGCCGCATGCCGGCCATGCTCAGTTCCAAGGACGTCAGGCGATGCTTCACCTCACGCACGTCGGCCGAGAGCTGCCCAAGGTCAGCACGGATGGCGCGCAGCAGCTCAAGCACGAGGTTGTCGGACATGGCGCTCTATGCCTCCACAGAACCCTATCGAGCTTAGCACGCATCACGCCGCCTGGGTGAACTGCAGCGCCGCCAACCGGGCATACAGCCCGCCGCCGCGCACCAGGCTGTCATGCGTGCCGGAGGCCACGATGCGCCCCTCCTCCATCACCACGATGCGGTCCGCCCGGCGCACCGTGGCCAGCCGATGCGCGATCACCAGCGTGGTGCGCCCCTGCGACAGCGCCGCCAGCGCCCGCTGCACCGCGTGCTCGCTTTCCGCGTCCAGCGCCGAGGTCGCCTCGTCCAGCAGCAGCACCGCCGGGTCGCGCAGCACGGCGCGGGCGATGGCGATGCGCTGGCGCTGCCCGCCGGACAGGCGGACGCCCTTCTCGCCCAGGAAGGTGTCCCAGCCCTGCGGCAGCGCCTCGATGAAGCCGCAATGCGCGGCGCGGGCGGCGGCGCGCACCTCGGCGTCGGTGGCGCCGGGGCGGCCGAAGCGGATGTTGGTCCAGGCGTCGGCGCCGAACACCACGGAGTCCTGCGGCACTAGGCCGAGGCGGGCGCGCAATTCCGCCGGGTCCGCCTGGCGCAGGTCCACCCCGTCCAGCCGAATTGCGCCGGATTGCGGGTCGTAGAAGCGCAGCAGCAGCTGCAGCACCGTGGTCTTGCCGGCGCCGGAGGGACCGACCAGCGCCACCGTCTCGCCGGGCTCGATGTCCAGGCTGAAGCCTTCCAGCGAGGCGCGGTCCGGCCGGGCCGGGTAGTGGAACACCACCCGGTCGAACGACACCCGGCCCGATGGAGGCGGCAGCGCCCGCGGCAGGGCAGGGGCGGCGATCAGCGGGCGCTCGTCCAGCAGCTCGGCGATGCGGTCGGCGGCCCCGGCGGCGCGTTGCAGCTCGCCCCACAGCTCGCTCAAGCCGGCGCCAGAGGTGGCGACGATCACGGCGTAGAACACGAAGGCCGACAGCGCCCCGCCGCTGAGCTGCCCCGCCAGCACCTGCCGCCCGCCGACCCACAGCGCCAGCGTGATCGCGCCGAAGCCCAGCAGGATCACCACCAGGATCACCCCGGCGCGCGAGGCGATCCGCGCCCGCGCGGCGGCCACCGACAGCTCGGTGGCGTCCGCGAAGCGTGCCCGGGCGAACGGCTCCTGCGTGAACGCCTGCACCGTGCGCAGCGCCCCCAGCGTCTCCTCCGCCAGCGCGCCGAGGTCCGCCACCCGCTCCTGCGCCACGCGAGACAGGTGCCGCTCGCGGCGGGAGAACACCACCAGCGGCACCACGACCAGCGGCACCACCGCCGCCACCAGCCCGGACAGCAGCGGCGCCGTGACCACCAGCATGGCGAACGCGCCCACCAGCAGCAGCGCCGAGCGCAGCCACTGCGACAGCGCCGACCCGGCCAGCGCCTGCAAGACGGCGGTGTCCGCTTGCAGGCGGGACAGCACGTCGCCCACCCGCGCCGTCTCGAACCAGGCGGGCGACAGCGTCAGCACCTGGCTGAACACGTCGCGGCGCAAATCCGCCCCGATCCGCTCGCCGAGCCAGGTGACCAGCGCGAACCGGCTGGCGGTGGCCAGGGCCAGCAGCGCGATCACCCCCGCCATGCCGAGCGCGGTGGCGTTCAGCCGCGCCGTGCTGCCGCTGGCGAAGCCGCCGTCGATCAGGTGGCGCAAGCCCTGGCCCAGCGCCAGCACCAGCCCGGCGGAGGCGAGCAGCGACGCCGTGGCGCCCGCCGCCTGCCAGCGATAGCGCGCGAGGAACGGCGCGAGCAGCCGCAGCGAACTGGTGCGCGCCAAGCCTATTGGTCCATGTAAGTCTTGAACGCGGCGGCATGGTCCGGATGCCAACGCGACAGGGCGGGGCGGTTCTCGATGATGTCCTCCATCGCCCAGCGCATGCGCTTCTCGTCCTGCGCCCGGGTGGTGTCGTTGTCCGGGCACAGGATGTAGAAATCGCCGCGGCCCATCCCGTCGAGCATGAAGTTCACCACCTGCTCCGGCGTCCACGCGCCGTCCGGCTTGGTGGGCGTGCGCACGCGGGTGAACCCGGTGAAGGTGAAGCCGGGGATCAGCAGGTGCGCGGTGACGGCCGTGCCCAGCAGGTCGTGCGCCAGCCCCTCGGTCAGCGCCTTGATGCCCGCCTTGCTGACGTTGTACGCCGTGTTGCCCGGCGGCGTGGTGATGCCCTGCTTGGACCCGGTGTTGATGATCGCCGCCGGCTGCCCCGCCTCCCGCATCGCCGGGGTGAACGCCTGCACCCCGTTGATGACCCCCCACAAATTGGCCTCCAGGATGGCGCGCCACGCCGCCGTCCCGTCCGCGATGGCGCCCTTCGTTTCGCGCCCGGCGTTGTTCATCAGCACCGCGACCGCGCCCCAGCGGGCCAGCGCCCGGTCCCGCAGCGCCTCCACCGCCGCCGTGTCGCTCACGTCCGTGGGCACCGCCAGCACGTCCGCCCCCGTGGCGGCCAGGGCTGCGGCCTCCCGCTCCAGCGTCGCCGCGTCGATGTCGGCCATGCAGACCGCCATGCCCAGCGCCGCCAGCTTCTGCGCCGCGGCCAGCCCGATACCGCTGGCCGCCCCCGTGACGACGGCGGCGCGCCCGGGGGCGATGGCGGGGTGGGGCATGGGCAAACTCCTGTGTTGGACGCCGAGAGATTGGGGCGCGGACGCCGCCTTGCACCCGGCCGGACCCGGCGCGATGCTGCCGAAAACGGCTCAAGGGAAACCACCATGCCATATCCGTTCACCCGCGACGACCTCGACGCGCTCGCCGTATGGGACACCCCCACCATCTGCAACGGCCTGGAGCTGCTGGCGCCGGAGCGCCGCGCGATCGGCTTCACCACCGAGCCGATGGTCGCCGCCGTGCCGGAGGGCCGCCCGATCGTCGGCCTGGCCCGCGTCGGCTTCATCCGCGCCAGGGAAGCCCCCCGCGCCCCCGTGGCGGACCGGCTGGACTGGTACGACTACGTGGCCGAGGCCGCCATGCCCAGCGTGGTGGTGCTGCAGGACCTGGACGACCGCCCCGGCTACGGCGCCTGGTGGGGCGAGGTGCACTCGACGGTGCACCAGGCCTTGGGGGCGCTGGGCTGCGTCACCAACGGCTCGTTCCGCGACACGGCGATGCTGGCCGCCGGGTTCCAGATCATCGCCGGCAAGGTGGGGCCGAGCCACGCCCACGTGCACCTGGTGGCGTTCGGCCAGCCGGTGAACGTGTTCGGCATGAACTGCGCCCACGACGACGTGGTCCACGCCGACGCGCACGGCGCCGTGGTGATCCCGGCCGCCGTGGTGAAGCGCCTGCCGGACGCGATCGATTTGTGCAACCGGCGCGAGCGGGTGATCCTGGACGTGTGCACCACGCCGGGCTTCACCCCCGCCAAGCTGCGCGCGGCGGTGCTGCGCTCGGGGGAGATTCACTGAAAGCGGTTGTGAGACTTGTCGCTTCGTTGCCAGCAAACGCGCTGGATTTGCCCATCTTCCACTGTCATGCCCGGGCAGAGCAGCCTCAAGGTTCCGCTTGCGAAGCAAGTGGAATGGCTGCGGAGGGTTGACCCGGGTATCCACGCCGACGGAATGCAACGGCTGTGGTTAAGCGCACCTGTGCAGGCCAGTGCGGGCGTCACCCCGTGGATGACCGGGTCAAGCCCGGTCATGACGGACTATTTGGCTGGCTCAGCCTGAAGTTGCACAGTGCAGTCCATAACACGTTGCGATTCAGCATCAGCCCCGCAACCCCACCCCGAAATAGGCGTCCGCCAAGGCCATGCCGCACCCGAGCGCGTCGAAGGCGAGTTCGTCCTCCGGCTGCGTCAGCACCTCCAATGCCCAGCCGAGGCCTTCCCGGCGGTAGCACTCGGCCCGCATCTGGTCCTGGTAGGCCAGCACTAGGTGCACGAGGGTCGGCAGGCTCTTGTAGAAGCGCAGCTTCTCGCTCCGGTCGTTGTCCATGGTGGAGGGTGACAGGACTTCGACGATGACGAGGGGATCGGTGGCGAAGTTCCGGTCCTGCAACGGGCCACAGCGCACCAGCAGGTCGGGCCTTGGCTTGTAGTATTTTGCTTGGTTCTCGGAGCGTTGCACCCGCATGCCGCCGAAGAAAACCTGGCAACCGCGCGCGTCCACGGCCTGCTTCAGCCGGACGCCGATGTTGCTGACGACCTGCTCGTGCGCCTGGCTCGGGTTCGTCATGGCGACGATGCGGCCCGCGACCAGTTCCCACGGCCGCTCGTCGGCCTGGCCGTCAAGGAATGCGTCGAACGCCGCGATCGTGACGAGCGGCTCCTCCAACACGAAAGCCTCGGACATCACCCTGCCTCCCATGCCAACACGGCACGATCTAGCACGGTCAGCCGGCGGGCGGCACGCGGGCCGTCACTCCGGCAAGGCCGGGTCGAACTCCACCGCGATCGTCAGGCGAAGCTGCCGCGACGCCATCGCGGGCGGCGGCGGCGGGCAGTGCGCGGCTGCAACGGTGGCCAGGGCGGCGCGGTCCAGCAGGGGCAGGCCGCTGCCGGCGGCGACCGCGATGTCGGACACGCGGCCGTCGAGGTAGCTGAACGCCACGCGGACCTGGCCCCCTTGCCCCGCCATGCGCGCGGCCGGCGGATAGACCAGGGCCGCCCGCACCGCCTTGCGCATGCTCGCCTGGAACGCGGCAAGCTCGGCCGCACTGGCAGGCGCGGGCTGCGCCGGCGCGGCGGGCGCCGGCGGGGCGGCGCGGGACGCCTCCGTGG
>CAXTJU010000048.1:0-27491 GCA_964244655.1 uncultured Acetobacteraceae bacterium | reverse complement strand
GCGTCCAGCCGGGCCGCAAGCGCCGTCGCGGGCAGCCGCGCCATCGCCGACGCGCGGCGCCCGTGCAGCGACTCCGCCCGGGCCGCGGCGCTGCTCAGCCGGGCCAGCCGCTCCCGGGCGCGGTCGAACGCCGCGTCCATAGTGCGCAGCAGCGTATCCGGCGAGACGGTGGCGGTGGCACGCGGCCCGGCCAGCAGCCGGCGGTGCAGCACGGGTGTGTCGGCGCCGTCCACGGTGATGGACGCGCCGTGCAGGATGGCCAGCGCCGCCTGTGCCGCCTCCTCGCCGCGCCACAGCCGGCCGGCGCCGCGCGCCTGCTCCGCCCGGTCTAGCACGCCGCCGATCAGCAGCACGCCCTGCCACAGCTCGTCCATGGTCGCGAGCAGGCGGCGTGCCTCCTCGGCAGAGCGCCCTTCGCAGCCCGCCGCCTGCCGCGCGACGGCAAACTCCGGCAGCTCGCTCAGTTCCGACACGTTGCGGCTCGCCGCGGCCAGCCGGCCCCGCCACTGCTCCAGCTCGGCATCCGCCGCCGCCAGCGCCGTCATCGGTACTCGCGCAGCCGCAGCCACAGGCCGCCCACGGACAGCAGCGCCACCGCCGCCATCGCCAGGGCCGACACCGCCGGGATCAGCGCCGCGCCACGCAGTGCGGAGGACACGCGGCGGTCGAACTCCCCCTGGTTGACCGCGATCGTGCGGTCCAGCGCCGCCTGCAGCGCATCGAACCCGGCAGCCCCGTCCCGCAGCCAGCGCGCGACCGTCCCGCTTTGCGCCGCCCGTTGCTCCACCAGGGTCACCAGCGCCTCCATGTCCAGCAGGCGTTCCAGGCTCTGCGTCGCTGGGTCGCGCTCTGCTGGGCCGAAGGTGACGTTGTCCAGCTCCGCGCCGAGCAGCCCGGCGGTGTGCGGCACGGCGGCCAGGGCGGCGGCAGGCTGGCCGGCGTCCTCCAGCGCCTGCGCCCGGTGCAGGGCGGGCAGCGCGGCGGCGATGGGTGCGTCGAACAGCGCGTGTTCCTTGGCCAGGATGTCGGCCTGCGCCGCCGCCCGCGCCGCCGGGTCGAGCAGCCAGAGCGACGTGTCCGCTTGCAGGCCGCTGGCCTCGCCCTTGGCGGCGAACAGGACCTGCAGGCTGTCATAGGCGTCCGACTTGGCGGCCCGCAGGTCGGCGCGCTCCCCCAGCATGGCGCCGGCGAACCACAGCCCGCAGGCCCCGGCGAGCAGCGTCGCCGCGGCCAGCGCCGGGTTCAGCAGCCGCCGGGTCCGCCGCGCCAGCCAGGCCTGCACCGCGAGCAGCGCCGCCACCAGCAGCGCGAACCCGGCGCAGGCCAGCCCGCCGGTCAGCAGCGACCCGGCGCGGTAGGCGGCGTAGTGCGATTCCAGCTGGTCCGCGTTCGCCGCCGCCAGCGCCGCCGCCTGCGGCACGGCGAAGTCCCGGGCCACCCGGCTCGCCCATTGCAGCCGGCTGGACATGAGCGCGGGGTCGCCCGGCCCCACGCCGCGCACCTCCGCGGTGGCCCGGACGTAGAGCGCCACCATGCGCTGCAGCTCCCGCAACGGGGCGGCCTCCGCCTCGCCGTAGGTGATGTTGCGCGACGCGGCCACCACGTCCGCCGCCAGCTGGTCCAGCCCGTCCGCGAACCGGGCGGAGGTGCCGGTCGCCGCGCCGCCGTCGGTCAGCGCGTCCGCCAAGGTGGCCGCGTCCATGCCGCGGAGCGTGGCCACCATGCGCAGCCCCAGGGCCACGGAGGGTTCGGCGTCCCGCCCCACCGTCTGCGCCGCGTCCGCGGCGGAGCGGGCGGCCCCTAGCGCGCCGCCCGCCGCCACGGCCGCCAGCGCCACGAGCCCCAGCATGGCGCGCAGCAGCCAGCCCGGCGTGGACACGGCGGGGCGGGCATGGGCCACGCGGGTGGCGCTCATCGCGCTCGCACCGTCAGCCGGGTCCAGCAGCCCAGGGTGATCTGGTCGCCTTCGCGCAGCGGCGTCGGCACGTTCGGCTCCAGCGCCGCGCCGTTCAGCCGGGTGCCGTTCATCGAGCCGAGATCCAGCGCCGCCAGCCCGTCCGCGCCGCGCAGCAGGCGGAGGTGGCGGCGGGAGATGCCGGGGTCGTTGATCGCGACCTCCGGGTGAATGTCCTGCGCGTCCGACCGGCGGCCGACCAGGTGGTCGGCTGCATCCAGCGGGAAGATGCGTTCGCGGGCGTCGGGCGGCTCCGGGTCCTCCGGGCGGCGCAGCGACAGGTCCACGGCGGCGTGCAGGTCCCACTGGGCGGCGGGCTGGATGGCGGCGGGTGGCGGCTTGGCGGGGGGTGCGGCCGAGAAGGGCTGCCGGGCCTGGAAGTCGTAGCGGCAGGTGTCGCAGTAGCGCGCGGACGGGCTGGGGCGGGCCTCGCCGCACACCGGGCAGGCTTCGGCGCCGCCCGCTGCGGAGGGTGATGCCATGGCCGCGCCGCACTCGGAGCAGAACTCGGCATCCTCTGAGGGGCTGCCGCACTTGGGGCAGATTTTGTTGGGTGGTTGGTTCGGCATGGCGGGTTTGTATATCCCACCAGGCGGGTTGCCGGCCAGTTTGGCCTTCTAGTTTCGATATAATTCAGATATTCACCCAATGGATGAGCAAATCCAGCATCGAACCTCATAACACATGAGGTCGGTTCGGAAAGCCGGGCGCAAGGCATTGTCTCGAAACTGATATTCTATAGTGTTTCACACTCCTTTGGGGCGGAGCAATTCGTGGCGAAACAACCAACGTCAAAAGGTGGAACCGCGCGCATCCGGTTCATCATGCTTGATGCCGAAATCCCGGAAGGGGATTTGAGCCAGATTACATTGGCCATCCAGAATGCACTTAAGCCCACAGCTACAATCATCCAACAGAGGCTTCCAGCAACTCCTGCTAATGTAATCTTGCCTACTGTTGCACAGGAAGCTGAACTAGACATCGATGGCGAGGCTGGGGAACTACAAGATCAGGCACAACCTGAAATTGTATCCTCCCAACCATTTAAAAAACCGCGTCCGCGCAAACCCAGCTCAATGAAAGTTTTAGAAATAGACTTGACAAGTGAACCCTCTTTTAGAGAATTTGCTAGTAATTATTTCCCTAAAAGTGATGCACAACGAAATCCTATCATTTTGGCATGGTTTAAAGAACATCGACCGGACGAAGTAGTGACGGCCAATCACGTGTACACATGTTATCGAACAGTGAAATGGCCTGCGGAAATTGAGGATTTCCCTTCAGTATTACGTTCTTTGAAGAAACAACAGCTAGTAAAGGGAGTTGGCAAGGGACAATACGAAATTAATCACCTTGGCATCGCCCGTGTTGAAAAGATCGGACTTGTTACTTGAGCAGCGTAGCTGATTTTGTACGACTGGTGCCTGGCTTCCATCAAGGCACAGCGGTGGATCAGCTTCTCGCGCTCGCATGGTTTGCAGAAACTTGACAGCAATGGGCTAGCTTCGATGGCGCATACATGCGCCAGTGCTTCAAAGACGCGGGCATCGACGCACCGGACATGAGTGTCTACCTGTCACGGCTAGCGGCAAAGAAGCCGCCTCAACTAGTTAAGGAGAAAGGCGGTTTTAGGCTTGCTGCCCCAGTGCGCCGTATGCTGGACACCAGGTTGGGAGGCGACCCCATCAAGATTGCTGTAGCCAAAACTCTCACCGATTTACCCGCGCAAGTGCCCGATCTAGCTGAAAGGGAGTTCTTGAGTGAGGCGCTAAACTGCTATCGAGTCCGAGCTTATCGGGCGACTATTATCATGGTATGGAATTTGTGTTTTGATCATCTCGTGCGATGGGTGTTTGCTGACCCGGGCCGCCTCATATCGATGAACAAAGGGATAGCTACAAAATATCCGAAGAAAAGCTTGATACTACTCAGACATGAAGACACCGACGATTGAAAAGAGTCGGAGTTTATTGAAGCGGCACGTACAGGAAGTCTGCTGGATAAAAACACCGCGCAAGTGTTAAGAGAAAAGCTGAGCCGACGGAATATGGCAGCGCATCCATCTCGCGTATCAATATCTCAACATTCGGCTGACGATATGATCACTGATCTTGTCACAAATGTTATTCTAAAACTTACTTAGACCCTAATTGTTTTCATCATTGGAGTTTGGAAAGCGGGAAGTCCGTTTACCATCAGTTCTCGCAGCCTCACCCCGCCAGGAACGCCGCCACCGTCGCGTTGAACGCCGCCGGCTGCTCGGCATGCAGCCAGTGCCCGGCGTCGTGGATCGCCACGAACCGCGCCGCCGGGAACAGCGCCAGGATCGCCGGCCGGTGCTCCGGCCGCACGTAGTCCGACCGCGCCCCCGTCACGAACAGCGCCGGGCCGCCGTAGCGCCCCGCCCCGTCCCACGCCTCGATGTCCAGTAGGGCGGCGGCAATCTGCGGCAGGCCGATGCGCCAGCCTTCGCCGGGGCGGAAATTATGCAGCAGGAAGCTGCGCACCGCCGGGTCCGGCACGTCCGGCGTCAGCAGCGCGTCGGCCTGGGGGCGGGAGACGTGCGGCGGCAGCGCCAGCATCGCGCGGGCGAAGCCGCCGAAATGCGACGGGTACGGCACGGGCGCGATGTCCGCCACCACCAGCCGCGCCACGCGCTGCGGCGCGGACAGGGCCAGGCGCATGGCGACCTTGCCCCCCATCGAGTGCCCCACGACGGCCGCGGCGGGCAGGGTCAGCGCATCCATCGTCTCGGCCACGTCGGCGGCCAGGATGGCGTAGTCCATCGCCAGGTCGTGGCCGCTGTCGCCGTGGTTGCGCAGGTCGAGCGACACGACCCGGTGCCGCGCCGCCAGCGCCCGCGCCACGCCGGCCAGGTTGCGGGCGGAGCCAAACAGCCCGTGCAGCAGGACGACCGGGCTGCCCGACCCGGCCTCGCGATGCGCCAACTGCATGGCTAGACAGTGAGCATGATCTTGCCGGTGTGCTCGCTGCTTTCCATCAGCCGGTGCGCGGCGGGCGCATCCGCCAAGGGGAACACGCCATGGATCACCGGCGCGACCCGGCCGTCCTCCAGCAGCGGCCAGACTTCCTGCAGCAGGGACTGCCCGATCGCGCCCTTCTGCGCTGCCGTGCGGGGGCGCATGGTGGAGCCGGTGACGGTCAGCCGTCGCAGCATGATGCTGGTCAGGTCGAACTGCTCGACCTTCGGGCCGCCGCTGAACGCGATGATGACCAGGCGGCCGTCCATCGCCAGGCAGCGCAGGTTGCGCTGGGCGTAGGGGCCGCCCACCATGTCCAGCACCACGTCCACCCCGGCGCCGTTGGTGAACTGCTTGATGCTGTCGGCGAAGTCGGCCGCCTTGTAGTTGATCGCCGCGTCCGCGCCCAGCTTGACGCAGGCCTCGCACTTCTCCGGCGACCCGGCCGTGGCGTACACCCGGGCGCCCCACGCGTGCGCCAACTGGATCGCCGTGGTGCCGATGCCGCTGCTGCCGCCGTGGATCAGCACGCTCTCGCCGGCGCGCAGCCGGCCGATGTCGAACAGGTTGGCCCAAACGGTGAAGAAGGTCTCCGGCAGGGCGGCGGCGCGCACGGCGTCGTAGCCTTTCGGCCATGGTAGGCATTGGGTGGCGGGGACGACGCAGTACTCGGCATACCCGCCGCCATTGGCCAGGCCGCACACCTGCGCGCCCACGGCCCAGGACGCGCCCGGCCCCACCGCGGCCACCTCGCCAGCCACCTCCAGGCCGAGGTGCGGGCTGGCGCCGGCGGGCGGCGGGTAGAGCCCCTTGCGCTGCATCACGTCGGGGCGGTTCACCCCGGCGGCGTGCACGCGCACCAGCACCTCGCCCGCGCCCGGGCGCGGCAGCGGGCCGCGCGCCAGGCGCATCGCCTCCGGGCCGCCGGGTTCGGCGACCTCGATGAAGGCCATGGTGTCGGGAAGGCTCATACGGATTCTCCAAGCAGGCTGCGTCAGCCGATCAGCCGTTCCGACTCGCGCCACAGCTGGCGCACCAGCACCGGGTCAAGCGCCTGGCGGTTCGGCTTGGCCTGGCGGTTGTTCTTCCAGTAGCCGCCGGTGACGCCCTCCGCCAGCGGGGACAGCGCCACGTGCAGCGGCGTGTCCGCGCCGCGCTCGGGGGTGATCATGAACGGCTTCATCAGCGCCCAGCCCCAGCCGATCGGCCCCGGCACCGAGCCGATCCGCGTCGCCACCACGCCGGGGTGCACCACGTTGACGGTGACGCCCGAGCCCTCCAGCCGGCGCGCCCGCTCGAACGTGGCCATCATCATGGCGAGCTTGGAGCGGCCATAGGCCCGCAGCGCGTACCAGGAGCGCTCGCCTTCCAGGTCGGTGATGTCCAGGTGGGCGCGGTCCGAGGCGGTGGAGCCGACGTTGACCACCCGCGACGGCGCGCCGGCCTTGAGCCCCGGTTCCAGGGCGCTGGTCAGCGCGAAGGGGGCGAGGTGGTTCACCGCCAGGATCATCTCGCGGCCCTCGGCCGTCACCTGGCGCTTGGGGGTGATCAGCCCGGCGTTGTTCACCAGCACGTCGATGCGGGGGTGGGCGGCGGCGATCGCCTCGCCGGCTTCCCGGGTGGCTTGCAGGCAGGACAGGTCCGCCAGCACCAGCTCCGTCGCGGCGCCGCGGGCCTGCTTGGCGATGAAGGCCTGCGTCGCCTCGCCGCGGGCCCGGTCCCGCGCGAGAATGATGGTGTGCAGCCCGGCTCGCGCCAGGCCGAGCGCCACCCACTCGCCCAAGCCCGAGGTGGCGCCGGTGACGACGGCGATCTTCTGGTCGGCCATGCATGCGCTCCCGCAACCTGTCTGGATAACGCCGGAGCTGGCAAAGCGATGACATGTCGCGAAATTAAGCAAGTATTGATGGGGATGAGATTGAATGGGCCATCACTTGGTTCCATGAAGGCCCGGACCGCCCGGGTCCTTGCCGAGCTGGCGTCATTCGTTAGGAGCGGACGGGCCTATGTCGTCGCGAGCCGTCCCTGCCGGGCCCGGTATGATCAACGCGCCGCGGCTGTTGGACACGCAGGTCAAGCGCTTTCGGCGCGGCCTGGAGGCGGTGGTGCACGCGCCGCAGACCCTGCGCGCGCTGGTCCGTACGGACGAGATCTGGCTCGTGGTGCTGGCGGCTGGCGTGGGCGTCGCGTCTGGCTTGTGCGTCCATGTCATGGCGACGGCCACCCAACGCGCGCACGAAATCCTGTTCCGCCTGCAAGCGGGCGAGCGGGTGTCCGGCGCGGTGGTGCTCGATCCGCGCTACGCCATGGGTGTTCCGGCAGTGGGCGGGCTGCTGGTGGGCTTGGTGGGCCTGGCCGTGGCACGCTGGTGGAACCGCCGCACGGTGGACCCGATCGAGGCCAACGCCATCCAGGGTGGCCGCATGTCGCTCAGCGACAGCCTGATCGTGACGATGCAGACGGTGCTGTCCAACGGAGTCGGCGCGTCCGTGGGGCTGGAGGCCGGCTACACTCAGATCAGCTCCGCCATCGCCTCCCGGCTCGGCCGCTCGTTCCGGCTGCGGCGCAATGACCTGCGGCTGCTGGTGGGATGTGGTGCTGCCGGCGCCATCGCCGCGGCGTTCCAGGCGCCGCTCACCGGGTCGTTCTACGCGTTCGAGCTGGTGATCGGCACCTACTCGCTGGCGACGCTGGCGCCCGTGGTGGTGTCAGCCATCTGCGCCGTGCTGGTGACCCGCGTGCTCAACACGCAGGGCGCCGGGTTCGACATCCGGGTGCCGACGGTGCTGGAACCGGTCGATTACCTGCCGGTGCTGGCGCTGGGCATGGTGTGCGCGCTGGGCGGCATCGCGCTGATGCGCGGGGTGACGCTGGTGGAGGCATGGTTCCGCCGCAGCGGCGTGCCGGCCTGGTTGCGACCGGTGCTGGGCGGGGCGGTGGTGGGCGGGCTGGCGCTGTGGTCGCCGCAGGTGCTGTCCTCCGGGCACGAGGCGCTGCGGCTGGGGCTGGATGCGCCGTACCCCGCCACGCACATCGCGCTGCTGATCTTGGCCAAGTCGGTCGCCTCGGCGGTGTCGATCGGCTCGGGTTTCCGCGGCGGGCTGTTCTTCGCGTCCCTGTTCCTGGGCGCCATGGTGGGCAAGCTGTTCGCCGCCGGGCTCGCCGCCGTCACCGCCACGCAGGCGCTGCCCGCCGTGGTGTGCGCCCTGGTGGGGATGAGCGCGCTGGCCGTGGCGGTGGTGGGCGGGCCGCTGACCATGGCGTTCCTGGCGCTGGAGAGCACGGGAAGCCTGCCCATGACCATTGCCGTGCTGGCCGCCTCCGTCGTGTCCTCGCTGACCGTGCGGCGGATTTTCGGCTATTCCTTCGCGACCTGGCGCTTCCACCTGCGCGGCGAGGCGATCCGCTCGGCGGTCGACATCGGCTGGGTGCGCAGCCTCACGGTGGGGCGGATGATGCGCAAGGATGTCCGCACGGTGCGCGGCAACGTCACCGTGGCGGCGTTCAAGCGGCAGGTGCCGCTCGGCTCGGTTGACCGCGTGGTGGTGACGGACGAGGACGGGCATTACGCGGGCATGGTGCTGACGCCTGAGGCGCACCTGGCCGAGGAGCCTGACGGCCGCGTGGCCGCCCTGCTGCACTACCCGAAGGACGTGCTGCTGCCGCAGATGACCATCAAGGAAGCGGTGCAGATGTTCGAGACCACGGAGTCCGATGCGCTGGCGGTGGTGGACGCGGCGGACACCCGCAGCGTCATCGGAATGCTGACCGAGCAGCATGCGCTGCGGCGCTACACGGAGGAACTGGACCGGCAGCGGCGGGAGCTGTCGGGGGAATAGCAGGGCTTGGCCCTTCGCCGCTTCAAAAGTCAGGCCTCCAAAGGACCCGTCCTTTGGCAGGGTTCAGGGCGGAGGCCCGACGCTGCGCTACAGCGCCGCCAGCACCGTCTCCGCCCGGCTCACGTCAAAGTCGCCCGGCGCTTCGATCGCCAGGTGCGTCACCTTGCAGTCCACCACCACCATCGCGAAGCGCTGGCTGCGCATTCCGAGTCCCCGCGCCGTCAGGTCCAGTTCCAGACCCATCGCCTTGGTCAGGGCGGCAGAACCGTCGGCCAGCATGATGACCTTTCCTTCCACGCCCTGCTCCTTGCCCCAAGCGGCCAGCACGAACGGGTCGTTCACCGCCATGCACACCACCTTGTCCACGCCCTTGGCCGCGAACGCCTCTGCCTGCTGCACGTAGCCGGGCAGGTGCTTGGCGCTGCATGTGGGGGTGAACGCGCCCGGGGTGGCGAACATCACGACCGTCTTGCCGCCGAACAGGCCCGCCGTGCTGTCCTCGTGCGGGCCGGACGGCCCGGCGATCGTCAGCTTCATCTCGGGCAGCGTGTTGCCCACCTTGATCGTCATGATTAGCGCTCCGTCATGCTGGCGGGACGCTAGCGGGATGCCGCGGCCCTGTCACGCATCCGCCACCAGCGCCGCCAAGCCATTGCGGCATCGCTGTTTTGCGCCAAGATGAGGCGCATGCGAGCGATGACATCCCCCGAAGATGATGCCGGGCTGACCGGGCAATTGCTGGTGGCGATGCCCGCGCTGGAGGACCCCCGGTTCAGCCGCAGCGTCATCTATCTCTGCGCCCACACCCAGGAGGGCGCCATGGGCCTGGTGCTGAACCGCCCCCTGGCCAGCCCCGCCTTCGACGACCTGCTCAGGCAGCTGGACGTGCTACCCGCGCCGCCGGTCCGCCGCATCGCCCTGTGCGACGGCGGCCCGGTGGATGGCGCCCGCGGCTTCGTGCTGCATACTGCCGACTGGTCGGGGGACGGCAGCCTACAGGTCGATGACTCGGTGGCGCTCACCGCCAGCCTGGACGTGCTGAAGGCGATCGCCTCCGGGGATGGGCCGAAGAAAGGCCTGCTGGCGCTGGGCTACGCCAGCTGGGACGCAGGCCAGCTGGACGACGAGATCAAGGCCAACGCCTGGCTGTCCGTGCCCGCCTCGCTGGACCTGGTGTTTGACGGCGACCACAGCACCAAATGGCATCGTGCCTTCGCCTCCATCCGCGTGGACCCGGCGCTGCTGTCCGGCACTGCCGGGCACGCCTAAGCCTTACCAGACGAAGCGGGGCACCATTGCCACCGGCGCCAGCCCGGCCGCGGCGGCCTCCGCGGCGGCAGCTTCATGGTCGCCTCCAAGCGTCTCCGCGTGCACACCGCCCAGCACCCAGCACGAGTCGATCCCCGCTGCCGCGGCGCCTGCAATGTCCGTGCGCAGCGAGTCGCCCACGGCCAGCGTGCGTTCCCGCGCGGTGCCCAGCGTGGCAAGAACAGGGCCGTAAATCGCTGGGTCGGGCTTGCCTACAGAACGCGCCGCGCCGCCCAATTGCTGGTAGCGTTCTGCCAACGCGCCGGCGCAGATTACCCGCACGCCGCCGCGGATGACTTCGAGGTCGGGGTTGGCGCACAGCATCGGCAGGCCGTGGCGAGCGCAATCCCGCAGCAGCTCCTCGAAGGGGGCGATGCTAGTCGGGCCGCGATGGTCGTCCGGACCGGTGTTCAGCACGAACTGGGCCTCGCCGGGGGTCGCGACTTGTTGCAGGCCCAACCCGTCCATCACGTTGCGGTCGCGCTCGGGGCCCAGGTGCCACACGCGGGTGCCCAGCGCCGCGAACCACGGGTCGGTGCGGTCCAGCAGGGCCTGGTGCGCCGCCTCGCCCGAGGTGAGCAGGTCAGCGTACAGCTCCGGCGTGAGGCCCATCTGCGCCAGCATGGCCTCCGTCGCATGGGCGCGGCGCGGCGCGTTGGACAGCAGCACGCAGCGCCGCCCAGCCTCCCGCAGCCGGCGCAGGCAGTCCGCCGCGCCGCCGTACGGACGCACGCCGTCATGGATCACGCCCCACAAGTCCAGGATGAAGCCGTCGTAGCGGGCGGCGAGCGGGGCCATGCCAGGCAAGGGCGTCATGCGCCGGTGCCCACCGCTTCGGCGGCGGTGCGGAAGCCTTCGCGGCGCAGGGCGACGGCCAGCTCCGCCTTCAGCCGGGGCAGCAGCGCCGGGCCGTGCACGGCGAAGGCGGCATAGAGCTGCACCAGCTGCGCCCCGGCCCGCAGCTTGGCCAGCACGTCCGCCCCCGTGGACACGCCGCCGCAGCCGATCAGCGCCAGCCGCCCGCCGGCCAGCCGCCACGCGTGCGCGAGCAGTGCGGTGGAGGGCGTCATCAGCGGCGGCCCGGACAGGCCGCCCGTCTGCGCCGCGTGCCGGCCGCGCAGCCCCGGCGGCCGGGCGGTGGTGGTGTTGGACACGACCAGCCCAGCGATCCCGCACTCCAGAGCGACCTCCACCAGGCTTTCCAGCCCACCCGGGGGCAGGTCGGGTGCCACCTTCACGAACACCGGGGGGCGGTCCGGCACGGCCATCACCGCTTGCAGGATCGCCCGCAGCCGGGTCGCCTCCTGCAACGCCCGCAGCCCGGCGGTGTTGGGGGAGCTGACGTTCAGCACGGCATAGCCGGCATGGCCTGCCACGGCCGCGACCAACGCCGGGTAGTCGCGCTCGGGCTCGGCGCCTTCCTTGTTGATGCCGACATTGGCGCCCAGCAGCGTGTCTGTCGCCGGGTGCAGGCGGGCGAGCCGGCTGGCGAAGGCGGCAATGCCGTGATTGTTCATGCCCATGCGGTTGATCACCGCGCCGCCCTCCAGCCGGAACAGCCGGGGCTGCGGGTTGCCCGGCTGCGGCCGCGGCGTGACCGTGCCCAGCTCCACCGCGCCGAAGCCGAGCCGCAGCAGCCCCGGGGCGGCTACCGCGTCCTTGTCGAACCCGGCGGCCAAGCCGATCGGGTTGCGCAGAGTGCGCCCGAGGATGGTGGCGGCAAGCACCGGGTCATCCCCGCGGGGCGCGCGCCCCGCCAGGCCGAGCCGCAGGGCACGCAGGGCGAGCCGATGCGCCCGCTCCGGGTCGATCCGGCGCAAGGCGGGCAGCAGGGCGGAGGCGATGGCTGGAGTCATGCGAGGTCCGGCTGTGAAGATCCTGGGGGCTTGCTACGCTGCCCGCTTTGGCCGATGGGAGCGGCCATGTGGGACGAACCTTACCTGGAAACCTGCTGCCGGTCAGCCCTGCACCGCCTCTTGCTCGTCGGGCCTTCCGGCCGGCCCAGTGGGCTGAAGGATGGGCCGTGCTTGACCCGCTTATCCGGCCTTGGCTTCGCGCGGGAGCGGGAGGACAAACGATTCGAGGTCACGGAAGCCGGGGTTGCGCGCCATGCTGAGGAGATCGCGCCCACGGCGGACGCCAAAAAGCGGCGACGCCGGGCCGGGTTAGCGACGGCGGGGCGCTGATCAGCCTGGATCATCACGCCCGTGCACAGCAGCGGGCGGGGTGGTCGCCTCCACGGCGGTGAACGCTTCCAGAATCTTGTAGCTGTGCTCGGCGCCGCGCGGCACGATCCAAGAGTTGCCAGGTTCGAGCAGGATGACCTGCCCTTCGGTGTGCAGCTCCGCCCGGCCGCTGATGGCGTAGCCGGCGCAGTCATAGTTCCGCCGGACCGGCAGCTGGTCGGTGCCGGGAGCGACCTCCCGCCACATCCGCATTGCGATGTGCTTGCCAGTGGCGAGGTATACCTGCCCGTCTGGGCCGTGCGGCGAATGGCGGCTGTCCACCTTGATGACGGTCGTGTCGGCCATGGCCATTCTCCCTACTGTCAGCGGACGAACGCAGCGGCGGAGCGGGGGGTTGCAGGCCTGCGGGGGTGCAGCAAAGCCAAGGATCGGGGCTGCGCCCCGACCCCCGCCAGAAGATGGGATCCTCTGGACACCTGAGACAGCGACAGGGGCAAAAAGGCTTTGTTTTTCTGCGGGGCCGCCCGCTGCCTGTTAGCCCAGCGCGGCCGCTACCAGCCGGCCCTCATCGGCCGCGATGCACAGCACGCCGCTGCCGCCGGGCGCGCTGGCCAGCACCATGTCGCCGCCGGCTAGCATGTCTGTGGCCTCATCGAAGTAACCCGGCTTGCGCAATGCCTGCAGGCTGTCCTGCTCCGCCTTGTAGTGCCATAGGGTGAAGCCGTTGGCGTAGGCGAGCACGGACAAGTTATGGATGGCAAAGCTCATGTTCGATTAACCTTTTGCTAGGACAATAGTCTTACGAAGCCTTGAGCGTCAGCGGACGATGCCGCGCGCCCGCAGCGCCCATTCCAGCTGGCCAAGCGCCTGGTGCCAGAGCCGGTAGTCCGACCGCTGGTTCATGCGGTCCGCCCGGGGCGCTGCCTGCCGCTCGCCCCAGATGCGCAGGATGCGGGCGTGCAGCAATTCGATGCTGCGCTGGCGATACAGCACGTCCAGGCAGCGTACTATGTCATCCGGGTCGCAGGGCCGGGCTGGGCCGTCCGGCCGCCAGGCCGCCAGCGCCGTCTCGCCGGGCCAGCAGGGCGGCTACGGTCCAGAACCATGCCTCCTGGGCACTGTGGAACGGCACGGTGGCATCTGGGTCATGGGTGCGGCGAAGGGCGAGCATTGCGGCCTCTGAGAACGGAACAGGACAGGAACATAAACCCACAGGCTGCATACAGTCGCAAGAATGATCGGCGTTAATTCCTATTCGGACTGGCGTGAAATCGCACAGGAGGCTATGGCGGGCGGGAAGAGGGACCATGAAGCACGAGGATATCTGGCGCGCGCTCGACACGCTGGCAGCCGAGAACGGACTGTCCGTCTCGGCCCTGGCGCGGCACTCGGGGCTGGACCCGACCACGTTCAACCCGTCCAAGCGCTGCATGCCGGACGGGCGCGCGCGCTGGCCCAGCACCGAGAGCTTGGCCAAGGTACTGCACGCCACGGGCGCCAGCCTCGAGGAGTTCACCGCCTTGGTGACCGGCGCGCGGGCTATCACGCCAAACGTGCGCGCGATGCAGCAACGGCGCATCCCGCTCATCGGCCTAGCGCAGGCCGGGTCCGACGGCTTCTTTGACGATGGCGGCTACCCGGTCGGTGGCAGCTGGGACGAGGTGAGCCTGCCCGAGATCGGCGACTTCAACGCCTACGCGCTAGAAATCTCCGGCGCTTCCATGGAGCCGGTGTTCCGCGACGGCGACGTGGTCATCGTTTCGCCTGCCGCCCCCATCCGCCGCGGCGACCGCGTGGTGGTGCGCACGGCGGAGGGCGAGGTGATGGCCAAGCAGCTCGCCCGCCGCTCGGCCCGCCGGATGGAGCTGAAAAGCCTGAACCCTGCGCACAAGGACCGCAGCTTCGACCTGCGCGAGGTGGCCTGGGTCCACCGCATCGTTTGGGCCAGTCATTGAACGGCTAGTGAAACGGCCAGTGGCACGATGCGTTGAACCGGGATAGCGTCCACTATCGAGGTGCCTGATATGACCCGTTCGACCCGCCGTGCCTTTGGGGGAGTGGCTCTGCTCGCTGGCCTTGCCGCCGCCTTCCCAGCCGCCGCCCAGCACGACCCGGCCGCGCCCGGCGCCGTCGATGCCCGCGTGACCATCACGGCGCGCTCTGCGGCACTGGGCGTCGGCTACACCTGGGGCGACGGCACCCTCACCTACCAGCGCCACAAATACCATTTCAGCGTGAAAGGCATCACGGTTGCTGACGTCGGTTTCAGCCGGGTCGTCGGACACGGCCGGGTCTATAACCTGCACCGCCTGGAGGATTTCAGCGGCACCTACGCCGCCTCGATGGGTGCGGTGACGTTGGGCAAGGGCATCGGCGGCCAGTTCCTGGTGAACACCCAGGGCGTGCAGCTGCGGATCGATGACGTGACGCGCGGGGCCGAGCTGTCCGGCTCGGCGGACGGCATCCAGCTCGAGCTGCGGCATTGACGGGCGGGCGGCCAGGATGCTCCGCCCCCTCTTGGCCGCCCTCTGCTTGTTCGCCCCCTCTTCCCAGGCGGCCGCGCCGGCGGTCGACGTGGCCCTGGTGCTGGTGACGGACGTATCCCGCTCCATCGACGACGCCGAGTTCAAGCTTGAGAAGCAGGGCTACGCTGCCGCCTTCGCCGACCCCAAGGTGCTCGCCGCCATCCAGGGCGGCCCGACGGGGCAGATCGCGGTGGCATACGTGGAGTTCTCCGGCGCCGAGCAGGTCAGCACCGTGCTGGACTGGGTCACCATCTCGGACGCGGCCTCCGCCGACGCCTGGGCGACCCGGCTGGTGGCAGCCCCCCGCAGTTCTTACGGCCGCACCGCGATCGGCGCCGGTATGGATCGCGCTTCTGCCTTGCTGGCCGATGGCGGGTTCGGCGAGGCGCGCCAGGTGATCGACGTGGCTGGGGACGGCACCAGCAATGCCGGTCGGCCGGTTACGGATGCGCGCGACGCGGCCGTGGAGGGCGGGATCACGGTCAACGGCCTGGCCATCATCAACGACCACCCTGTCTCCTATACTTTTGCCCACGTGCAGCCCCCCGGCGGGCTCGCGACCTGGTATCGGGAAAACGTGGTGGGCGGGCCTGGCGGCTTCGTGGTCGAGGTGCATGATTTCTCGGCATTCGGCGCCGCCATGGGGCGCAAGCTGATCAATGAAATCGCCGGGTTGCCGGTCAGGCGCGGCTGAGGGCCCGGGCCGTGAAGCAACGCAGGCTGGGCCGTTCGGGCCTACAGGTCTCGGCCGTCGGGCTGGGCTGCAACAATTTCGGCGGCCGTATCGGGCTGGAGGAGGCGCGGACGGTGGTGCATGCGGCGTTGGACGCCGGCATCACCCTGTTCGACACGGCGGACGTGTACGGCGCCCTCGGCATTGGCAGCCGCGCCAGCCACAAGGGCGCATCCGAAGAGATCCTGGGCGCCGTGCTGGGTCCGCGGCGGCGCGAGGTGGTGGTGGCCACCAAGTTCGCCCTGCAGATGGACACAAGCGGCCGCCGGGTGGGCGCGTCCCGCCGGCACATCGTCCGGGCGGCGGAGGACAGCCTGGCCCGGCTCGGCACGGACTGGATCGACCTCTACCAGCAGCACGCGCCCGACCCCGGAACGCCGATCGAGGAGACGCTGAGCGCGCTCGACGACCTGGTTCGGGCCGGCAAGGTCCGCTACCTCGGCTGCTCCAACTTTTCTGCCTGGCAGGTGGCGGACGCGATGTGGACGGCGCAGGACCGCAGGCTCACCCCGTTCGTGTCCTGCCAGGACGAGCTGTCCGTGCTGGTGCGCGGCGCCGAGCAGGAGCTGCTGCCGGCGATGGAGCGGTTCGGCCTGGGGCTGCTGCCCTACTTTCCGCTGGCCAGCGGGCTGCTGACCGGCAAGTACCGCCGCAACGCCGCCATGCCGGAAGGGGCGCGGCTGACCGGCACCAAGGTCCTGGCCGACCGCTACCTGACGGATGCGCACTGGCCCCGGGTGGAGGCCTTGTCGGATTTCTGCGCCGCCCGTGGCCGCACCCTGCTGGATCTGGCATTCGGCTGGCTGCTGTCCCGCGGGCCGGTGGCCAGCGTGATCGCCGGGGCGACCCAGGCGGAGCAGGTGCGGCAGAACGCCGCGCCCGAAGCATGGCGGCTCTCGGCGGCGGAGCTGGCCGAGGTGGACGCGATCACGTAACCCGGCGCGGTGAGACGATTGCGTTTGCTGTGCGTCACTCCTCCACGGTGCATTCGCGCCGGAAGGGAACTCACCGATGTTCATGCGAATCGACAAGCTGCAAGCGGCTCTGCCGGAGCCGAAGGAGCCGAATCCGAATGCGGCGGCGGCGTTGCAGGAGCTGCTGGGCGGCAAGTACGGCGAGATGTCCACTCTCGGCAACTACCTGTTCCAAAGCTTCAACTTCCGTAGCAAGTCCAAGCTGCGCCCATTTTACAGCCTCGTGGCCTCAATCTGCGCCGAGGAACTCGGCCACATCGAGTTAGCGAGCAGCGGCATCGCCATGCTCGCCAACGGCCCGGGCGACCAGACGTCCAACATGGACATCAGCAACGCCCCGTTTGAGGCCATGCAGGATACGGCGCTGCCGGGCGCATTCTTGTCCTATGGCGGTGGCGCAGTGCCGGTGAACTCGAACGGCGTCTCGTGGAACGTAGACATGGTGACCACGACCGGCAACGTGATCATCGACCTGCTGCACAATTTCCACCTTGAGTGCGGCGCGCGCATCCACAAGCTGCGGGTGTACGAGACGATGAAGGAGCCGACTGGGCGCGAGGTGTGTGGCTACCTGCTGGTCCGTGGCTCCGTCCATGCCCACGCCTATGCGCTGGCGCTGAAGAAGCTCACGGGCGTGCAGATCGAGAAGATGCTGCCCACGCCGAACATCAACCTGAGCCGCATCCCCGAGTGCCAGAAGTACCTGGACGAAGGCAGCCATCGCCGCCTGTACAAGTTCAGCCCGCAGGACTACTCGGAAATGTCCGGCATCTGGGGCAACGGCGAGGTAGCCCTGCCGGGTGACCCGGCGGGCGAGCTGGAAGTGGTGGACGGCCACCCGGAGGGCGGCAAGATGCCGGAGCTGGCTGGCAACTACGGCGCGTTCACTCCGGACTATGCGCCGGAAGAGATGTTCGAGATCGCGACCAAGCTCTACCAGAAGTCTCGCTAAGCAGCCCGAAGGGGCTGCATGCCCCTTCACCGGAGCCATGCCGCGGTGTAACGCCGTAGCATGGCTGCCTCCCCCGTCATCGCCCAGTGGCTCGCCGCCAAGGAACAGCAGCCGGATGCGCTGCTGTTCTTTCGCATGGGCGATTTCTATGAGTTGTTCTTCGATGACGCCGTGGCGGCCGCGGCAGCTTTGGGCATCGCGCTCACCGCCCGCGGCGAGCACGAGGGCAAGCCGATCGCCATGTGCGGCGTGCCAACCCACGCCGCTGAAGGCTACCTCGCGCGCCTGATCCGCCGCGGTTTCCGTGTGGCTGTGGCCGAGCAGATGGAGGCCGCCGCGGCCCGCACTGGCAAGGCGCCGTTGAAGCGTGAGATCATCCGTCTCGTCACACCCGGCACGTTGACGGAGGACGCGCTGCTGGAGGGTGGCCGCCCTAACCTGCTGCTCGCCCTGGCCCGCGCCGGGCGCACGCTCGGCGCGGCGTGGCTCGACATCTCGACCGGATTGTTCGAGACGGCAGAGGTGGACGACCTGCCGGCCTTGCTCGGCCGGCTGGACCCAGCGGAAATCCTCGCCCCGTCCGACTTGCCGCTCGGCGACCACGAGCCCCGGCGCGCGCCGGACAGCCTGCCCCCACCCCCCATTGCCGCCCGCGCCCGGGTAGCGGAGGCGTTCGGCGCGGCCACGCTGGACGGCTTCGGCAGCTTCACCGACGCCGAGACGATGGCAGCCGCCGCCGCCCTTGCCTACGTCCGCAGCACCCAGGCCGGTCAGCTGCCGGCGCTCGCCCCCCCGGCTCGGCACGATGGCGGCGGGACGCTTGCCATGGACGCCGCCACCCGCGCCAGCCTGGAGGTGACGCGCGCCCGGGACGGCGGCACGGACCACACTCTTCTCGCTGCCGTGAGCCGCACCCTGACCGCACCCGGCGCGCGGACCCTGGCCGAGTGGTTGTCCGCCCCGCTGACCGACCCGGTTGCCATTGCGGAGCGGCAGGATGGCTGGGGCTGCCTGCTCGCTGAGCCCGCCGCGTGCGCCGCCCTTCGCACCGCTCTGCGCGGCGCGCCAGATGCCGCACGGTCGCTCGGCCGCCTGTCCGTCGGCCGGGGCGGGCCGCGAGACTTGCTGGCGGTCCGCCAGGGGATGGCCGCCGCGGCCGAGGCAGCGGCGGCCCTGCCGCAGCACCCGGCGATGCAAGCGACGCAGCAGGCCTTGCAGCTGCCGCCTGCCTTGGCGGAGCGGCTGGCGCGCGCGCTGGCCCCCACGCCGCCGGCCCGGCTGGAGGATGGCGGCGCGATCGCCGCCGGGTTCGACGGCGAGATGGACGCCGAGCGGCAGTTGCGCGACGACAGCCGCCGGGTGGTGACGGGGCTGCAACTGGAGTACGCGCAGCGCTATGGCGTGGCCTCGCTGAAGATACGCCACCACGTCCAGCTGGGCTACGTGATGGAGGTGCCCGCGTCGGCTGCCGAGGCCATGCGCACCCAGCCGGAGGTGACGCTGCGCCAGTCCATGGCCAACGCCGCCCGGTTCAGCAACCCCGAGCTGGCGGACCTCGACCGCCGCATCCACGAGGCCGCCGGACGGGCCAGCGCGCGGGAGGCGCTCGTGTTCGCGGCCCTGGTGGCGGAGGCGCTGGCAGAGGCTCCTGCACTGCGCCGGGCTGCCGCGGCGCTGGCGACGCTGGACGTGCTGCAAGGCTGCGCCAAGCTGGCCGAATCCGGCGCATGGCGCCGCCCGACCGTGACGGACGACGCCGCGTTCTGCGTGATGGGTGTGCGCCACCCCGTGGTGGAAGCGGCGCTGCCGGCAGGCGTGGCGTTCCAGCCCAATGACTGCGACCTCTCGCCGGGGCGCCGCGTGCTGCTGCTGACGGGGCCGAACATGGCCGGCAAGTCCACCTACCTGCGGCAGAACGCGCTGCTGGTGATCCTGGCGCAGGCCGGGCTGCCGGTGCCCGCCGCCAGCGCGCGGATCGGCGTCGCGGACCGGCTGTTCAGCCGGGTGGGCGCGGCCGACGACCTGGCGCGCGGCCGCTCCACCTTCATGACGGAGATGACGGAGACCGCGGCCATCCTGAACCAGGCCGGGCCGCGCAGCTTGGTGGTGGTGGACGAGATCGGCCGCGGCACCGCTACGCTGGATGGGCTGGCCATTGCCTGGGCGGTGCTGGAGGCGCTGCATTCCCAGACGCGCTGCCGCACCCTGTTCGCCACCCACTTCCACGAGCTGGCCGGGCTGGGCCAGGCGCTGCCGCAGATGCGGCCGCACGCCATGCAGGTGCGGGAGTGGAAGAACGAGATCGTGTTCCTGCACGAGGTGGCGGAGGGGGCGGCCGGACGCTCCTGGGGCGTGCATGTGGCCAAGCTGGCCGGCATCCCCGCCGCCACCGTGCGGCGCGCCACGGGTTTGCTCGCGGCGCTGGAGCGCGGCAGCGCCACCGGGCCGGACCTGCCGCTGTTCGCCTCATTGCCGCCACCAGCAGCCGCGCCAGATGAGCTGACCAGCGCGCTCGACGCAGTGGAGCCGGACAAGCTCTCTCCGCGGGATGCGCTGGAGATACTGTATCAATTAAAGACTCTGAGGCTATCATCGGTTGAATGCTGACGAACACATCCCTTTCCGAAGCGCCCGGCGGCAGCGCCGCGGTCCTGAAAGAAGCCCTGTCCAGGCTGCGCGCGCCTGATGGGTCGCTGCGGCGCGACGCAGCCCTGGCCACGTTCCGCCGCCACCTGACACGCATCCAGCAACACGTGCGCGACGAGTTCGAGCATTACCAGCTTACCGGGCTGCAAAGCGCCCGTCTGCTCGCAGCCCTTACCGACGGGGTAGTGGCGGCGCTGTATGGCTACGCCCGCGCGGCGCTGCGCACGGAGGCGCCGCTCGCCGTAGTGGCCACCGGCGGCTACGGCCGGGGCATGTTGGCGCCGTTCAGCGACATTGACCTGCTGTTCATCACTTCCGAGCACCCCGCTCCTGAGACCCTCGCCGCCGTCGAATTCAGCCTGTACTTCTTGTGGGACCTTGGCCTGAAGGTCGGCCACGCCACCCGTACGGTCGGCGATTGCATCGCGGAGGCCGAGCGGGACGTTACGGTCCGCACCTCCATGATTGACGCAAGGCTGCTGGCTGGGGATGCGGCATTGCACGCGGAGTTCGCCCGCCGCTTCACCGCCGCCTGCGCCGCCCGCACGGCGGACTTCATTGCCGCCAAGCAGGCCGAGCGCGACGTGCGCCACCGCCGCTTCGGCGAGAGCCCATTCCTGGTCGAGCCCAACATCAAGGAGGGGCGCGGCGGCCTGCGGGACTTGCAGACCATGTACTGGATGGCGCGCTACGTGTTCGACACCCGCGTCATGGGCGACCTGGTGGGCCCGCACAGCCCCGGCGGCGGCATCCTGGTGGAGCGGGAAGCCAAGCACGCCCGCCGCTCCTGGGACTTCCTGTGGACGGTGCGCTTCCACCTGCACTATATCGCCGGACGCGCGGAAGAGCGGCTGACCTTCGACATGCAGCCGGTGGTAGGTGCCCGTATGGGCTACACCCGGCATGGCCGGCAGGACGGCGTGGAAAGATTCATGCGCCACTACTTCCTGACCGCGCGCGACGTGACGCGCATGACGGCGGTGATGGAGCCGGCCATCGTCCGCGCCGCCCTCGGCCCCCCGGCGCTGGAGGAGATTACGGACGGCGCGCTGCTCGCCCAAGGCTTCGTGCTGGCCGATGGCAAGCTGCTGGCCGCTCCCGGGCAGGACTTCCACAGCGAGCCGCTGCAAATGCTGCGGATGTTGCAGGTGGCGCGAGATCGGCAACTTGAGCTGCACCCGCTGGCCATTCGCGCCCTGATCCGCCACGAGCGCAGCGCCACTGCCCTGCGCGGCGACCCGGCGGCTGCGGAAGCGTTCTTGGACTTGCTGACCGTCGGCAAGGATGGCGCGCGCTGGCTGCACATTCTGAATGAGAGTGGCTTCCTGGGCCGCTACATCCCAGATTGGGCCCGCATCGTGGGCCAGATGCAGTTCGACACTTACCATGTGTTCACCGTGGACGAGCACACCATCGAGGTGGTCCGGGTGCTCGACACGCTGGACAACGGCGACTTGGCCGATGCGGCGCCGATCGCCACCTCGCTCATGGAGGATTTGCAGTCCCGCCGGGCGCTGTACGTGGCGGCCCTGCTGCACGACTTGGCCAAGGGACGCGGCGGCGACCACTCGGAATTGGGAGCGGAGCTGGCGCTCAGCATCGGCCCGATGATTGGCTTGGCCGCCGAGGAGACGGAGATGGTCTCGTGGCTGGTGCTCCAGCACCTGCTGCTGAGCCAGACCGCGTTCAAGCGCGACATCGACGACCCGAAGACCATCCTGGATGTGGTGGAGACCATCCAATCACCGGAGCGGCTGAAACTGCTGCTGGTGCTGACGGTGGCGGACATGCGCGCCGTATCCCCCCGGGTGTGGAATGGCTGGAAGGCCACACTGCTGCGCGAGTTGTACGCCCGGGTGGCGGAGGTGCTGGCCGGCGGCCTGGCCACCACGGAACGCGACGTGCGGGTGACTCGCGCCAAGCAGACGGTCGCCGCCGCCATGACCGACTGGACGGCGCCGGACCGCGACTACTTCCTCGGTCTCGGCTACCCGAGCTACTGGCTGGGCTTCGACCCGGAGACGCACCTGCGCCATGCTCGGCTGGTGCGTGAGGCGCAAGCGACCGGGGCGCCTCTGACAGTGCAGGCCGAGCCGCTGCCCGCACGGGCGGTGACGGAGATCACCACCTACACCAGCGACCACGCCGGGCTGTTCAGCCGCATCGCCGGCGCTCTGGCGGTGGCCGGCGCGTCCATCGTGGACGCCCGTATCCATACTTTGACCAACGGCATGGCGCTGGACACGTTCTGGGTTCAGGACGCGACGGGCGGAGCGTTCGATGCGCCGCACCGGCTGGCCCGGCTGTCCGTTCTAGTGGAGCAGGCGCTGTCTGGACGGCTGCATCTGGCCTCCGAGATGCGCCGAATGGGGGATGCACTGCTGGGCCGGCGGATGCGGGCGATCCACGTGCCGCCGCGCGTGGTGATCGACAATCGTGCCAGCCACACCCACACGGTGCTGGAAGTGAACGGGCGGGACCGCCCCGGCCTGTTGCATGACGTGACGACGGCCATCAGCAGCCAAGGCTTGCAGATCGCTTCCGCCCACATCACCACCTATGGGGTGCGCGCGGTGGATGTATTCTACGTCAAGGACGTGTTCGGCCTGAAAGTTGAGAACGAGCGCAAGCTGGCGGCGCTGCGCACCGCACTGCTGGCGGCCCTCGGCAGCCCGGATGAGCCCGCAGTGCCCGCCCCCGGGCCGCGCCGCCGCCGAGCGAGTGCCGCGTGACGAGCCGGAACCCGGCGGCGGCAGGTTCGTAATCGTTTCACGTCACGGAGCCGACATCATGAAGCTGCAGCCGCCCGCCACCGCGTTCGACCAGACCAGCAACCTGGACGGCCGCGCCGTGCACGAAATCGCGCTCTATGACCCGGCGGCCCATGACGACCAGATCGTCTGCATGTTCGAGACCCCAGCCGACGCGCAGGCCGCCCTGGACCGGCTGACAGCGGAGGGGTTGGCCGGTGATACCTTCATCACCGAGCGCACCGCCGACCACGCCAATGCCGGAGTGAACAGCGAGGGCGGCAACACTGGGTTCTGGGGTGCCATGAAGGGCTTGTTCGCGCCGGATGCCGAGGTACATGGCCTAGCCGAGGGTGTAAATCGTGGCCATGCGCTGCTGGTGCTGCACCCCGCCATCGAGACCCGCAACCGAGTGATCGAGGTGTTGGAGGCGAGCAATCCGATCGACTTCGACGCACGGCTGGAGCAGTGGCGCACAGCCGGCTGGCAGGCCCTGCACGACCAGCAGGCAGCTTCATCGGAACGCCCGCAAATGGGCGTGCGGGACACCACCCGGGGCGGCACGGCCGTCCGCAGCTACATCGCACCGCGGACGGATCGGCAGGGCTGATACCCATCCCGCGTTCAGGTGGCGCGGGCGAGGATAGCCGGCACTCGAACACTTCAACGACGCGGTAGCAGGCCGTTAGCCATGATTGCGGCTTGCCGCATGTTTATGTGGCAAGCATGCAGTAGCACTCTCGACGCCCTTTGCATCTCGATCAATCGCACTGCCCGTAGAGCGTCGGCATGCGCCTCACGTTCTGGCGGGGGGCTTTCACAAGCAACAGGCACTTGTTCAGCACAGCCTCGCTACTCTCCGGATCACTCTAGGACTCGACGATCTTGCCGGTAGCAGCGGGTCCGTTTGAGCCTCATGGGCCTAGTCACAAATATGCAACAGAAGGATATCGTAATTTTGCAACAGGTGCCAGGGATTCTATCCGGAGCATCCTGAATCTGGACAGCCGGCAGCCTTGCCGCTGATGACATTCCCGCGAGCGGAAATTATAGATTTCTTCGTTCTGGGTGAGAGACGCCAGTAGCCTTGCCGCCTGTTTGATGGCGCAAGAATGCAGCAACTCGCTCAGGCCGTGGCGGCAATGCGTTGGGAAAAGGACGAGTTTCGATGGCTATGAAGCGGTTGCCTGCACTTCGAACCAGCATCAAAGGCGCACTTGTCTGCGCCACTGCCCTCGCGAGCGTCGCCTCCATCGCGCACGCCGACGAGCTGTCGGACCTTAAGAAACAGACCAACCTGCTGCAGCGACAGAACCAGGCGCTGATGCGGCGAATCGAGGGCATCGAGCGGGCGCAACGGACGAAGCAGCCAACGACAGAAGCCGCAGGCGGCGCAGCGGGGGCGGCGCAGGCCTCGGCCGCCACCTCCAATGCACGCCCATCGGAGCTTGGCAACGGCGGCACCGGGCCGCTGACGACGAGTCAGTTCCCGCCCGGCAATGCCACTTCCGAGGGCAGGTATCCAGCGAGGACGGGCTCACCGACAGTGGAGGAGGACCGTACCGCGTCAGCCGCGCCGGCTGCGGCCGCGATTGGCGGCACGCCCCCGGTCCCAGCGGCGGGCGGGCTGACCTACCGGGGCATCACCCTCTACGGCGCGGTCGATCTGGGCGTCGAGTATCAGACGCATGGCACCCCGCTCAACAGCCTCTACGGCAACGGGACGGAGGAGCTGATCCAGAGGAACAGCAACAAGTCCGTCGTCAGCCTCGTGCCCAACGCGCTCAGCTTCTCCAACATCGGGCTGCGGGGGACGGAGCCGATCCTTCCCGACCTAGCGGCGGTGTTCAACGCGCAGACCTCGTTCGTCCCCACCTCGGGCACGCTGTCCAACGGCCCCGGCTCCCTGGTGCAGAACAATGGCGTGGCGCTGAACCGGCAAAGCTCCAACGGCGATTCAAGCCGGGCGGGGCAGGCCTTCAACGCCGTACTGTATGCCGGCCTCAGCTCATCGCGCTTCGGCACGCTCACCTTTGGGCGGCAGAACTCGTTCACCCTGGACGGCGTGATCGCCTACGACCCGTTGTTCGCTTCCAACGCGTTCTCCGTGATCGGCTACTCGGGCGTCCCCGCCGGCGGCGGCGACACGGAGGACGCGCGGTTCGACTCGTCCATTAAGTACCTGGTCAACGTCGGCCCGGTGCATGGCGGCGCGATCTACCAGCTCGCTGGCGAGAATGGCCGCAGCGTCAATGCTGCCAACACCAATCCGCGCGGCAATTTCCAGCTCGACCTCGGTGCTGAATATGCTGGCTTGAACGTCGATGGCATCTACTCGCAAACCTACGGCTCCGTCGCGGCGGCGGCCTTGTCCACCACCCAAGTGCTGACGTCGCCTGTTGGCACGTTGGCCGGCACGGTGTCGGACAACCAGGCCTTCCAGCTGCTGGCCAAGTACCGGATCGGCCCGGTCCAGCTGTTCGCCGGCTACGAGAACATCCTATACAGCAACCCGCGCAACCCGCTGGGTCAGGGCTCGACCACGCAGGGCGGCTACATCCTCAGCGTCATCAACAACACCGCTTACAACAACAACAGGCTGTTCCAGATCTACTGGGCCGGCGCGCGCTATGCCATCACGCCGCGCTTCTCCGTCAACGTGGGCTACTACCGCGAGCACCAGAGCAGCTATGCTCTCGTCAAATGCTTCAACACCAGCCTGGGCACCTGCCGCGGCGACCTGAACGCCGGCTCCCTGCTGTTCGACTGGCGCCTGTCGCCGCGCTTCGACGTGTATGCCGGCGCGATGTACTCCGAGGTGTCCAACGGCCTGGCCAGCGGCTTCCTCTACAACAACACCATCGACCCCACCATCGGGACGCGCTTCGCGTTCTGACGGCGGCCCGGACCAATGCAAGCCAAGTGGAAGCAGATGCCTTTCACTTGGTTTTCCCTTCGCAGTCCGGTGTCAGCTATAACGGCTGAACGCCAAATCCTCGTAGGCGATGTCCGGCTTCCGGCCTGAGACCAGGTCTGCCAGCACCCGCGCCGAGCCGCAGGACATCGTCCACCCCAATGTGCCGTGCCCGGTGTTCAATGACAGGTTGGCATACCGGGTAGGCCCGATGATTGGCGTGCCGTCCGGCGTCATTGGACGCAGCCCCGTCCAGAAGCTAGCCTTCCGAATGTCTCCGCCCTCTGGAAACAGGCTGCGCACGGAGTGGACCAGCGTCCGCCGCCGCGGCTCAGACAGCACGCCGCTGAACCCGGCCAGTTCTGCCGTGCCGCCCACCCGAATGCGTCCACCAAGCCGGGTGATCGCCACCTTGTAAGTCTCGTCCATCACGGTGGACACCGGCGCGGCTGCCTCCCGCTCGATTGGGATGGTAATGGAGTAGCCCTTCACCGGGTACACCGGCACCTCCATGCCCAGCGGCCCCAGCAGGCGGCGGGAGAAGCTGCCCATCGCCACCACGTAATGGTCCGCCCGATGGCGTGCGCCGTCCGCCACCACGCCCGTCACCCGGCCGCCCTCGTGCTCCAGCCGCTCCACCTTGGCGCCGTAGCGGAACTCCACGCCCCGCTCCGCCGCCAGGGCAGCCAGGCGCTGGGTGAACTGGTGGGCGTCCCCCGTTTCGTCGCCGGGCAAGCGCAGCCCGCCCAGGAAACGGCCGCGCGCGTGGGCCAGGGCTGGTTCGGCGGCGACGCAGCCGGCGTGGTCCAGCACCTCGTAGGGCACGCCGCCCTCGTCCAGCACGGCGGTGTCCTCCGCCACGTGGTCCAGCTGCTTGGCGGTGCGGAACAGCTGCAGCGTGCCGTTCTGCCGGTCGTCGTAGCGCAACCCCGTGTCGGCGCGCAGCGCGTCCAGGCAATCGCGCGAGTATTCCGCCAGCCGTACCATGCGCGCCTTGTTCACGTGGTAGGCAGCCTCGGTGCAGTTGCGCAGCATCAACGTCATCCAGCGCCACATAAAGGGGTCCAGCAGCGGGCGGATCACCAAGGGGCGGTGGGTCATCAGCATCCACTTGACCGCCTTCAGCGGCACGCCGGGTCCGGCCCAGGGGGCGGAGTAGCCTGGTGACACCTGGCCCGCGTTGGCGAAGCTGGTCTCCATGCCGGCCGCCGCCTGCCGGTCCAGCACCGTCACTTCATGGCCAGCCTGCCGCAAGAAGTAGGCCGAGGTGGTGCCCACCACGCCGGCGCCGAGAACGATGACCCTCATGAACCAGCTCCCTCCCATCCGAAACCAGCATATGGGTGCGCAGGACGGATTGCCGCCGCGCGCCGGCGATGGCAGCGTGCCGCTCATTGGAGGGCAGGCGCGATGGCGGTCAACAAGCTTTACGGAACGGCTGCGGAGGCGCTGGCCGGCGTGCTGCGAGACGGCATGACGATCATGTCCGGCGGGTTCGGCCTGTGCGGCATCCCCTCGGTGCTGATCGAGGCCATCCGGGAGTCCGGCGTGAAGGACCTCACGGTGATCTCCAACAACGCGGGCGTGGACGACGCCGGGTTGGGGCTGCTGCTGGCGACCCGGCAGATCCGCAAGATGGTCAGCTCCTACGTCGGCGAGAACGCGACCTTCGCGCGGCAATACCTGGCCGGCGAGCTGGAGATCGAGTTCAACCCGCAGGGCACCCTGG
>CAXTJU010000047.1:0-28090 GCA_964244655.1 uncultured Acetobacteraceae bacterium | reverse complement strand
CCTCCGCGTCTCGCGTCAGGGTAGCGTCACCACACTCCGGGACCAAACACCTAGAAGTGGCTGGCGCGGCTAAATACCTCGGAGTACGGCGATGCTGAACGACACGCTCGAAGGCGCGTTCCGCCATCGCCACTCCGGCTTCCGGCCCGCCAACGATGACCACAGGCCGATGACAGCCGCGGCGTGATCATTCCCCACGATTTCAAATGCTCTCAATCTTCCTATGTCAGTCCGACCTGCAGTGCCACCCGAGAGTCCAAGCAAAAGCACCGACCTGGCGTATAACCCCTTTCAAAACAGGCTTTAAACGAGCTTTCACGAAGCTATCGCAACCAGAACACCGTACTGTAGTGAGACCAAGGGACGAATATCCTCGAACGGTACAGCATCGGAATGGACCACGCCAACTGGTTGGTTCTGCGGTGGCGGCCGCAGCCTTATCTCTCCAATGCTTCAATGATACGACAAAACGCCAGTTGGCCCGGATCGACAAGGCCCATGCTGCCGGTGCCGAACATACGGGCACGGCCGAGCTTGTTTGGCTTGGCCTTAAACGTTTCCACCACCTCGCGCGCCGCGCCAACGGCACACGGCAGCATAGCGTCCTCCGGCACTCTCTGCAGCGCCCTCACCACGGCAGCGAGGCTGTCCAGCACAGTCTTATCGTCGAAATTACCTTTGCCGCGCGCCATCATGGCGTCAAGCGCTCCTTGCAGAAGTGCCGGAACCTCTGAGGCTGGGACCGTCTCCCGCCCCTTGGTTGCCTTGGCAGCCGACAGAAAGGCAGTCGCAACCAGCGTTCCATACGATGACGACGAGACGCGCTGAAACGCCTTCGAATATTCCATGAAGGCGAGACCTACATCGCCCGGCAGTTGAGCCGCCGCGGCCTCGGCAAAGCCGCGCGACACCGTGATGCCCAGATCGCCATCACCGAGCGCGCCATCGGCGGCGTTCAGTTCCTCGGCGAAGCGCCCGGCGGCGTCAGCGACCCGCTTGACCGCCGCGGTGAGCGCCGAACTGGTGATTTCGGCCACTACGACACACTCCAGTAGGCGCAATGCGCCGGCGCCTTCAGCAGCCGCTCCAACTCGCCGTCAAGCTGGCAGAGGGTCACGGTGGCGCCCGTCATCTCCATGGAGGTCGCGTAGCGGCCGACCAAAGGCATCACGATCGCTACCCCGCGCTCGTCGAGACGGGCCTTGGCGCGGCGGAACATGATGTAAAGCTCCTCAAGCGGCGTGGCCCCTAGGGAGTTCACCAAGATGGAGACCCGGTCACCTTTGCCGAGCGGCATGTCGGCCAGGATGCGGTCAATCATCTCGTCGGTGATTGCGTCGGCTGGTTTGATCCTATCGCGCCATATACCGGGTTCGCCGTGGATGCCCATGCCCATCTCCATCTCATCGTCGCCGAGTTGGAACGTCGGCTTGCCAGCCTGCGGTACCGTGCAGGGGCTCAACGCCATGCCGATCGAACGGCAGGCGTCGGCGGCCTTCTGGGCGGCGGTGGTCACCTCGGCAAGGCTTCCCATCCCCTCCGCCCGTGCGCCCGCGATCTTGAACGCGTAGATCATCCCGGCCACGCCGCGGCGCTTCGAGCGCTCCTGCGGGCCGGCTGAGGCCACGTCGTCCGCCACCACCACGGTGGCGGCGGCGATGTCCTCCATCTCCAGCATCTCGCCTGCCATGTCGAAGTTCATCACGTCGCCGCCGTAATTGCCGTATAGGCGCAGCACGCCGGCGCCGCCATGGGCCTGGCGCATGGCCTCGGCCATCTGCTCGGCCGACGGACTGGCGAATACGTCGCCGATCGCCGCGGCGTCGAGCAGGCCTTGGCCGACATAGCCGGTGAACACGGGAAGGTGGCCGGACCCGCCGCCCGTCACCAGGCCGACCTTGCCCGGCGTGGTGCCGCCCGCCCGCGCGATCACCCGCGGCTTCGGCTGGGCATAAATGTCGGGATGGACGGCGCACAGCCCATCCAGCATCTCGTCGACATAATCGGCGGGGCTATTGAGGATTTTCTTCACGTAGGGGCTCCTTGGGCAAGCAGCGGACCGTTGGGGTGCCGGCGCGCCCGATAGGCGTTGACGCGTTCGATGGAAATCGACAGGCCAGTTCCGACCAGGATCAGCAAGCCGACCACCAGGCGCTGCCAATAAGTCGGGATGCCAATCAACAGAAGCGACGAATTGATCATCGTAATCACCAGCACGCCGATGACAGTGCCCGACACCGTGCCGTGCCCGCCGGTGATCCTGCTGCCGCCCAGCACGACGGCGGCGATCACGTTGAGTTCGCTGCCGACGAGATCAAATGGGTTGGCGATGCGGATCAACGTCAAATGGGTCATCCCGGCAAGGCCCGCGATCCCGCCTGCCAGCATGAAGATCACGAGCTTGATGCGCCGGACGTCGATGCCGATACGCTCGGCGGCCTCCTCCGAGCCGCCCAGCGCGTAGATCTTGCGGCCGAACAGCGTCAAGTTGAGGATGAACGAGGCCAGCGCCGCCACCAGGACGAAGTTGAGGAACGCCATCGGCAATTGCACGAGCCGCCCATTCGCCAAGTGGAAGGCGACCAGCGGATGGCGCGAATAGGCCACCATCTCGGCGGGGATGGTGCCATAATAGAGCGTGCCGACGAAGGTCAGCAACGCGCCACGGAATAGGCTGAGCGTCGCCAGCGTGACGATCAGGGTCGGCAGGCCGAGCAGGCCGATCAGCAGCCCGTTGACCAGCCCGAGGGCGCCGCCGATGGCGATGCCTATGGCGAAGATCAGGGCGATCGGCAGGTGCAGCCCGAACACCAGCAACAGCTTGCAAGTGGCGTACAGCGCGAAGGCGCCCACGGCCGCGAATGACACGTCGATGCCGCCCGCCGCCAGCACGACCATGACGCCGATCGCGAAAATCCCGGTGACGATCGCGTTGCGCAGCAGGTCGATCAAGTTGGGCGCCGACAGGAACGCCGGGTTCAGCAGGGAGAACACCACCGCAAGGGCCAATCCGGTGACCAGCATGATGCCCTGGGAGGAGGCGGCGAAGCGTAGCGCGCTGCGGCGCATCAAGCAGCGACCTCGGCAACCTGGGCAGTGATCTCCGCCTCGGAAGCACTCTCGCCGTCGAAGCTGCTGACCAGGCGGCCGGCTACCATCACCAGGATGCGGTCGCTGATCGCCAAAGCCTCGCCGATGTCGTCCGTTACCACGAGCACGGCCGTCCCGCCGGCGCGCAGGCCCAGCAGGAGCTCATGGATGTCGGACTTGGAGCCGACATCGACGCCGACCGTGGGGTTGTTCAGGATGAACAAGGCTGGCTCGCGTTCTAGCCAGCGGGCCAGCACCACACGCTGTTGGTTGCCGCCGGAAAGCTGCGCCACCGGCGCGCCGATGCTGCCGAGCTTGATCCGCAGCCGTTCGACCGCGGCCTTGGCGCGCCGGGCCAGGCCGCGGGAGTCCAGCCAGCCCAGCCGGTCGTCGCGGTCGAGGCTGGACACCACGATGTTGTCGCGGATCGACTGGTTCAGGAACAGGCCTTCGGATAAGCGGTCTTCCGGCACATAGGCGATCCCGGCCGCCATCGCGTCACGCGCCGAACGGAACTGCCTCAGCTGCCCTGCCAGCGTGATCGTGCCGAGATCGGGCGCGGCCATGCCGAATAAGGCGAGGGCAAGTTCGGTCCGGCCCGAACCGAGCAGGCCCACGATCGACACGATCTCCCCCGGGTATAGGTCGAGGTCGACATCTTGGAACTCGCCGATGCGCGTCAGGCCGCGGGCGGACAGGAGGGGGCCGGCAGCGGTGCACGGCTCGCGCGGCGGCCGGCGGCCATCGATCGTGCGGCCGGTCATGGCGGCGATCAGCGCGGCTGTGGTGAACTCCGCAGCGGCCCCGGCGGCCGCAAGTCTGCCGTCGCGGATGACCGTGACGCTGTCGCACACCGCGAATATCTCCTCGATCTTATGGCTGACGAAAATGAAGGAAACACCCTGCTCCCGCAGGGTCGAGACCAGGCTGAGCAGGCGCTCCACCTCCTTGCTGGTCAGCGCCGTGGTCGGCTCGTCCATCACGATGATGCGGGCGTCGTTGGCAAGCGCCCGGGCGATGGCGACGAGCTGCTTGGAGGCGACCGGCAGGCTTTCGACCGGCTGGTCCAGGTCGATGCCCACCCCCATGCGCTGGAGCGTCTCCGTCGCCAGGCGTCGGCGGCGGCGCCAATGCATGATCCGTTCACGCGCGGCGGCGGCACGCAGGAAGCTGATGTTCTCGCTGGCAGTGAGGTTGGGGAACAGCGAGAAATCCTGGTAGATCACCGATAATCCGTATGCGATCACGGCACTCGGGTCGGCTTCTATCGTCTTGCCGAACAGCGAGACCGTGCCGGCACCCGCCTTCACCACCCCGGACAGGATCTTGATGAGGGTTGACTTGCCTGATCCGTTCTCGCCGGCAAGGCAGCGGACCTCGCCGCGTCCAAGGATAAGGTCAATGTCCTGCAGCACCTGTACCGGACCGTAGGATTTTCGGATGCCACGCATCTCGAGCACAGTATCGGGCAAATGGGTCCCCGGTGTGGAAATCATCGCATGTCGAAGGCCCTGGCCGGCGAAGCCGCTGAGCTGATGCGCCGGGCCTGGCGCCGGACGGCAGCGTCGGCCCCGCCGTGCGCCTCTGGACCGACCGACCGACCGACCGCCATCTCGGGCGACGGCCGCCAGCCGGTGTCAGAACTTAAAGCTGGCGACGTTGTCCTTGTTGCAGTCGACCCAGGCCTGGCCGGTGATCACGTGGCCTTTCAGGACAATCTTCTCGTAGCCCTCAACACCGAGGTCCATGCCGTCGGTCACGGGCTTGCCTTCGAGCGTCATGGTAGCAACCTTGTCCACCACGAAAGCGGCCTTCGCCGGGTCCCAGAACGAGATCTGGGAGATGCCGCCACTCTGGATATAGGGGCCTGCGATCGACGGCAGGCTGGTGCCGACCACCGATACCTGGTCGCCGAGCCCGGCGTCCTCGATGGCCAAGGCAGCGCCCGCGACATCCGTGCTGGCACTACCCTGGATGCCCTTCAGGTTGGGATGAGCCTGCAGCAGCTCCTTGGTCTTGGTGTAGGCAACCTGCTGGTCCTCAAGGCTTTCCTGCTTGTCGGCCACCAGCTTCATTCTCGGATAGGCGCTCTTTTGCCGCGCCACGGCGGCGTCCACCCATTGGTTATGGGTCTTGGCGGTAAGGTGGCCGACGAAGACGGCGTACTCACCCTCCTCCTTCATCGACTTGGCCAGCACGTCCATCAGATGGGCGCCGTAGGCGTCGTTGTCGAACGCCTCGACGTCGTACGTGACGTTCTTGAGGTCGGAGCCCTCATGGCCGATCACGACGATGTGGCTGTCGAGCGCCTTCTTCAGGACGGGTTCCATCGACTCGGGCGAATTTGGCACCACCGTGATGGCGTCGACCCTCTTGGCAATCAGGTCCTCGACCAACTGATTCTGCAGCGCGGCATCCGCGGAGGCCGGCCCGACCGAGGTGGCGTTCTGCCCCGTGGCCTTGGCAAATTGCTGCACGCCCTCATTCATGCGGTTGAACCAGGCGACCCCGGCAATCTTCACCACGGTGACGATCGTGTATTTCTTGCTGGGTGCTTGGGCGAAGGCGACGGTGCCGGCAAGGGCCACCACCACCAGGGCCGCCCCGCCGATGATCCTCGTTCTGCTCCGCATGGTGCCGTATCCTCCCTGATGAGCCCGGGTGCTAAGGCGATTTGACGGCTGCGCCTTGGTCGACTCGTGCCGAGTCTGCTTGTAGGACGCCCTGCGGCAACGGTAAATGCAGGCTGCCCCAAGGCCGCGCGCTCAGGGCCGCGCGCGCATCGCGGCCAGCCAGCCCGCGATGCGCAGCCCCCCGGTGAGCGCCCGCGCCGCCATCACCACGACGAGCAAGCCGCCGAAGAACAGGTCGCGCATGAACGCGCTGAATGACAGGAAATTCAATCCGCTGGAAATCAGCTGCAGCAGCACCACGGCCAGAACGACGCCGCTCACCGTTCCGAAGCCGCCTGACGGGCTTACCCCCGCTAGGATGTTGATCAGAACGACCAGCAACACGTATGAATTGCCATAGTCCGCATAGGCCGAGTTGGCGTGGCCCAACACCACCAGGCCGGCGAGGGCCGATATGAACCCGCTTGCGGCATAGACGGCGATCAGGATCCTGGCCTCGGACAGGCCGGAGAAGCAGGCGGCGAGCGGGTTGGCGCCGAGCAGCCGGGTTTGCAGCCCGACGCTGCTGAAGCGCAGCACCAGGCCGAGCAGGACGGCAACGCCGGCGAACACGATCAGCGAGAACGGGACGAAGCCGCCGACCAGCGAGTTCAGCAGGCTGGAATACCATTCGGGCAGCCCCGTGATGGCGGGGCCGCGTGTGATGACGACGCCCAAGCCGCCGATCACCTGTGCGGTGCCGAGCGTGGCGAGGATCGCAGGCAGGCGCGCATAGCTGATGAGGACGCCGTTCAGGACGCCGCACAGCGTGCCGGCCAGGATGGCGGCGGGCATGGCGGCCCAGCCATGGCCGTCCTTGAGCATCAGCGCGGCGACGATGGAGGCGAGGTTGGCGATGCTGACGATGGACAGGTCGATGCCGCCCGAGATCATCGTCGGCAGCACCGCCAGCGCCAGCAGGCCGAATTCAGGGAATTGGAACCCCATGGAACTCAGGCTCGCGAAGGACAGGAAATCAGGATTGGCGATGCCGATGCCGACGAAGGCCATCACCGTAAGCGCGGCCAGGCCGGGGATGACGGATTGCGGCTGGTCGCGTTGCACCATCGTGCCTCCCTTGCGCTCCAAACGACCTGCGTTGCGCGCATGAGGCGACGGCGGGGAGTAGCTTGACGGCTCTCATACTTCAAGGCCAGGCTGGCCTTAGAAGATGCCGCCCGCAATGCATCATCAACCGAGGAAACGATGAACAGACGAGACGTCATCTGCGGGGCCGGCGTGCTGGGCCTGACCAGCCTGCTGCCGGGCCTGGCGCATGCGGCTGGCAAGCCGCTCAAGATCGGCTACTGCGTTTCCACCCTGGCCAACCCGTTCTTCCAGGGCATGACCAAGGGGACGGTCGACGCCGTCAAGCAGTTCCCCGACATGACGCTGCTCAACACCAATGCGAACGGCGACGCCAATACGCAGGCCAGCCTGGTCGTGGACATGATCAACCAGGGTGTCGATGCGCTGATCCTCAACCCGATCAACGCCAACGCCATCGTGCCAGTGGTCCAACGGGCGGTGGAGAAGAAGATCCCCGTCTTCACCCTGGATCGCGGCGCTGCCTGCGGCGATTGCCAGACCAACTTCCTGGAGACCGACAACGTGGCGATGGGCCGCGAGGGCGCGCGCTACATCATCGCGCAGCTCAAGAAGCGCTACGGCAAGGTCCAGGGCAACGTGGTGGACCTAGTCGGGCTGATCGGCAGCACGGCGGGTGACGACCGCGACAAGGGGTTCATGGACGAGTTCAAGGCGGCGGCGACAGAAAACCCCGGCCTGAAGCTGGTGGCGCGGCAGGAGGGACAGTTCGACCAGGAGCGGTCTTTCAACCTGATGAGCCAGATCATGGCGGCCAATCCGCAGATCGATGCCGTGTTCAACGGCAATGACGACAATGCCGTGGGCGCGTTGCGGGCCGTCCGCCTGGCCGGCCGCAACGTGCCGCTGGACGATCCCAAGCACATCATCCTGATCGGCATCGACGGCACACGTCAGGCGCTGACCGCGATCCGCCGGGGCGACATGGATGCGACGCTGTCGCAGAATCCTGTGACTATGGCGGCGCAGTCGGTGAAGTATGTCGACATGTTCTACAATGGCGACAAATCGAAAATCCCGGCCCACGAGTTCTGGCCGCATATCCTTCTGACGAAGGAAACCATCGACAGCCCGGATGCCAAGTCATATGGCCTATGGGGAGACACGGCCTAGGCCGTTACCCGATGGCGCCCCTCCTCGACATGCAGGGCGTGTGCAAGGCGTTCCTGGGCAATCCCGTCCTGACCGACGTATCGATGACCCTGCACGCCGGCGAGGTATTAGGCATCGTCGGCGAAAACGGCGCCGGCAAATCGACCCTAATGAAGATCCTGGCCGGCATTCACCGGCCGGATCAGGGATCGATTTGCATCGATGGGGAAACCTTCGTGCCCAACGGACCGCGTGACGCGCTTGCCGCCGGTATTAAGGTTGTGCATCAGGAACTCAGCCTGTTCCCCGACCGCACGGTGGCCGAGAACGTCTTCGCCGGGGTGCTGCCACGCAATGTCTTCGGTATGGTGCGCCGCCGCCGCCTGATGCGGGACACGCTTGCCGTGCTGCGACGCGTGGGCCTCAACATTGCGCCTACCGTCGGCATCCGCAGCCTCTCGCTGGCACAGCGGCAACTCGTGGAGATCGGCCGCGCGCTGTCGCAAAAGGCGCGCATCATCGTCATGGACGAACCGACTGCCACCTTGACCGGACACGAAGTGGAGTTCCTGGTGAGCACCATTCGCGCGCTGAAGGCCGATGGCGTGGGCGTCATCTTCATCAGCCACCATCTCGAGGAGGTGTTCGCGATCTGCGACCGGGTTGCCGTGATCCGCGACGGCCGCAGCGTCGATGTCCGCCCCGCCGCCGATTGGACGGAGGCGACCATGGTGCAGGCCATGGTGAACCGGCCGATCGACAAATTCTTTCCGAAGCAGGATATCGCGTTCGGCCCCGTACTGCTCGACGTGCGGGAGCTGAGCAGCAAGGGCCGCTTCAGCGGCGTCTCGTTCAACGTGAGGGCGGGAGAGATCTACGGCCTCGCGGGGTTGGTGGGCGCCGGCCGGTCCGAGGTGCTGAAGACGATCTTCGGCGCGCTGCCCGTCGCCGGCGGGCAGGTCCAGGTCGGCGGCGCTGGCTTCGTGCCGCGCTCTCCCCGGCAATCGCTCCGCCAGGGCGTCGTGCTTACGCCGGAAGACCGCAAGCTGGAGGGGCTCGTGCTGCAGTTCTCAGTTCGCAGCAACGTCGCGATGTCCACCCTTGGCGGCCTGTCGCGCTGGGGCGTCATGTCGGCGCGCGCGGTTGCGAAATTGGCCGAGAAATCCATCCGGTCACTGCGTATCCGCGCCCGGTCGCCCGGGCAGGAGGTGCGCCGCCTGTCTGGCGGCAACCAGCAGAAGGTCGTGCTTGCGCGCGCCATCAGCGTCGCTCCACGCGTCTTCATGCTCGATGAGCCGACCCGTGGCGTGGATGTCGGCGCCAAGGTCGAGGTCTATAACCTGATCGGAGGCTTGGCTGCGCAAGGTGCTGCGATCCTGATCGTATCCTCCGACTTACTCGAATTGCTGGGCCTGTGCGACCGCATCGGCGTTCTGCGCGCTGGCCGCTTTGCGGGCGAGGTGGAGCGGGTGAATTTTAGTCAGGACAGCATCATGTCGCTCGCGGCCATCGGATAAGCGCATGGACACCAACGAGCTTCCAGCCCCGATCATCCAAATGCCGCCAGGCCGGGCCTGGCCCAAGGTGGACATGAGCGACCTCACGGTGCTGGCGGTACTGCTTGCCATCGTCGCCTATCTCTCGTTCTCGACCAACTCGTTCCTGTCGACGGCCAACCTCATGGCCATCCTGGTGGCGGTCTCACTGATCGCGATCGTGGCCTGCGGCCAGACCTTCGTGGTGATCACCGGCGGCATTGACCTGTCCTCCGGATCGGTGGTGGCGTTGTCGGGCATATGCGCGGCCATGGCGATGCAGAACCATGTGCCGGTCGTGCTGGCCGTCCCCATCGGCATACTAGTTGGCGCGGCTTGCGGCCTGTTCAACGGCATGGCGGTGACGTGGCTCGGCATGAACCCCTTCATCGTGACGCTGGCGTCGCTGGCGATGGCGCGTGGCCTGGCCTTCATCCTGCCCAACGGCGCCACGTTGTTCGGTTTCGATGACAGCTTCGATGCGATCGGCGGGGGCCTGGTGCACTTCTTTCCCATTGCCGGCATCATCTCGCTGGTCGTGCTGGGCGTCGCGGCCTTCGTGCTCGGCAAAACGGTGTTCGGCAGTGAGGTGTATGCCGTAGGCGGCAACCGCGAGGCGGCGCGGATGACCGGCATCCCCGTGCAACGGACCCTTCTCTCCGTATACATGATCTCTGGGGCTCTGGCGGGCCTGGGCGGCATCATCCTGGCTGGGCGGCTCGACTCCGCCCAACCCATCGCCGCCACGGGGCTGGAATTGAACTCGATCGCCGCCGTGGTGATCGGTGGCGCGTCGCTGTTCGGCGGGCGCGGCTCCATGTTCGGCACCATCCTCGGCGTCCTGCTGATCGGCGTCATCAACAACGGCCTGACGCTGCACAACGTCGAGCCGTTCTGGGTGCAATTCATCCAGGGTGCCGTGATCTTCCTCGCCGTGCTGCTTGACTCGCTCAGCAACAGGCGCAAGGCATCCTCCTAGGTGTGGGCGGGGAATGGATCGCGTGTTGCCCCATCGGTAGTCATGCCGCAGCACCGCAGTTGGAACAGGACGCAACCATGAAATACAGATTGCTTGGCCGGTCTGGCTTGAAGGTGTCCGTGCTCAGCATGGGAACTTTCACCTTTGGCGGCAAAGGCGACTTCGCCATGACTGGCAGCCAGGGCGTGGCGGAAGCAAGGCGTCTGATAGACGTATGCCGCGACGGCGGGATCAACCTGTTCGATACGTCCAACATGTATTCGCTTGGCCTGTCGGAGAAAATCCTCGGCGAGGCCTTGGGCGAAAGCCGCAACGACGTGCTGATTTCCTCCAAGGCCCGCATGCGCATCGGCGATGGCCCCAACGACGAGGGCGTCTCGCGCTATCATCTGATCCGCGAGTGCGAGCGCAGCTTGCAGCGGCTCGGGCGCGACCACATCGACATCTACTACATGCATGAGTGGGACGGCCTCACCCCGCTCGACGAGATGCTCAGCGCGCTCGACAGCCTCGTGAGCCAGGGCAAGATCCGCTATATCGGCTGCTCGAACTACTCCGGCTGGCATGTCATGAAGGCGCTCAACGTCAGCAACCTCAAGGACTATCCGCGTTTCGTTACGCAGCAAATCCACTACACCCTGGAGGCGCGCGAGGCGGAGTACGAGTTGCTGCCGATCTCGGTTGACCAGGGCCTGGGTGTGCTGATCTGGAGCCCGCTCGCCGCAGGCTTGCTGTCCGGCGCTCACCGCCGTGGGCGGCCGGCGCCGGAAGGCTCTCGTCAAGCGAAAGGCTGGACCGAGCCGCCGATCCGCGACATGGAGCGGCTGTGGAACATCGTCGATGCCCTGGTCACGATCGGTGATGCCCGCGGCGTGTCGGCGGCGCAGATTGCCCTCGCCTGGGTGCTGGAGCGCCCCGGCATCACCTCGGCCGTGGTCGGCGGCGAGAACGAGGCCCACTTCAAAGACAATATCGCGGCCGTCGACATCGAACTGAGCGATGCGGAGCGCAAGACGCTCGACGATGTCAGCGCCATCCCGATGCTTTATCCCTATTGGCACCAGGGGCAGTTCGCCAAGGACCGCTTCAGCGCGGCCGATTGGGCACTGCATCGAGGCAACCCCTATGCCAAATGACGGGCCAGCTTCACGGGATGAGCGGGAGGCTGCGATGGTCAGGCGTATCGGCTTCATCCATACCGTGGGCTTCCTGGTGGAAGACTTTCGCGTCCGCATGCGCGACGAGTTGCCGGACGTGGATTGCTTCCATGTGCTCAACGAGAGCCTGTTGCAGGACCTGCTGCGTGGCAAGCCGCAAGCGGCGGTCTATCGCCGGGTCGCGGAACAGGTGCTGGCGGCAGCCAATACCGGAGCCGACCTGCTGGTAATGACATGCTCTTCGACGTCGCCTGCAGTCGACATCGTGCGCCGGATGCTGGATACCCCGATCCTCAAGATCGATGACCCTATGGCGGCGGCGGCCGTGGCGCGCGGCGGGCGTATCGGCCTGGTCTGCACGGCGAGCAGCACAGTCGAGCCGAGTGCCGCGCTGCTCCGCTCACACGCCGCGGCGCAGGGGCGTCAAGTCACCATCGTACCAATGCTACAAGCCGACGCCTATACGGCGCTCATGCGGGGCGATCGCGCGGAACATGACAGGCTGATCCTCGAGGCCGCCGGGGTAGCGGGGACGTTCGATACGCTCGTGCTGGCGCAGGCCTCGCTGGCGCACCTGCAGGAATCGCTTGCCGTCACCTTGCAAGTCCCCGTTCTCGCCAGCCCACCGCTTCTGATGCAGGCCCTTGTCCAGCGCTGCACGGCTGGCCGGGGGTGATGGCGGGGGATCCAGCATGTCCCTGACCGGCAGTATCGTGAGCTTCGGCAGCGTCAACATCGACATGGCGGCCTATCCACGCCTACTGCCCGCCGAAGCTGGCTGCCGTGGCGATGGCCAACAAGATGGCGCGCATCGCCTGGACGCTGATGTTGGCAGGGGAGGCCTACACCGTAACTCCTGCGCCCGCCGCGGCCGGTGCGGCCCAGAGATCGGCCAGACACGGGGAGCACCTGACATGCAAGCGTGCTGAGTTGATGCCAGAACTTGCAAGATGAACAGGAGGGCAGAGCATTCATGTTATGGCAGGAAAGGGTAAGTAAGAGCGTTCAGGGCATGTTGACCGGATCCGGACAACGCGTGTCTGACCCGGTCTGCGTAACGATTAAGCGGATTTTAGGGAGGTCGAGGTAGCCTGCCCCTGAATGTTCCGAATGCTGGGGCGAACGCGTATAGGGATTGCCAATGGCCGAGACCTCGCCCGGGTGGGGCATCGAGGGGCGAAAGGATAGTGTCGCACTGATTGATGCTGCCCTGGAGCACAAGGGAGTCCGCCTACGGTTTCCGTCCGCCCTGGAAGCGCGGTTCGAGCATGACACCGGCCCGGACCGAGGCCGCATGTTCGCGCGCTACGGCTTGGCCAGCCTCATCCTCTACGACCTGGCCCTGTTCAACTATTTCACCATGCTGCCCGACGTCGCCTGGCGGGCGCTCCTGGTCCAGCTCGGCTTCGTCACCCCGGTGGTCTTGCTGTGCCTGGCCCACGCGGCATCGGGGCCGCCGGCTACTCGGCGCGAGGCGGTGCACATCACCACGACGCTGCTCAGCCTCGTAGCCAGCATGGTCGTCTGGCAGTCGAGCACAGCGCCGGTCGCCGTGTTCTTCCGCTACGGCCCGGTGCTGACGGTGCTGTTCATCAACGTCCTGGCGCCCGCCCGCTTCCGCTTCGCCGTCGCTGCGTCGGTGCTCATCCTGCTCTGCAACGTCGTCGACCTTTGGCGCTTCGACGGCGCCACCGGCCATGTGAAGGCGATGATCATCAGCTCCGTCGCGTGGACGTGCCTGTTCACGCTGCTGGCCAACCACCGCCTCGAGCGGGAGCAGCGGCGAGGCTACCTGCTCGCTATGCGCGAACGGCTGCGGCGCGAGGAAGGGGCCCGGCTCGCGGATGAGCAAGTGCAGGCGCACGCGGCGCGGGCGCGGCGGGCTGCGGCGCTCGAGGTGGACGTCGCCGCTTTCGGCCAGGCGGCGGACACGGTGCTGGACCTGTTCGCACAGGCCTCGGGCGAGATGCGCGATGCAGCCGGCCAGCTCACGGCCGCCTCGCACTGGGGGATGGAGCGCACGGCCCTGGCGGCGGAGGGTGTGGGGCAGGTTTCGGCGCACGCCGACGCGATCGCCGCGGCGGCGGCGGAGCTGGCGGCCTCGGCGCGGGACGCGAGCGGGCAGGTGGGCGCGTCGGCGGAGATGGCGCGGGAGGCAGTAGGGCAGGTCGCCCAGGCGCGCGCCACGATGAAGGGGCTGAGCGTCGCGGCGGCGCACATCGGTGACGCGGTCGGCTTGATTCAGAAGATCGCCGGCCGGACCAACCTGCTGGCGCTCAATGCCACCATTGAGGCAGCGCGCGCCGGCGAGGCGGGCCGCGGTTTCTCGGTCGTCGCCGCCGAGGTCAAGCAGCTCGCGGCCCAGACGGCACGCGTCATGGCGGAGATCGCCGCCCAGGTCGGCGCTATCCAGGCCAACACCGGCTCGTCGGTCGCGGCCATCGAGGGCATCGACGGGGCGGTACGGCGAATGAGCCAGGCGTCGGCGGCGATTGCCGCAGCCATCGCGCAGCAGGGTGCCGCCACCGAGGCGATCAGCCGCGCCGTCGCGGAGGCGGCAGGGGGCGCTGCGGAGGTGGCCGGGATCACCGGCGAGGTACGCACGGGCGCCGAGGACCTAGGCCGGATCGCCAACCGGGTCCTGGCCGCAGCCGGCGCGGTCGGCGCGCGAGAACACGCGCTGCGGGCCGAGGTGGTAGGGTTTCTTGACGGCGTTCAAGCAGCAAGTTCTGCTGCTTGACTGGGCATCGACATGAAGTAGCTAAGGCTTTAGGGCAGTCGCCCGTCTTCGGGCTTCTCAGCAGCTTGGGTCGTGTTGAGAGCTATGACCGAAACTAGGTTGAGGGCTTAGCCCCTGGATCCACGCGCGCGCCGTGCCCGCCCTTGTGTTATCGGGGGATCAGCCGACAAATTTGGTTCCTCGCTCTCCTCCGCCAGGTTTGGTTGTTGTGCGCTTGCTGGCCTCCGGCCAAGACCCGACTGCTTGGCCAGGCTAGAGCGGTGGCTGGCATAGTTCGGCGCCACCATGGGGTAGGCAGCTGGCAGGTCCCACTTTCGCCGATACTGCTCAGGTGTCATGCCATAGCTGGTTTGCAGGTGCCGCTTGAGCATCTTCAGCTTCATCCCGTCCTCCAGGCAGACGATATGGTCTGGAAACACCGATTTGCGGATCGGCACAGCCGGCGTCAGCGGCGCCGGTGCTGGTTGGGAGGTGCCGGCCGTGGCCAGCGAGCGATAGACCGACTGGATCAGCTCCGGCAGGACCGCGGCCGCGAGCTGGTTCCTACGGATGTGGGCAGAGACGATCTTCGCCATCAGCTTCAGAACGCCAGTGTTCGCCTCGTCCGCCATGCTGGTCCTTTCCATCGCGGCACCCTGTCACACGCGCCCGCGCCGCTCCAAGGGCGCCGTTCCACGCCGCGCCCGCCCGGCATCGATCAGCACGTGATAATCCGGTTTATTACGGGCTGTCTGTCACGACTTTCCGGAGTAAATTGAGAGTCGGAGGCCCCAAGCTTAGTCGGTTTTCGGAGTAGGGTTGACTAAGATTGTGGTAACGACAACTCGCTTTGTAGCCTCGTTATGCGTTCCAATAACCGCCTCTACACAGAATGCCGTTATGCCGTTCCGGCTAAGCCCGTTTGCAATTTGATAGCGCAACGATCACAATCGTCACGGTGCGACGTCGCGATTTATGTCTCTCTGAAACAGAATTTTCGGGGCGTTCATGACTCGCCGATTACTCACCCAGCGTTAAGGGCCTGATTGCCGTGGCTGCTGAAATTCACGCTCACTCTTTGCCAGGCCATCCCGTCACGGATTGGGAAACGCTGCGGCATCACCTACACGCCGTCGAGATAACTGCCGAACGTTTCGGCGCGGCTTTTGGCTGGGGCAAAGCAGCGGGAGTCATGGGACGCCTGCACGACATCGGCAAGGTGTCGGCGGAGTTCCAAACCTATATCCGGCGTTCGACGGATCAGGACAGTGGCGAAGCTTCGGGCCGCGGCGGCGACCATTCCACGGCCGGGGCGCGGGTCGCCCGCAACATCTACGGCGACTTCGGTACGCTACTCGCCTATGGCATCGCCGGCCATCATGCTGGACTGGGCGACTGGACCCAAGGGCTGGAGCGCCGGCTGGACCCCAGCCGAACCGTCATCCCCAATGTCCAGGGCTGGCAGGACCACGCGGACCCGCTGCCTGCCCTCGCCAGCCTGGACTTTTCGTCCTGGAAGAAAGGACCGTACCGCGGCTTCAGCAGCGCCTTTCTCGCGCGGATGCTGTTCTCGTGTTTGGTGGACGCGGACTCGGTCGAGACGGCCCGTTTCTACGGCGAGTACGTCGCACCATGCTTTACCCCGCTATCGGCTCTGCTCGACAGGGCGCGGGCCTGGCAAGCGAACCGGGCGCCACCGCAGTCCGACGTCGACCGGCTGCGCGCCGAGGTGCTGGATCACGCTGTGGCACAGGCCGCGCTGCCGCCGGGTTTGTTCACCTTCACCGTGCCCACCGGCGGCGGCAAGACGCTGAGCGCGCTCCGTTTCGCGCTGGAACATGCGAAGGCTCATGGCATGCGCCGGGTCGTCTTCGTGGCGCCCTACACCTCGGTCATCGAGCAGACGGCCGCCGTGTTCCGCGGCGTGCTGGGCGACGCCGACGTGCTGGAGCACCATGCCAGCTTCGACTGGGAGGCCGCACGCCGGGCGTCCGACGATGCCGAGGACGCGGTCGCCGACCCGGTGGCACGCCTGCGCCGCGCCGCCGACGATTGGGACGCGCCGGTGATCGTCACCACCGCGGTGCAATTCTTCGAAAGCCTGTTCGCCGCCCGCCGCGCCCGCTGCCGCAAGCTGCACAACCTGGCCCGCGCGGTGATCGTGCTGGACGAGGCGCAGACCTTGCCGTTGGCGCTGTTGCAGCCCTGCCTGGCGGCGCTGGACGAGCTGGCGCGCAACTACGGTGCCAGCCTAGTGCTGTGCACCGCCACCCAGCCGGCGATCCGGGTGCAGGACGGCTTCAAGGGCGGCCTGCACCTTCGCCCCTGCCGCGAGCTGGCGCCCGACCCGGCGGCGCTCTACGGCCGTCTGCGGCGCGTGGCGGTGGAGCACCTGGCCGAGCCGGTGGAGGAAGCGGCCCTGGTGGCGGCCTTCGCGGCAAGCCCTCAGATGCTGTGCATCGTCAACCGGCGCGACCACGCGGCGGCGTTGTTCGGGCGTATCCGGGAGATGGACGGGGCGGTGCACCTGAGCACGCTGATGTGCCCGCGGCACCGCCGCGTCGTGCTGGAGCGGGTTCGGGCGCGGTTGAAGGCGGGGGCGCCGGTGCGGCTGGTAGCCACCTCCCTGATGGAGGCCGGCGTGGACGTGGACTTCCCCGAGGTATGGCGCGAGATCGCCGGGCTGGACCAGATCGCGCAGGCCGCGGGGCGTTGCAACCGGGAAGGCCGCCGCAAGACGGGCCGCGTGGTGGTCTTCACCCGGGCGGAGCAGAAACCGCCGGACTTCCTCAAGCAGCAGGTGAAGGCAACCGCGGGCGTGCTGCGCCGGTTCGCGGCGGACCCGCTGTCCCTCAAGACGGTGGGGTCGTATTTTGCTGACCTCTACTGGCACAAGGGGCCGGACGCGTTCGACACCGCCAAGGTGGGCGAGCAGTGCGGCATCCTGGCGGCCATCGGCGAGCGGGCGAACACGCTGCACTTTCCGTTCGCGCAGATCGCCGAGGGCTTCCGCATGATCGACGATGCCATGGACCCGGTGATCGTTCCCTGGGCCGGCGAGGACGGCACTGACCTGGAGGCGGGCAAGCTGCTGGCCCGGATCGCGGCGATGGACAAGCCGCTGCGGGACGATCTGCGGCAGTTGCAGCAATACACGGTGACGGTGCCGCCGCGGCTGCGGGCGGAGTGGCTGAAGGACGTGGTGCGGCCGGTGAGCCGCCGGTTGGGCGATACGCTGGTGCAGATCGATCCCGCTTCGGTGGCAACGCTGTATGACAATGCGACCGGCTTGGCGGTCACGGGCGCGCTGGCCCAGACGCAATTCTAGCACGCCTTTTGCTCAACCTGGAATGCAGGGCTTCATACTGTGTTCCTAAGCCGGTAGTGGGCTGGGTATGGGAAGGGACACCAATTTGCTTGACGTAACTTAGCGGAACGTTCCATCGTCATCGCATGGGTGCGATGACACCTTGGCGGTAGGGAGCGACATGCTGATGACTCCTGCGAGGAGAGCCGCTTGGTTCTCTAATGTCGTTCCTGCCTTGGAACGTGGATCGAAATCTCAGTCGGTACGTGGGTTGGGATATGAACAGGGAGGCCCTTGCTTCGCAGCGGGGCTTCCCGCCGGTCGGCTTTAGATGGGCTACGGCGTCAAGCTCCTGGTGAGCGGCGACTGGGCGTGCTTTACCAGGCCCGAGATGAAGACGGAGCGGGTGTCTTACGACATCATCACGCCATCCGCCGCCCGCGGCATCCTGGATGCGATCCATTGGAAGCCCGCGATCACCTGGGTGGTCGACCGCATCCACGTCCTCAAGCCTATTCGCTTCCAATCCTTCCGCCGCAACGAGGTCGGCGCCAAGATCAGCGCCGCAACCGCCGGCCGGGCCATGCGGGCCGGCACTGTCGCAGGCCTCGGGCTGGCCGTGGAGGACAACCGCCAGCAGCGGGCCGCCACCCTGCTGCGCCATGTCGCCTACGTGATCGAGGCGCATTTTGTCCTCACCGACCGCGCCGGCGACGAGGACACCGAGGCCAAGCACCTTGCCATGTTCAACCGCCGCGCCGCCGCCGGGCAATGCTTCCACCGCCCCTGCCTGGGCACGCGGGAGTTCCCGGCGGAGTTCGAGCTGCTGCCCCCCGGTACGCCCGTCCCGCCCACCATCCTGCCGCCGGACCAGCGCGACCGCGACCTGGGCTGGATGCTGCACGACATCGACTTCGCGAACGGCAACACCTCGCGCTTTTTCCGTGCCAGGCTGAAGGACGGCGTGCTGGACGTCCATGCCTGCCTGGCCGAGGGGGTGGCGTCGTGACGATCCTCCAGTCGCTGGACGGCTACTACGCCCGCATGGCCGAGCGGGGCGAGGCGGAGCCGACGGGCTTCTCGCGCGAGAAGATCAGCTACCGCATCCTGCTTTCGGATGACGGCGATGTGGCCGAGGTGGTGCCGTTGTTCGAGACGGTCGGCAAGAAGCGCGTGCCGCAGATGCTGAACGTGCCGGCTGCGGTCAAGCGCACGGCCGGCATCTTGCCCAACCTGCTCTGGGACAAGACCGCCTACGTGCTGGGCCGAACCGCCGGGGAGGGCCGCCGCACGGCGGGGGAGCACGCTGCCTTCAAGGCCGCCAACCTGGCCTTCATCGGCAGTAGCGACGATGCCGGCCTGACGGCGCTGAGGCATTTCCTCCAGACCTGGACTCCGGACCGCTTCGACGCGGCCCCTTTCGACGCTACCATGCTGGACGCCAACTTGGTGTTCGCCCTGGATGGCGACGGGCGCGACCTGCATGAGCGCCCCGCGGTGCAGGCCATGCTTACCGGCCGGGCCGGGCGCGGCACTGCCGAGCAGGTCTGCCTCGTTACCGGCCAACCCGCCGCACCCACCCGGCTGCACCCCGTCATCAAGGGTGTCTGGGACAGCCAAAGCTCCGGCGCGGCACTGGTCTCGTTCAACCTCGACGCCTTCACCTCCTACGGCAAGGAACAGGGCGACAACGCCCCCACTTCCGAGGCCGCCGCCTTCCGCTACGGCGCCGCCCTCAACCGCATGCTGGATAAAGGTAGCCGCAACCGCCTGCCGCGCCCGGTGGGTGACGCCAGCGTGGTGTTCTGGGCCGACACCTCGCCGTTGGTGAGCGAGGCCGCTGCGAGTGCTGCCGAGGCGGCGGTGATGCGCTTCGCCGAGCCGCCCGACGATGCCGATGAGGCCGCCAAGCTGCGCGACACGTTGGACCTGCTCGCGGAGGGCCGCCCCGTCGCCGAGGCCATGCCGGGCATCGCCCCCACCACCCGGTTCCACATCCTGGGCCTGGCGCCCAACGCCGCCCGCCTGTCCGTCCGCTTCTGGCTGGACGGCACCTTCGAGCTGTTTGCCCGCCGCATCGCCGCCCATTTCGAGGCCGTGCGGATCGAGCCCGCCCCCTGGCGCGGCAAGCCGCCCTCGGTCAACCGCCTGCTGGTCAGGACCACCGCGCTGCAAGAGAAGTTCGAGAACATCCCCAACGCCCTGGCCGGCGAGGTCATGCGCGCCGTGTTCTCCGGCACCCCCTACCCGCGCACCTGGTTGGCTGCCGCGGTCACCCGCCTGCGTGCCGGCGACAGCCCGGGCAGCGGCTGGCACGCCGCTGCCATCAGGGCCTGCCTGTCCCGCCCATCTCCCAAGGAGTGCCCGCCCGTGTCGCTCGATCCCGACTACGACAACCAGGCCTACCAGCTCGGGCGGCTGTTCGCCGTGCTGGAAGCTGCCCAGTACGCGGCGCTGGGCCGGGTCAATGCCAGCATCGCCGACCGCTACTACGGCGCTGCCTCCGCCACCCCGGCCCGGGTGTTCGGTGCCCTCCTGCGCGGCGCCCGCACCCACGTCTCGACCGCCAGCAAGCGTGGCCACGGCCGCTGGCTGGAACGCCGGCTGGACGAGATCGTGGCCCGCCTGCCGCCCGAGCTCGCCCGCACGCTCAAGCTGGAAGACCAGGGCCGCTTCGCCGTCGGCTACTACCACGAACGCGCGCACCGCCCGGCCAAGCCGGAAGGCGACACCCAGGACAACAATGACCAGGACGGGGGATAACCAGGATGCTTGAAACCGCGCTGCGGCAGCGCCACGAGTTCGTGCTGTTCTTCGATGTCAAGAACGGCAACCCCAACGGCGACCCCGACGCCGGCAACATGCCGCGCATGGACCCCGAAACCGGCCGCGGCCTGGTCAGCGATGTCTGCCTCAAGCGCAAAATCCGCAACTACGTCGAGATCGCCCGCACCGACGCGCCGCGCTTCCGAATCTACGTCACCGAGGGCGCCGTGCTCAACGAGAAGCACCGCGAAGCCTACCTGGCCATCCGGCCCGGCGATCCTGCCGCCGCCAAGGACAAGAAGCTTTCACCCAAGTCGGACGACGAGGCCGCCCGCCTTCGCGGCTTCATGTGCGACAACTTCTACGACATCCGCACCTTCGGCGCCGTGCTGTCCACTGGGATCAACGCCGGCCAGGTCCGCGGCCCGGTGCAGATCGGCTTCGCTGAATCGGTCGAGCCGGTGCTGCCGCTTGAGATATCCATCACCCGGATGGCCGCCACCAGCGAGGCCGAGAAGAAGACTCGCACCGAAGGCAGCGATCCGTCCGAGGACAAGCGCAGCGATAACCGGACCATGGGCCGTAAGCACATCATCCCGTATGGCCTGTATCGCGCCCACGGCTTCGTGTCCGCCCCGCTCGCCCATGACGCGCGCAAGGGCACCGGCTTCACCGCGGACGACCTGACCCTGCTGTTCGAGGCGTTGCGGGACATGTTCGAGCACGACCGCTCCGCCGCCCGGGGCGAGATGACCACCCGTCGCCTCGTGGTGTTCCGCCACGCCGGCCCGCTCGGCAACGCCCGGGCGCAGGACCTGTTCGGCCGGGTCCAGGTGCGCCGCAATCACCATGGCAGCTTCTTGCCGATCGGCGACCCGGCCCTGGACAACGCTCCGCCCGCCCGCGCCTTCGACGATTACGCCATCCTGGTGGATGAGGCTGGCTTGCCGGACGGCGTCGAGATGCTGGACATGATGTGACGGCGCCGCTGTCCGCGGCGGCGGAGGACGCGCTGATCCCGCTTTCCGCCCTGCAGCACTACCTGTTCTGCCCCCGGCAATGCGCGCTGATCCATGTGGAGCAGCTTTGGGCCGAGGACGGCGCCACCGCCGAAGGCCGCGTGCTGCACGAGCGCGTCGATGCCGGCGGCTTCGAAACCCGGCCGGGCCAGCTCGTGGAGCGGTCCATTGCCCTGCGTTCGGTGGCGCTGGGCGTCACCGGCAAGGCCGACGTGGTGGAGTTCCCTCGCGGCGGCGGGCCTATTCCGGTGGAGTATAAACGCGGCAAACCCAAGCCGCACCGGGCGGACGAGGTGCAGCTCTGCGCTCAGGCGCTGTGCTTGGAAGAGATGTTTGACGTATCCGTTCCCACCGGCGCCCTGTTCTACGGCGCCACCCGCCGCCGCACGGCCATCGCCTTCGACCCGGCGCTGCGCGCTCTGACCGCCCGCGTCGCCGCCGAGGCCCGGGGGATGATCGCAGCCCAGCGCACCCCGCCACCGGTGCTGATGCGCGGCTGCGCCCGCTGCTCGTTGCTGGACGCCTGCCAGCCCGCACGGCTGCAACGCCCGCCGGCCGTCGCCCCGTGGCTGGCGGCGCAGATGGAGGGCTGAGGCGGTGCGCAAGCTGCTTAATACTATCTACGTCACCTCCGAGGATGCCTGGTTGCGCAAGGACGGCGCCAACCTGGTGGTCGAAGTGGAGGGTGCCGAGCGCGGCCGGGTACCGCTGCACCTGCTGGATGGGGTGGTGAGCTTCGGCCGGGCCGGGACATCGCCGGCCCTGATGGCTGCCTGCGCCGAGGCCGGCATCACCCTGTCCCACGTGGCCCCCACCGGCCGCTTCCTGGCTCGCGTCGAGGGCCAGCGCAGTGGCAACGTGTTGCTGCGCCGTACCCAGTATCGCGCTGCCGATGACCCGGCGCGGCAGGTTTCGATCGTGCGGGCCATCGTCGCCGCCAAGGCCGCCAACCAGCGCACCGTGCTGCGCCGCGCCCTGCGCGATCACGTCGAGGCCCTGGCCGGTTCGCCGCTGGACGCTCTGGAGTTTGCCGAGCGCCGTCTGACGGTTTGTGGCCGCCAGGTGCTGGGCTGCGCCGACGTGGCGCAGTTGCGCGGGCTGGAAGGCGAGGCCGCCGGCGTGTATTTCGGCGTATTCGACCACTTGGTCCGGGTGGACGGCGAGGCGTTCCGCTTCTGTGGCCGCTCGCGGCGTCCGCCGCTGGACCGAATCAACGCGCTGCTGTCGTTCCTGTATGCGATGCTGGGCCATGACTGCCGTTCGGCACTGGAAGCGCACGGGTTGGATCCGCAGGTGGGCTTTCTGCATGCTGACCGGCCGGGCCGGTCAAGCCTGGCCCTGGACCTGATGGAGGAGCTGCGTCCCGTCCTGGCCGACCGTGTGGCATTGAGCCTGATCAATCGCCGCCAGGTCGGTGCCGCGGATTTCGTGGTGGAAGCCGCCGGCGGCGTGCGCCTGACCGACGACGCCCGCAAAACGGTGCTGACTGCCTGGCAAGACCGCAAGCGCGACGAGATACGCCATCCCTTCCTGGACGAGGTGACGCCGTTCGGGCTGCTGGCCTTTGCCCAGGCGCAGTTGCTGGCCCGTCACTTCCGCGGCGACTTAGACGGCTATCCGGCGTTCTTCTGGAAGTAGGACGTGCGATGCTGATGCTGGTGACGTACGATGTGAATACTGAGGACGCCGCCGGCCGCAGGCGTCTACGCCGGGTTGCCCGGGCGTGCCTGGATTGGGGCCAGCGAGTGCAGTTTTCCGTGTTCGAATGCGAGGTCGATCCGGCGCAGTGGGTGGCGTTGCGGGCAAGATTGTTGGGCGAGGTGGACTTGGCACGCGACAGTCTGCGGTTCTACCGCTTGGGCAAGGCGGGAAGGGCGGCGGTGGAGCATGTGGGGGCGAAGGCGGTGCTAAATTTGGAGGAGCCGCTGGTGTTTTAACCTTAGACCGCCGACTTGCGCGAACATCAAGCGGCCATGGGAACCCGAGTGGGTTCGCAACATCACTAGGACAATGTTATCTTTGGTATTTTCGAGCCGCTATCATGTTTGATAGTGGTTTTCTGCATGCCGGGCAGTGTCTTCGCGCTGAAAGGCTCTTTATCCATTGTAAATCAGACTTGTAGAATAGGCGGCGTCGCTCCCCGCGCGGGGGCGTGGATCGAAACAATTGAAGATCGATTTTACTGCGTCAACATCTTGTCGCTCCCCGCGCGGGGGCGTGGATCGAAACTCCAGCGCCACCGCCTCATCCACCAGCGACGCCGGTCGCTCCCCGCGCGGGGGCGTGGATCGAAACCGCGACATGCCGCGTGACGAGTTCCGCGCCGAAGTCGCTCCCCGCGCGGGGGCGTGGATCGAAACCGCCTAGCGTGCATACTGAGCAACACATACTGCAGTCGCTCCCCGCGCGGGGGCGTGGATCGAAACTTTCCAGCCGTGATGAATAACTCTCCGCAGCTAGTCGCTCCCCGCGCGGGGGCGTGGCTCGAAACAAAGCAACAATGCCACCGCAGTATCCGAAGCGAGTCGCTCCCCGCGCGGGGGCGTGGATCGAAACACTTGGGAGGCGAGGCAAACCGCCACCCTCACCGGTCGCTCCCCGCGCGGGGGCGTGGATCGAAACTTTGGCAGCAACCCGGCCAAGGATGACGCTGTAGTCGCTCACCGCGCGGGGGCGTGGATCGAAACTTCTGTTCTTGGCCGCACAGATGATCAAGCTGTTGTCGCTCCCCGCGCGGGGGCGTGGATCGAAACTCAGTTTGCCCGTCGCAAATTGGGCCAGCGAAAGGTCGCTCCCCGCGCGGGGGCGTGGATCGAAACACCTCGCCCGCCATGCCCAGGTGGAGCGCCGCAGCGTCGCTCCCCGCGCGGGGGCGTGGATCGAAACAGCTCGAGGAACACCGTGCCGCAGCATGTCTTGACGTCGCTCCCCGCGCGGGGGCGTGGATCGAAACGGGTCAGATATCGCAATTGGCGCGGCGAAGTCAGGTCGCTCCCCGCGCGGGGGCGTGGATCGAAACAACAGCTCTGTGATGCCCATGATGGAATAGGAGTGTCGCTCCCCGCGCGGGGGCGTGGATCGAAACTGGCTCAAGCTCTCCGGCGGCCTGGCGATCGGCGTCGCTCCCCGCGCGGGGGCGTGGATCGAAACAGCCTGGCGTGGTTTGCTCCGGCCGGTTCTTCGACGGTCGCTCCCCGCGCGGGGGCGTGAATCGAAACATGCAGACTTGCCGAAGGAACGCCGCATGGTTCAGGTCGCTCCCCGCGCGGGGGCGTGGATCGAAACAACGCATCGACCACCGTTGCCGGCACGATCGCGGTCGCTCCCCGCGCGGGGGCGTGGATCGAAACACGTCTCTTGGCAGGGGTGCACCTACACCTTAGGTCGCTCCCCGCGCGGGGGCGTGGATCGAAACCTGTGCGAGTCTTGCCTGAACGCTCGCGCGGAGCGTCGCTCCCCGCGCGGGGGCGTGGATCGAAACCCCGTCATCTCCGCGGTGCTTGTGCCGCGCCCATGTCGCTCCCCGCGCGGGGGCGTGGATCGAAACGCCTAACTGTTCCGGGTTGAATACCGGCATACCGTCGCTCCCCGCGCGGGGGCGTGGATCGAAACTCTGCAAAGCTGTTGCCCCAAAAGCTATGAGGGCGTCGCTCCCCGCGCGGGGGCGTGGATCGAAACTCGTATGGCGCGACCGGCAACGGCTTCGTGGCGCGTCGCTCCCCGCGCGGGGGCGTGGATCGAAACAAGGGAGCTATTGAAGAGGCCCGCAAGCATAACGTCGCTCCCCGCGCGGGGGCGTGGATCGAAACACCGCCACCCTGGCGAATGGCTCGACCGGCTTCGTCGCTCCCCGCGCGGGGGCGTGGATCGAAACCTCATAGACCAGCCCGGCCATCGTGTCGGCGGCGGTCGCTCCCCGCGCGGGGGCGTGGATCGAAACTTCGTGGAGGACGCGCAGAACTCCGGCGGCCGCCGTCGCTCCCCGCGCGGGGGCGTGGATCGAAACCATGTGTATTTGGCGGCGTGACTGCAAGATCGCGTCGCTCCCCGCGCGGGGGCGTGGATCGAAACCGGCTTCAGCCGTTGCCTCAGCCTTAGGCGGCAGGTCGCTCCCCGCGCGGGGGCGTGGATCGAAACTCCGCCATGGCGCAGCAGCTCCGCACGCCGATCGTCGCTCCCCGCGCGGGGGCGTGGATCGAAACCCTAGCGCGGTGGACAACGCCACGTTGGCGGCAGGTCGCTCCCCGCGCGGGGGCGTGGATCGAAACAACTCCGATTGCGACAAGGTGTTCAAGGACGGCAAGTCGCTCCCCGCGCGGGGGCGTGGATCGAAACCGCAATTAGCCGCTCCAACAGCCACTTCCGAGCCGTCGCTCCCCGCGCGGGGGCGTGGATCGAAACCTTAGTGGGTTGGTTGACGCCTGCCCTGCTCGCACGTCGCTCCCCGCGCGGGGGCGTGGATCGAAACTCGGATATGCAGGAAGCTATCGATCAGCAACGCGGTCGCTCCCCGCGCGGGGGCGTGGATCGAAACTGTTTCTTGGCCTTGTGCTGGTGTGCGTGGTGATGTCGCTCCCCGCGCGGGGGCGTGGATCGAAACATCACGCTTCGGGGAGAACTGCCCGCTTACCTTGGTCGCTCCCCGCGCGGGGGCGTGGATCGAAACTGCCCAGCCGCCAGCAAAGACTGCGCGGCCGCCTGTCGCTCCCCGCGCGGGGGCGTGGATCGAAACATCAGCACGATGTGGGCCGGCAAGGGTGCGATGGCCGTCGCTCCCCGCGCGGGGGCGTGGATCGAAACAACCAGAACGGTCGCTCCGACGCCAACGCGAACTGGTCGCTCCCCGCGCGGGGGCGTGGATCGAAACACGTAGCTCGCCGCGTTGAACACCAGCGCCCAGGGGTCGCTCCCCGCGCGGGGGCGTGGATCGAAACATCTCTTGCGCCAGCCCGCTTAGCACGCCGCCGAGTCGCTCCCCGCGCGGGGGCGTGGATCGAAACAGACTGGCCAAAGCACTCCTACGCTTCCGCCAGGGTCGCTCCCCGCGCGGGGGCGTGGATCGAAACCCGCATGGCCAGCAGGTTGTCCCGCACCGTGTTGTCGCTCCCCGCGCGGGGGCGTGGATCGAAACGGCGCCAAGCTGCTGGAGGTGCAGGATGTGGACAGTCGCTCCCCGCGCGGGGGCGTGGATCGAAACACCGGCACGATCAACCTAACCGACCTCGCGTTCGTCGCTCCCCGCGCGGGGGCGTGGATCGAAACCCGTTCCAGAAGCTGCCTGGCGTGTTAATCGAAAGGTCGCTCCCCGCGCGGGGGCGTGGATCGAAACGCGGACATGCATCGCACCGCCACCGAGGCATGGAGTCGCTCCCCGCGCGGGGGCGTGGATCGAAACGAGAACGTCGAGCTGCTGCTGCCGCCCGGCTACGGTCGCTCCCCGCGCGGGGGCGTGGATCGAAACAAGTCCTCCGCCGGGTCGAACTGGTGGCGCGTCGTCGCTCCCCGCGCGGGGGCGTGGATCGAAACACCATCGGCGACCACGAGTACGTCTCGGGCAAGTTGTCGCTCCCCGCGCGGGGGCGTGGATCGAAACAGCAGCTGACCGGGCTGCAACAGCAGCCGATGCGGTCGCTCCCCGCGCGGGGGCGTGGATCGAAACCAGATCAACACGGCGCAATGCTCCTACCCGCCCAGCCGCTCCCCGCGCGGGGGCGTGGATCGAAACCGGCTCTGGCAGCGCGAGCGCGTCCTGAACGACGTCGCTCCCCGCGCGGGGGCGTGGATCGAAACTGCACGATGGCGGCGGCCGTGCTGCCCGCCTTGGGTCGCTCCCCGCGCGGGGGCGTGGATCGAAACGGGCTGAACGGCTGCGTCAATGCCCTGAATGGGGTCGCTCCCCGCGCGGGGGCGTGGATCGAAACACCGGGACGCTGGTCGGCCCTGGCATTGCCTCGCAGGTCGCTCCCCGCGCGGGGGCGTGGATCGAAACAGCAGCAGCTTCCTGGGCCCGCTGTCCATCAGCAGGTCGCTCCCCGCGCGGGGGCGTGGATCGAAACTACCAGGCTGAAAGGCGCCGGCCGACTGATGCGCGTCGCTCCCCGCGCGGGGGCGTGGATCGAAACGGGTGCGTATGGGCGTCGTAATTGCCGCGCAGCCGTCGCTCCCCGCGCGGGGGCGTGGATCGAAACTGAGAGGCCAGCTAGCGGCCCTTTACACAGCTTATCGCTCCCCGCGCGGGGGCGTGGATCGAAACCACTCGGTGAACACTACGAACCGGGCAGTGCGGCGTCGCTCCCCGCGCGGGGGCGTGGATCGAAACGACTTCCTCGGGCGCGTCACGGTCTATCCTGTGGTCGCCCCTCGCGCGGGGGCGTGAATCGAAACTCAACGACAAACTGCGTCGGCATTGCACCGGAGGGTCGCCCCCGCGCGGGGGCGTGGATCGAAACGACAATGACCGTGGCGGGGAAATCCTGGCCCGTGGTCGCCCCGCGCGGGGGCGTGGGTCGGAACCCAGTCAGTAAGACCGTGGTGTCTCCAAGCGATAGTTGCCCCCTGGGGGGGGGGACGTAGATCGAATCCCAAGCACGTAGGTAGCGTCCGCGCTCGTGGTGGAAATTCTCTGCTGACGGCGGTGTAGGCGGAGG
>CAXTJU010000046.1:0-28192 GCA_964244655.1 uncultured Acetobacteraceae bacterium | reverse complement strand
GGATCGGCGGCACCGGCAAGGGCGGCGGCGGCACCACGGGCGGGGGAGGTGGAGGAGGCGGCGGAGGCGGGGGAGGTGGCGGCGGTTGCGGCGGCGTGGGCAAGGGCCGCTCCGGCGTCGGCGGCTCCGGCGAGGGCACGGGGGCGCTGGTGGAGGCGGGCACGGGCGCGGACACGGCGGACTTGCGCGCCTCCTGCTTCGGCCCCTCGATGTCCACCTCGAAGCTGGCGAACTCCGGCATCGGCTCGATCTTGGGCGACGGCACGAGATACAGCAGCGCCGCCAGCAGCAGCCCGTGCAGGGCAAAGGAGACCGCAGCTCCCCGGCCGATGCGCTCCCTCATCTCAGAATGCTCAACGCTGGCTCGCGCAAAGCGCTCAACACTGGCTCGCGCAAAGCGCTCAACGCCGGCGCGGCGGCGCCGCAGCTGGGGAGGGCGGGGCCGCAGCCGGGCGCACGGTGGGGGCGGCGGTGCCCGGCGTGCTGCCGCCGGGGGCGGCGTCGGTCTGCTCCACCAGCAGCGCCACCTTGTTGAAGCCGCCCTGGCGGATGGTGCCCATCACCTCGATCATGCGGCCATACGGCACGTCCTTGTCGCCGCGCACGTAGATGCGCCGGTCCGGGTCGGACTGCGCCTGGGATTGCAGCCGGGCCACCAGGTCGCTGAGGTCCATGCCGTCATTGGCGAGATAGACCTTGCTGTCCGCCTGCACGCTGACGGTGATCGGGTCCTTCTCCGGCGTGATGGCCGACGCGCTGGCCTTGGGCAGATCGACGTTCACGCTCGACGTCATCAGCGGCGCCGTGATCATGAAGATCACCAGCAGCACCAGCATGACATCGACCATGGGTGTGACGTTGATCTCGGCCAGCGGCCGGTAGCGGGCCCTGCCCCCGCCCTTGCCGCGCCCGCCCAGCTGCATCGCCATTCCTTACGCCCGCTCCTCGGACTGCCGCGACAGGATCGCGCCGAACTCGGTGCCGAAGCCTTCCAGCCGCGCTGCGAAGCGCGACAGGTCGGTGCTGATGGCGTTGTACGCCAGCACGGCGGGAATGGCCGCGACCAGGCCGACGGCGGTGGCGAACAGCGCCTCCGCGATGCCCGGCGCCACCACGGCCAGGCTGGTGTTCTTGCTGGCGGCGATGCCGGCGAAGGAGTGCATGATGCCCCACACCGTGCCGAACAGCCCCACGAACGGCGCAGTGGAGCCCACGGAGGCCAGGAACGTCATCCAGCGCTCCATCCGCTCCATCTCGCGGCTGACCGTCACGGCCATGGCGCGGTCCACCCGCTCCCGCACGCCGCCGCGCGTCATGTCCGCGCCTGCCACCCGGGCGGAGCGCCGCCACTCCCCCATGGCGGCGCCGAACACGGCCGCCACCGGGTTGGTCGGCTTGGCGCCTTCCATGTCGTACAGCTCGTCCAGGCTGCCGCCGGACCAGAACTTGTCCTCGAACGCGTTGGCCTGCCGGGTGGCGCGGCGCAGCGAGGCCACCTTCTCGAACACGATCGCCCACACCCACACGCTGGCCAGCACCAGCAGCAGCATGACGATCTTGACCACGATGTCCGCCTGCATGAACAGCGCCAGGACCGACAGGTCCGACCCGGCCACTGCCCCGTTCGCCGCATTAGCTGCTTGATCCATTCCGCACCTCCTCGAACGCCGTCCGCCACCGGGCCGGGATGCGCGCGGGCCGGCCATCGGACCCCCGCACGCACGCCAGCTTCACGTCCAGCCGCGCCACCGCCTGCCCGCACACCGTGAAATCCTGCCGCAGCAGCGCCGTCACGGCGCCCAGCTCCAGCGGGTCGGTGGCGACGGTGATCAGCTCGTCCAGACGCGCGGGGCGCAGATAGTCCATTTTGACGCGGCGCACCACGAAGAACAGGCCCTCGTCGCGCACCAGGTCCTCGTGCGGCACCCCGGCGTCACGCAGCAGCTCGGTCCGGGCGCGCTCGGCGAAGGCCAGGTAGCGCGCGTGGTACACCATGCCGCCGGCGTCCGTGTCCTCGTAGTACACCCGTACCTGGATGGTGTGCGGCGGCTTCATGCCTCCGGCCCCAGCAAGTCGAGCAGCGGCGCGGCCGGGACGGGGGCTGCGAGGCCGATGTGGCGCCAGCCGGGCTCGCCCAGCATGCGGCCGCGGCTGGTGCGCAGCACCAGGCCCTCCTGGATCAGGTAGGGCTCGATCACGTCCTCCAGCGTGTCCCGCGCCTCGTTCAGCGCGGCCGCCAGCGTCTCCACCCCCACGGGGCCGCCATGGTGGTGCTCGGCGATGCGGCGCAGGTAGCGCCGGTCCATCGCGTCCAGCCCGAGCCGGTCCACCTCCAGCCGGGTGAGCGAGGCGTCCGCCTCCTCCCGGTCCACCGGGCTGGCGTCCCCCTCCTCGCGCGCGACCGCGGCGAAGTCCCGCACCCGGCGCAGCAGCCGGCCGGCGATGCGCGGCGTGCCGCGGGAGCGCCGGGCGATCTCGGTGGCGCCCTCCTTGGTCAGCGCCAGCCCGAGCTTCTCCGCCCCGCGCGTGACGATCAGCTCCAGCTCCGCCGGCGTGTACAGCACCAGGCGCAGCGGGATGCCGAACCGGTCGCGCAGCGGCTGCGCCAGCAGGCCGGCGCGGGTGGTGGCGCCCACCAGGGTGAACGGCGACAGGTCGATCCGCACGGAGCGGGCGGCCGGCCCCTCGCCGATGATGAGGTCGAGCTGGAAATCCTCCATCGCGGGGTACAGCACCTCCTCGATGGCGGGCTGCAGCCGGTGGATCTCGTCGATGAACAGCACGTCGCGCGGCTGCAGGTTGGTCAGGATGGCGGCCAGGTCCCCGGCGCGCTGGATGACGGGCCCCGAGGTGGCGCGGAACCCCACCCCCAGCTCGCGCGCCACGATCTGCGCCAGCGTGGTCTTGCCCAGGCCTGGCGGGCCGTGCAGCAGCACGTGGTCCATCGCCTCCGCCCGGCCGCGGGCGGCGTGGATGAACACGCGCAGGTTCTCGCGGCTGGCCTTCTGGCCGATGAACTCGGCCAGCACCTGCGGCCGCAGCGAGGCTTCGGCGGCGTCCTCGGGGGCGCGTTGCGGGGAGAGCGGACGCTCGCTCATGCGGGAACCTTGTCCATCATCCTGGTGGTGCGCCGGGTATGGCCAGACTGCACGCGGAACGCCAGCCCGTCAGGGCCGCGCCGGCGGGGCGGCGCCGACGCGCTGGGTGTCCAGCTGCACCGTGCGGGTGCGCCCGTCCTCGCTCCAGGAGATCGCGGAACTCACCGCATACAGCGTCAGCACGGGCTTGCCGGGCGCCCCGGGGTCGGGGGCGGCGACCTGCGCCGGGGCGATGCGCACGTGCCAGTGGAAGCCGGCCCCCTCGTCGCCCTGGCGGTCCCCGGCGGCCAGGGCATCCCCCGTGGTGGCCGCCGCCAGGTGCGACTCGGCGCGGGACACCGCTTCCAGGTATCGCCCGGAGGTGGCCGCGGCGCGCAGCCCGCCCAGGCCGCCGCTGAACAGGGCGGCCAGCGCCAGGGCGGCGATGATGAAGGCGACCAGCACCTCCAGCAGGGTGAAGCCCCCCTCCCGCCGCAGGTCACGACGCATCCGCGATGCTCACCCGGCCGGTCAGCCAATCGACCGCCACCAGCTTGCGCACCGGCCCCGCCACCACGGCGACCCGGCCGCCGCCGGAAGTGCCGTCCGGCGCGAAGGTGATGGGCCGATCGGATTGCAGGGCCGCCCCCAGCGCGCGCGGCAGGGCGGCGCCGACGCGCACGGTGCTGCCGGCGATGGTGACGGTCACCGGCTGGTCCCGCGCGATGGCCTCGCTGCGCGCGGCGCGCAGCGTGCCGGCGAGCACGTTGGCGGCGGTGCGCGCGTCCAGCCCGGCGCTGCGGGCAGGGCCGCGGGCGATCACCAGGCCGGCCACCAGGCCCAGCACGGCGAGCACGATGAGCATCTCGAGCAGGGTGAAGCCCTGCTCCCGCTTTGAAAGCCCTCTCCCGGAGGGAGAGAGTGGGGTAAGGGGAGCCGCACACCCGAGTTTCGCCGGTTGCCCCCCCTCACCCCGGCCCTCTCCCGGGGGGAGAGGGAGAAGTAGGTCATCCCGACGCAAGGTCGTTCAGGCTCAGCATCGCCAGCAGCAGCGACGACACGATCCCTGCCACCGCCGCCCCCATGACGATGGTGATCACCGGCACCAGCAGCGACACCAGCCGCCCCACCCCCAGCCGGGTCTTCTCCTCGTGGATTTCCGCCGCCCGCAGCGCCATCGGACCGAGCTGCGCCGTCTCCTCGCCCAAGCGCAGCAGGTGGATGGTCCGCAGCGGCATCACCCCCGCCTCCGCCAGCGGTGCGGACAGCCCGGCGCCGCCCTTGGCCGAGCGGGTCGCCGCCTCCACCGCCGCCATGCCGGCGCGGTTGCCCACCGCCTCCGCCGTGATGCCCAGGGCCGCGATCAGCGGCACCCCGTTGGTCAGCAGCGTGCCCAGCGTGCGGGTGAACCGCGCGGCCAGCACCTCGCGCGCCAACCCGCCCACCACCGGCAGCCGCAGCAGCAGCCGGTCCGCCGCCAGCCGGGCGCCGGGGCGCTGCAACGCCTGCCGCGCCGCGAACCCGGCCAGCAGCACCAAGGCCAGCGCCCACAGCCCGTAGGCCGAGACTGCATCGCCCAGGTCGATCAGCAACTGGGTGGAGCGCGGCAACGACGCGCCGTTCTGCTGGAACAGCGGCACGAACTGCGGCAGCACTTCCGTCAGCAGCAGGGTGATGGAGCCGATGGCGGCGGCCAGCAGCAACGCCGGGTAGATCATCGCCGACTTCACGGTGCTGGATAGCGTGCGCTGCCGCTCCATCAAGGTCGCCAGCCGCTCCAGCGTCGCCGCCAGCGTGCCGCCCGCCTCGCCGGCGCGCACCAGGCCGACGTACAGCCGCGGGAAGGAGCGCGGATGGTTGGCCAGCGCGCTCGCCAGCGGGGAGCCGTCCCGCACGCCCTCGCGCACCTGGCCCACCACGCCCGCCACCCGGCGGTTCGGCGCCGTGTCCACCAGGAAGCGCAGCGCGCGGTCGATGTCCTGCCCGGCACCCAGCATGATGGACAGCTCGCGCGTCAGGTTGGTGAGGTCGGTGCGGCTCAGCGCCTGGCCGCGGCCCAACTCCAGGCTGAGCAGCCCCGCCAGCCCGCCGCCGCCCGCCGGCTCCGCCTTGACCGGAATGGAGCCGCCGCGTTGCAGCGCCTTGATGACGGCCGCCTCGTCCGCCGCCTCCATCTCGCCGCGCGCCATGGCGCCGGAAGGGTCGATGGCGGTATAGCGGTAGAGCATCTAGGAAGCGAAGCTTGGGGCTTTGCCCCAAACCCCACGAGAGGACAGTCGTCCTCTCGACACCTCACATAAAGGGGTGAAGGGGACGACTGTCCCCTTCTGGGTGCAGGGCAAAGCCCTGCCCTTCACTTCAAGCCTCGGCACGGATGGAGCGCACGACTTCCTCCACCGTGGTCGTCCCGGCCAACGCCGCCTCCACCCCCGTGTCGAACATGGTGGCCATGCCCGCCGCCACCGCCGCGCGCTCGATCTCGGCGCCGTCGGCGCGGGTGAAGATCAGCCGCTCGATCTCCGCGTCCGGCTGCAGGAACTCCGCGATTGCCTGCCGGCCGCGGAACCCGGTGTTGCGGCAGCGGTCGCATCCCACCGGATGCCACAGCACCGGCGTCCCCTCGCAGCGGCGGTCCAGCCCGAAGCGCCGCACCATCTCGGGCGCCGCCGGCGCCGGGCGGCGGCACTCGGCGCACAGCCGCCGCACCAGCCGCTGCGCCAGGATGCCGCGCAGCACGGCGGTCATCAGGTAGTCCTCCAGCCCCATGTCGCGCAGCCGCGCCACCGTGGTGGCGGCCGAGTTGGTGTGCACGGTGGACAGCACCAGGTGCCCGGTCAGCGCCGCCTGCACCGCGATCTGCGCCGTCTCGCCGTCGCGGATTTCGCCCACCATGATGACATCCGGGTCCTGCCGCAGGATGGAGCGCAGCAGCGTCGCGAACGTCAGCCCGATCTGCGGCTTGACCTGGATCTGGTTGATGCCGCGCAGCTGGTACTCGATCGGGTCCTCGACCGTCACCACCTTGCGGGTGACGGCGTTCAGCCCGGTCAGCCCCGTGTACAGCGTCGTGGTCTTGCCGCTGCCGGTCGGCCCGGTGACGAGCACGATGCCATTGGGCAGCTCGAAGGTCTGCTGCAGCTTATGCACCACGGCAGGGGCAAGGCCGAGCGCGTTGTAGTCCAACGAGACCGCCGTGCGGTCCAGCACGCGCAGCACCACCGTCTCGCCGTACAGCGACGGAATGGTGGAGACGCGGAAATCCACCTCGCTGCCGCGCACCGCCAGCTTGATGCGGCCGTCCTGCGGCAGCCGGCGCTCGGCGATGTCCAGCCGCGACATGATCTTGATGCGCGAGATGATCGCCGCCGTCAGCCGCACCGGCGGGCTGTCCGCCTCGTGCAGCACGCCGTCGTAGCGGTAGCGCACCCGCAGGCGGTCCTCGAACGGCTCGATGTGGATGTCGGAGGCCTGGGTCTCGACGGCGCGGTTGATGATGCCGTTGACCAGCCGGATCACCGGCGCCTCGCTGGCCAGGTCCTTCAGCCGCTCGGCGTCCTCCTCCATCCGCTCGCCGCCGCCGGAATGGTCCGCCGCCGGCGCGTCCTTGTCCGGATACAGCCGGTCGAACGCCGCCTCCAGCTCGATCGGCACCGCCACCGCCACCCGCACCACGGCTCCCGTGGCGGCGGCGACCGCGGCCGGGGCGAAGCGGTCCAGCGGGTCCGCCATCGCCAGCACCAGGGTGCCGCCCTCGTGCGCCATGGGAAGCGCCTTGGCCTGGCGCAGGAAGCGGGGGGCGAGCTGCTCGGGGAGCACCGGCTCCGCCGGGTATGCATCCGTGGCCGCCAACGGCAGGCCGAGCAGGGTGGTGAAGGCGGCCGCCAGGTCCCGCTCGTTCACCAGGCCGAGCTGGATCAGCACCCGGTCCAGCCGCTGCCCGTTCTCCTCCGCGACCCGGCGGCCCCGCTCCACCGTGCGCGCGTCGCACTGCCCCTGGCTCTCCAGCAGCGCCACCACCGCGGCGGCGGCCTGCTCGGGCGATCCGAAGTCGAGGGTGAGCGTCTGGTCCATGCGCTCCTAACTTGTGCCACGGCAGGGCGGATGCCAAGGAGCGGCGTGCTCCCCCTCCTGTGCGCCCCCTTCGTCGGCAGCCTGCTGGGCGTGCTGGCGCGCCGCCTGCCCGAAGGCCGCCCCGTGGCGCTCGACCGCTCCCGCTGCGAGGCGTGCGGCCACGCCCTCGGCCCGGCCGAGCTGGTGCCGGTGCTCAGCTACCTCTGGCAACGCGGCCGCTGCCGCCACTGCGGCGCACGCATCGCCCCTGCGCATCTCTGGATCGAGCTGGCCGCCACCGCCGTCGCCGTCTCCGCCCTGCCCTTCGCCGCGGACGGCGCGGCGCTGTGGGCCGACTGCGTGCTCGGCTGGGGGCTGCTGGCGCTCGCCTGGATCGACTGGACCCACCTGCGCCTGCCCGACGCGCTCACCCTGCCGCTGCTGCTTGCCGGCCTCGCCGCCACTGCCTGGCTGGACCCGGCGGCCACCACGGACCATGCCTTGGCCGCGCTGGCCGGCTACGCGGCCCTGCGCCTGCTCGCCATCGGCTACCGCAGGTTGCGCGGCCGTGAGGGCCTGGGCGGCGGCGACGCCAAACTGCTGGCCGCCGCCGGCGCGTGGGTCGGGCTGGCGGGGCTGGGGCCGGTGCTGCTGGTGGCGGCCGTGACCGGGGTGGGCGCGGCGCTGGTCCGCGGCGGCGGGCTGCAGGCTGCGACGGTGGTGCCGCTGGGCAGTTGCCTCGCGGTGGGGACTTGGGCGGTGCGGCTGGCGGGAGAGTGGGCTGGGCCTTGAAGGTTGTCAGGAATGCCAAGTAGCACTTATCTTACGCCATTAAAGGTCGCAGATCGATTTGGGTATTTGCAAGTGGTGGGAAGCGTCTGATACCGTCGTAGCGACGGCAGCTGTTACGTGGCAGACCAGACTGGCCGTGAGCGGACTGGCGATCTTCAGCGTTCGATTGCAGTAAGCGGATCAACGAGTTCTGCTGAGAAACATGGGTAAGCCAGCGGCTGCGATATCGGCGCAGGATGGGCTGCTCGCAGACTACCCTGCAAATTACCAGCCAATTGATGCGACTAGTTTAGCTGATGCCTAACGAATCAAAAAGACTGCAATGATGGAAAGCAAACAATTCAGGAATTTTAAGCTAGTTGCTCAGTATGATATCGCGTCTCTCCAGATGCGCAGCTGTGATGGTATAACTTTGATGTAGGACGTCCCGTTGAGGCTTCGAATGTCGGAAAATAGGCGGCTCAGATCAAGATATCTCCGGGCTAGGGTAGTGTTCTGGTATCTGGAGACGTTCAGGACCCCTCATCAGGCTGTAGGCGCGGTGCTGTTGGTCGGGCTTGTTTTATGCATGCTGATAATGTTCGCGATGCAGCCTGTTTCTCGATATCGTAATCTAGCTGGATCTGAAATTAACTGCTTCTCGGCCACAATCGGATGGAACACGATGAAGTCGACGGCTATTTGCTTCAGGCCACCTGCTGCCGGTGCAGAGTTGGCGGGTAGCGGTCGGCAAGTTCAGCCGGCGATGCGGCAGACGCTGCATTGATACGCGACTTGAACCACATCGCCATAGCTGCCTTCCGAAGATGGACGTCCGCGTGTTTACGCCGCTGCAACGGTAAATAGTTGCACCAGACTTATGTGGGCTGGCGGTCGCGTCAGCCCGTGGATGACCGGATCAAGTCCGGTCATGACAGTGCCACCCACCAAATTCCCTAGCAGCAAGCCGCCCCAGCCCCATCCTCAAACGGCAAACTCGTCCCACACCCCGGGAATACCCCAAAGTGCCGCCCATCCCCCACTAAGAAGTCGAAATGCCCCGTCAACCGCGTCCCCGCCAGCATCCGCCAGGTGTTACCGCACACCGGGAACACCCGCCCCGTCTCCATCCGATGGTGCTTGTCTAACGAATACGCCGTCTCCGCCCCCGGAATCGTGCCGCGGTAGCGTACCGCCTGCCCATAATCCTCGCAGGCCGGCTCCAGCCCCGGCAGCCGGAACAGCCGATACGTCGCGGAAAAGAACCGCGTCCCGCCCAACCTGGCCGCCATCGCCTCATCCGTCAGTGCGATCGGCCGGTCGGTCAGCAGCCGCGGGTCCGCGAACCCGGCGGCGCGCGCCAGCGGCAGGAAATCCCCCCAGTACAGCGCCCCGGCCAGGCATTCGCCATGCAGCACCGGGTCCTCCATCGCCCCGGCCGGCAACCGGCGGTCGGCGTACACGTCGGCGAAATAAAGCTCGCCGCCGTCCCGCAACAGCCGGTGCGCGGCGCGGAACACTGCGCCCTTGTCCGCCACCAGGTTGATCACGCAGTTGGACACGATCACGTCGAAGCCGCCTTCCAGCCCCAGTTCGTCCAGCCGCTCGATGTCGCCCTGCACGAACCGCACGTTGGACCGCGCGTAGCCGAACCGCGCCCGGTGCCACTCGGCATGCCGCTCAGCCACCGCGAGCTGCTCCGGCGTCGCGTCCACCCCCACCACCGCGCCGGCCTCGCCCACCAGCTGCGCCAGCACGTAGGAATCCTGCCCGGCGCCGCAGCCGAGGTCCAGCACGCGGGCGCCCTCGATCAGCTCCGGCGCTACCAGGCCGCAGCCGTAGTAGCGCCCCCGCACCTCCTCGTGCACCTGCGCCAGGGCGGCCCGCAGCCGTGGCGGCGGGGCGGAGGTGGTGCAGCACGCATCGGTGCGCAGGTCGGCCGAGCCTTGCAGCACCCGGCCGTAATAGTCTTGGCTGTTCTCGATGTTCACCGCCGACGCTCCCTGCCGATGCCACAGGATAAGGCGCGTCCGCCTCCGCCTGCCACCCGGCTGCCTGCGCGCCTTCGCCGCCCTGGCCTGCCTGTGCAGCGCCGCCGCCTCCGCAGGGCCGGTGCTGGACCGCGTGCGGCAGGACGGCGTGGTGCGCTGCGGCGGCGCCATCCGCCCCGGCCTCGCCTTCCCGGCGCCCGACGGCAGCTGGCACGGGCTGGAGGTCGATCTGTGCCGCGCCGCCGCCCTCGCCGTGCTGGGGCCGCCGGGCCGCATCGAGTTCCACGCCGGCGCGGCGGGCAGCCAGCGCGAGGACGACATCGCCTTCGCCACCGCCTCCGAGATGCTGGCGGACGGGCGGCTGCCCGCGCTGCTGCCGGGTCCGCCGGTGGTCTTCCTCACGGCGGGCGTGCTGGTGCCGGACGCCTCCCCGGCGCGGCGCCTGGCCGACCTCGCCGGCAAGACGGTATGCGGCGAGCCGGGCACGGCGCCCGAGCGCAGCCTGCTCGCCTGGCAGGCGGCGCACGGCGTGCCGATGCACTTCTTCATGTTCCAGGAGGCGGACGAGATGCTGGACGCGTTCTACGCCGGGCGCTGCGGCGCGGTGGCGCACGAGACGCCCAGTCTCGCCGCCCTGCGCCTGCAAGCCGAGCAGGACGGCCACCCCGCCCGCCTGCTGCCCGAGCCGCTCGCCGCCGCCCCCGTGCTGGCCGCCACGCCCCGGGCGGACGCGGACTGGGCGGCGGACGTGGCCTGGACCCTGGCGACGCTGCAGCAGCCGGACCCGGCAGCGCTGCCCCTGGCCGGCGCTGCGCTCGGACTGCCGGCCGGCTGGCAGGCGGCGGTGCTGGCGGCGGGCAGCTACGCCGTGCTGTACGACCGCAACCTGGGCGCCGGCTCCCCGCTCGGCCTGCCGCCCGGGCTGAACGCGCCGTGGACGCAGGGCGGCCTGCTGTGCCCTCCCGCCAGCCAGTGACGTTCCACGCCCGGCATCACTTTGCCGAGCTTGGCCCGGCAATGCGCTCCGCCGGGCTGTGACCGTTCCCACGCCGGACCATATCACGGCCATCGCTGCACCGGTTCGGCGCGTATGCGACTGAGAGAGGATAGGACTCCCGCCCTACCAAAGCGAGGAGTGCCGCGGTGCCCCAGTCCGCTCCCATGCGCAACCGCCTGCTCGCCTCCCTGCCGGAGGACGCGCTGGCGGGTTTGCTGCCCAAGCTCAGCCGCGTCGCCCTTGTCCTGCGGCAAACCCTCTATGATCCCGAATCCACCATCGACGCAGTGTATTTTTCCGAATCGGGCATGGCCTCCCTGGTCGCCAACATGGCTGAGGGCATCCAGGCCGAGGTCGGGATCATCGGCCAGGAAGGCATGCTTGGAACGTCACTGCTCTCGGGAGTGGACACCTCCTTCATCGAGGCCATGGTGCAGATGCCGGGGACCGCGCTTCGGATGGCCGCGCGGGATTTCCAGCGCGAGGCGGCAAGAGATGGCCCTTTCCGGACGCTCTTGCTGCGCTACGGCGAAGCCTTGCTGGCGCAGGTGATGCAAACCGCGGCCTGCAACGGGCACCATGGCCTGGAGCAGCGCCTCGCCCGCTGGCTGCTGATGGCGCATGACCGGGCGGACGGCGACGAGCTCTGCCTGACGCAGGATTTCATGGCCATGATGCTCGGGGTCCACCGGCCCAGCCTCACGGTGGCTGCGGGCGTCCTGCAACGGGCCGGGCTAATCCGCCATTCCGGGGGCCGCGTCACGGTGATCGACCGCCCCGGCCTGGAGGCCGCGTCTTGCGAATGCTACGGCGCGGTCCGGCGGCGGTTCTCGACCCTGCTCGGCGCTGCGCCGTCATGGGCTGTACGGAGCCTGACCGCCACGCCGGGCTGGATGGGCTAGTCCGCCGCCATGCTGGATGCCAGTCCCAAAATCGATCGAGCCAATGCCTCCCCGGGAAACAAGGCTAGCCCCGCCTTGACCGGCTTCGCCGAAGGCGCGGACCAGGCCCGCCGCATCGCGGAGCTGGAAGCGGAGATCGCGGCGTTGCGCTCCCAAGCCGAGCAGTCGCAAGTGATCCTGGACAGCGCCATCGACTACGCCATCATCACGATGGACACGGACGGCTTCGTCACCTCCTGGAACGCGGGCGCCCAGCGCATCATGGGCTATTCCGAGGCCGAAATCCTGGGCCGCTCCACCGAGATCGTGTTCACCTCCGAGGACCGTGCCGCGAGTCGATTCGCGACGGAACTGCGCCGCGCGACGGAGGCCGGCAGCGCCACCAACGAACGCTGGCACCTGCGGCGGGACGGCACCCGGTTCTGGGCGAGCGGGACGATGATGCCGCTGCTCGACGCGGAAGGGCAGCTGCGAGGGTTCCTGAACATCCTGCGGGACCAAACCGAAGCCCGCGCCGAGGCGGAGCGCCGCGAACTGCTGATGGCGGAGATGAACCACCGCATCAAGAACAGCTTTGCCATCGTGCAGGCCGTGGCCTCGCAAACCCAGCGCCACGCCGCGGACCCGGCCGACTTCCAGGCGGCGTTCCGCGCCCGCCTGGCCGTGCTGGCGCGCTCGCACGACGTGCTGATCCGCGCCGACTGGCACGATGCGCCGTTGCGGGACGTGATCGGCAGCGCCCTGGAGGCGTTCAACGGCGCCAGCCGCATCACGGTCGAGGGCCCGCCCGTGCTGCTGGCGGCGAACCTGGCCGTGACGGTGAGCCTCGCCTTCCACGAGCTTGCCACCAACGCCCTGAAGTATGGCGCGCTCTCGGCGCCGGACGGCCGGGTGGAGGTGGCATGGACCGTCGTCCCGCACCGCAAGGGCGCCAGCCGGGCCGACATCATCTGGCGCGAGTCCGGCGGCCCCGCCGTGCAGCCGCCGCAGCGCCGCGGCTTCGGCTCCCAACTGCTGGAGAAGGGGCTGCCGTCCGATGGGACGGTGCGGATAGACTTCCGGCCGGAGGGGCTGGAATGCCGCCTCGGCCTGCCGCTGGGCGGCGCATCGGGCCGGGAGTAGCGCGGCCGCCTCCTTGTCGCGGGAGCGGCGCGGCCCTGGTGAGCTGAGGCCGCCGGTGCGATACCGGAAGCGGTGGACCCGGCCTGCTCGGCCGCTCCCGCGCGCCGCATTTGTCCAAGGACACCATGATCCGCCTCATTGCCCGGTCCTGCTCCGCGCTCGCCATCGCCGCGTCCGCCTGCCCCGCGGTCCGCGCGCAACCCGCGCCCGCCGTCATCGGCCAGCCATTGCAGGCCGGCAGCCCCTACGCCGCCTACTACGCCGACCCGGCGCAGGACCCGGCGCTCCCCCGCGACGAACTGGTGGCCGCGCTGCGCCGCCGGGTGCGCTACGTGTTCGTGCTGTTCCAGGAGAACCGCTCTTTCGACAGCTACTTCGGCAGCTTCCCCGGCGCCAACGGCCTGTTCTCGGATGGCCTGCGCCCGCGCAGCCCCGCCGACACCCCCGGCTTCGAGCAGCCCCTCACCAACACGGACGGCACGCCAGGCGTGCAGCGACCGTTCCGCATCGGCCCGGCGCAGCACGCCGCCGACCTCGACGACGTGGACCACAGCCACGCCCGCATGGCCGCCAAGATGGACCTCGCAGGCGGCGTACCCCGCATGGACCGCTTCGCCCAGGTGGAGGAAGCCAAGTACAGCCCCGCCGGCGCGCCCGCCCCCTCGCTGAAGGCCAAGCAGTTCGGCGAGTTGGCAATGGCCTACGAGGACTGCGACACCGTCCCGCTGCTGTGGAACTACGCCGCCCGCTTCACCCTGTTCGACAACATCTTCCAGACCACCATCGGCCCCTCCACGCCCAACGCCATCGCCATGATTTCCGGCCAGGTGGGCGAGACGCAGTGGGTCAAGCACCCGGACGCCATCGGCGCCGCCCTCCCGGTCACGGGCGACCCGATCCCGTTCTGGGGCTCGGCGGCGGACGCCACCGCGGGGGCGCAACGCCAGCCGGCCAACGCGCTGCGCGAGACCAGCGGCAAGCCGGACGCCGCCGGGACTTACAGCGCCGTGGCGCAGAGCCTGACCTTCGCCAGCCTGCCGCTTACCCTGGCCGGGCAGGACTTGCCGCACATCGTTGAATCCGACACCAAACCTGGCGCCGACCTGGCGGACGTGGCGCAGGACGTGCCCACCATCGCCAGCCTGCAACGCCCGCCCGTGGCCTGGCGCTGGTACCAGGAAGGCTACGGCCGCGAGGCGACCGACACGGACGCCGCCAGCCATGCCAGCTACGTCGGCCACCACAACGGCGCGCAGTATTTCGGCTACGTGTCCAACAACCCGCAGATGACCAGCAACATGAAGGGGTTGGGCGATTTCTTCAACGACATGTCGCAGGCTGGCCTGCCGCCCGGCGGCGGGGTGATCTACGTGCGTGGCGGCTACGGCAACGTCGCCAAGCTGCTGCCCGCCTTCAACACGGGCCGCACTCCCGCCGGGTCGCCGGAGCATGACGAGGCCGCCATCGTCGAGCGGCAATTCCTGGGCGACGACGACCACCCGGCCTATTCCGATTCCGAGATCTCCGAGGCGCTGGTCGCCCGCGAGGTCAACGCCATCGCCGGCAGCCCGTACTGGGGCCAGAGCGCCGTCATCATCACCTACGACGAGAGCGAGGGCGACTACGACCATGTTCCGCCGCGCATCCTGTCCTTCGACCCGGCGGGCCTGCCGCTGTCGCGCGGGCCGCGCATCCCGCTGATCCTGCTTTCACCCTACGCCCGCGCCCACGCCACCTCCCGCGAGGAGGGCGACCACAACTCGGTCATCAAGCTGATCGACGCGCTGTTCGGCCTGCCCCCGCTGGCCGACCTGCCGGACGAGCTGCAAGCGCGCCTCGCCGGCCAGGACCCCCGGTTCGCCACCGGCGGCGCGCCGCAAACCAACCTCGGCCCGCACGACGACCGCACGCCGGGCACGGGCGACCTGCTCTCCGGCTTCGACCCCGCCCGCCTGCTCGGCCAGGCGCCGCCGATCCCGGCCGCCTACGCGCTGGTGGCGCCGGAGCTGGTGGACAGCCTGCCGCATTACGGCGGCCAGGGCTGCCATGCGCTCGGCATCACGCCCACGGACGTGCAGCAGGGCTATGCCGAGCCAGTGCCGGCGGACTTCAACCCGCGCCCGTCCACGTTTCCGCATTGAGCAGGGAAGCGGCCTGCGGGGTGACTCGCTCCCAGCGTGTTTTCTCGTCATGGCCGGACTTGATCCGGCCACCCACGCCGGGGTTAAGCGACGGAACGGCGGCAGCGGAAGCAACGGGTTCCCCCATTGGCTGACGTCACCCCTGGCACCCGCGTGGGTGGCCGGATCAAGTCCGGCCATGACAGGGGGTGGGGCAGCGCCGGACGCCAGCACCCCCGCGGCTTCGCGCTGCTGATCGTGCTGTGGTCGGTGGTGCTGCTGGCCATCCTGGCGACCGGCATCACCCTGGCCGGCCGCAGCGACACCCAGCTTGCCGGCAACATCCGCCGGGCCGCGGCGGCGGAGGCGGCGGCCGATGCCGGCGTCGCCGCCGCGGTGTTCCACATGGCGGACGCGCCCGCCCGAGCCTGGGTGGCCGATGGCCGGCCCCGCGCCCTGCCCTTCGGCCGCTACGCGATCACCCTGCGCATCAGGGACGAGAACCGGCTGCTCAACCCGAACTTCGCTCCCCCGGCGCTGATGGCGGCCCTGCTGGCCGCCGCCGGGGCCGACACGCAACGCGCCGCCGCCATCGCGTTGGCGATCGTCGAGTGGCACGCGCCGGGCATGCGGGAGCAGGTGACGGCGCGCTACCGCGCCGCCGGGCAACCCGCCGCCCCGACCGGCCAGGCCTTCGCCAGCGTGGGCGAGGTCGGCCTGGTGATGGGCATGACGCCCGCGTTGCTGGCTGCCTTGCGTCCGCACCTGTCGGTGTTCGCGCCGGGTCCGCTGAACTACGCGCAGGCAGACCCGGTGGTGCGCGACGCCCTGCGCAGCCTGGGCGGCGGCGAGCCGCCCGCCGCCGAGCCGCGCGCCAGCGTGCTGGACATCACGGCGGACGCGCAGGGGGCGGACGGCAGCCGCTTCGTCCGCCACGCCGTGGTGGCGCTCGGGCAGGACGAGGCGAAGCGGCTGTATGAAACTTTGTTGTGGGAAGCGCTGCCCGCGCGCCAGAACTAGCACCGCAAGGGGAGCAGGACGATGGACCAATGGGGCCGCATGAGCCGGGCGGAGCGCGACGCCGCCTACAACAACACCGCCGCCGTGCCGGACAGCCCCGCGCTGAACGCGGCCCGCATCGCCGCCTCCGCCGCCTGCCGCGCCGCCTGGCCCGGCGCGCTGGACGTGCCCTACGGCACCGGGGAGCGGCAGCGCTGGGACATCTTCCCCGCCCCCGACCCGGTCGCGCCCTGCTTCGTGTTCCTCCACGGCGGCTACTGGCAGCGTAACCGGCGCGAGGAGTTCTGCTGCCTCGGCGAGGGACTGCGCGCCCATGGCTGGTCCGTGGCGCTGCCCGGCTACACCCTGGCCCCCGAGGCCACCCTGACCGAGATCGCCGCCGAAATCCACGCGGCGCTGGACTGGTTCGCGGCCCATGGGGCGGAGCACGGCGTGGCCGGCCCGGTGCTGCTGTCCGGCTGGTCCGCCGGTGGCCATCTGACGGCCATGGCGCTCGGCCATCCCCGGGTGGCGGCGGGGCTGGCGATCTCCGGCGTCTATGAGCTGGGGCCGTTGCGCGACACGTATTTGAACGACGCGCTGCGGCTGACCGATGGCGAAGTGGCGGCGCTGTCGCCGTTGCGGCTGCCACCGGTGGCCAAGACGCTCGCCGTCGCCTACGGCACGGCCGAGCTGCCGCCCCTGGTGGCGGACAGCCGCGACCTGCACGCGCTGCGGGCCGCGGCGCACCGGCCAGGGGCGCTGGTGCCCGCGGCGGGGGCGGACCACTTCACGATCATCGAGGGCTTGCGGCGGGCGGACGGGTTGCTGGTGCGGGCGGCGATCGAGGCGCTAAGCTAGCGAAGCTTGGGGCTTTGCCCCAAACCCCACCAGAGGACGAAGTCCTCTGGACACCTGATTATAGTAACAGGGGTGAAGGGGACCCTGTCCCCTTCCGGGTGCAGGGCAGAGCCCTGCTACTTGACGACGACGTTGTGCCCCAGCGGCCCGTGCCCCGCCCCGAGCCCCGGCGCTGCCGCCAGCGCCGCCTGCACGTAGCGGCACGCGCGCTCCACCGCCGCCGGCAGCGCCAGGCCGCCTGCCAGGCCCACCGCCACCGCGGTCGCCATCGTGCAGCCGGTGCCGTGGGTGTGCCGGGTCACCTGGCGCGGATGCTCGAACACGACCGTGCCGGACGCCGTGCCGAGCAGGTCCGTCACCGTCCCGCCCGCGCCATGGCCGCCCTTGAGCAGCACCGCCGGCACGCCGAGCCGCAGCAGGGTCTCGACCGCGCGGTGCATGGCGGCCAGGTCCGGGATCGCCATGCCGGCCAGCAGCTCGGCCTCCGGCAGGTTGGGGGTGATGACCGCGGCGAGCGGCAGCAGGCGCTCCCGCAGGGTGCCGACCGCCGCCGGGTCCAGCAGGGACGCGCCGCCCTTGGCGACCATCACCGGGTCCACCACCAGCGGCAGGGCCACGCCTTCGAGCTCGTCGGCCACGGCGGCGATGGTGGCGGCGTCCCCCAGCATCCCGGTCTTGATGGCGTCCGCGCCCGGGTCCCGCAGCGCCACCGCGATCTGCTGGCGGATGAAGGCCGGCGGCACGGGATACACGCCGTGCACGCCGGTCGTGTCCTGCGCCGTCAGCGCCGTGAGCGCCGTGCAGGCGTAGCCGCCGAGCGCCATGGCGGTTTTGATGTCCGCCTGGATCCCGGCGCCGCCGCCCGAGTCGGACCCGGCGATCACCAGGACCCTTGGGATCAAGCGGCGCGCGCCTGCGCCACGTCCGTGATGGCGGCGCACAGCCCGTCCACCAGCCGGCTGACCAGCGCCTCGTCCTCGCCTTCCGCCATCACCCGGATCACCGGCTCGGTGCCGCTGGCGCGCAGTAGCAGGCGTCCCGTGCCGGCCAGGCTCGCCTCCGCCCTGGCGACGGCCGCCTGCACCCGGCTGTCCCCCAGCGGCGAGCTGCCGGCGAAGCGGACACTGCGCAGCCGCTGCGGCAGCGGGTCGAACAGGCGGCACGCCTCGCTGGCCGGGCATTGCCGCTCCGCCAGCACCGCCAGCACCTGCAACGCCGCCACCAGCCCATCCCCGGTGGTGGAGTAGTCGGCCATGATGATGTGGCCGGACTGCTCGCCCCCCAGGTTCAGCCCGTCCGCCCGCATCCGCTCCATCACGTAGCGGTCCCCGACGGCAGTGCGGCGCAGCGGGGTGCCCTGCGCGTCCAGGAACCGTTCGAGGCCCAGGTTGGACATCACGGTGGCCGCCACCGCGCCGCCGCGCAGCCGGCCGGCGCGGTGCCAGCTCTGCGCCGTCAGCGCCAGGATCTGGTCCCCGTCCACCAGCTGGCCGCGCTCGTCCGACAGCAGCAGCCGGTCCGCGTCGCCGTCCAGCGCCAGGCCGAGGTCCGCGCCGTGCTCCACCACCGCCTGGCACAGCTGCGCCGGCACGGTGGAGCCGCAGTCGCGGTTGATGTTGAACCCGTCCGGGGTGACGCCCATCGGGATCACCGTGGCGCCCAGCTCCCACAGCACGGTGGGGGCGACCTTGTAGGCCGCCCCATGCGCGCAATCGACGACGATCTTGAGCCCGTCCAGCGTCTGCCCGCGCGGGAAGGTGGCCTTGGCGCCCTCGATGTAGCGCCCAGCCGCGTCCGTCAGGCGGGAGGCGCGGCCCAGCGCCGCCGGCGCCGCCATGCGGGCGGACAGGTTGGACGCCATCAGCGCCTCGATCTCGGCCTCCACCGCGTCCGACAGCTTGTAGCCGTCCGGGCCGAACAGCTTGATGCCGTTGTCCTCGAACGGGTTGTGGCTGGCCGAGATCATCACGCCCAGGTCGGCCCGCATGGAGCGGGTCAGCATGGCGATGGCCGGGGTGGGCAGCGGCCCCACCAGGTGCACGTCCATGCCCGCGCCCACGAAGCCGGCGACCAGGGCGGGCTCGATCATGTAGCCGGACAGGCGGGTGTCCTTGCCAATCAGCACCCGGTGCCGGTGGCTGCCGCGCACGAACAGCAGGCCCGCCGCCTGGCCGAGGCGCAGCGCGGTCTCGGCCGTCATCGGGTCCGTGTTGGCGGTGCCGCGGATGCCATCCGTGCCGAACAGGCGCCTGCCGTTTGCCATCCTGACGCCCACCCCGCGATTGCAGCAGCCGCTCCTAGCCTAGCCGGCCAGGGCCTGCCAGACCCGCACCGCCTCCACCGTAGCCGCGACATCATGAACGCGCAGTATCCGCGCCCCGCGGGACAGCGCGAACAGCGCCGCCGCCAGCGAGCCGCCCAGCCGCTCCTTCGCCGCCGCCTGGCCGCCCAGCGCGCCCAGGAACCGCTTGCGCGACACCCCCACCACCAGCGGCCGGCCGAGTGCCGCCACCTGGCCCAACCCGCGCAGCAGGGCCACGTTGTGCCCGCCCGCCTTGGCGAACCCGATGCCGGGGTCGAGCGCCACCTGGCCCGGCGCGATGCCGGCCGCCTCCGCCGCGCGCAGGCGGGCCGCAAGTTCCGCCGCGACCTCCGCCGCCACGTCGCCGTACTGCGCCAGGCCGTTCATGGTGGCCGGCGTGCCGCGCATGTGCATCAGCACCACGGGGCAGCCCCGCGCCGCGAGCAGGGCGAGAGAGGCCGGGTCATGCCTTCCGGCGGACACGTCGTTCACGATGGCGGCGCCCGCGTCCAGCGCCGCTGCCATGGTGGCGGCGTTGCGGGTGTCGATGGACAGCGCCACGCCCAGCCCGCGCAGCCCGGCGACCACCGGCAGCACCCGCGCCCGCTCCTCCTCCGGCGGCGCCGCCGCGCTGCCGGGCCGGGTGGACTCGCCGCCGATGTCGATGATGTCGGCGCCCTCGGCGGCCATGCGCTCCCCGGCGGCGATGGCGTCCGCCGGGTCCAGGAAGTCGCCGCCGTCGCTGAAGCTGTCGGGGGTGACGTTCAGCACCGCCATGACCAGCGGACGGGACGGCAGGCCGGCCCAGGCTGCCGCGGCACTCACCAGGAGAACGACGTGCCGACGCCCAGCACGGAGCTGTCCACCTTGTTGTTGTTGGGGCTGTTGGACACGTCGTTCAGGAAGTCGAAGCCGTTCTGCCGGCGCTGCCCCCAGGCGTAGGACAGGTAGGTCGCAACGCCGGGGGCCAGCGCGTAGGTGCCGCCGGCGGCTGCCCCTTCCTCGAACCGCTGCCCGCCGATCACCGGGCCGGTGTAGGGCGTGCCGAGCAGCGAGCGGCTGGTGGCGGTCTGGTTGTCGCCTTCCGTGAACGACCGCAGGTAGTGCGCGCCGAACACCAGGGGCCCGACCGTATAGCTGGCGCCCACCAGCAGCGCGGAGGAGTTCGGCTGGCCCTTGCTGATCAGGTCGCCGTACGCGCCGCCTTGCCCGCCATAGCGCCCGAACTGGTAGTTGGCGCCGACCACCACGCCGGCATACGTCACCGCGAGGCCGAAATCCGCGACGCTCAGGTCGTCCTCGGGAAAGTGCTTCGGGTCGGCGGCGGACCCGGCGATGCCGCTGTCGTGCACCCGGCCGGAGCCCTGGTACGACGCGGTCGCCGCCACGCCATAGACGCCCTCGAACACGCCGCGGTAGCGCAGCAGCGCCTCGTAGGTGTCCTTGCGCCGGGTGTAGTCGCCGGTGCTGGTCGAGCTGAGCGCGGCGCAGCCCGGCGTCGCCACGCTGTTGCCGGACGCGATGTACTGCCCGGGCGCGGCGGTCGGGCCGCAATCGCCGGCGTTGATGCCGCCGGTGGTGGAGGTGCTCGGCTCGAACGAGGCGCCGAAGTCGAAGCCGTCGTACTGCGGCGACAGGTACACCGCCTTGTCGCTGCTGTAGCTGTTGGCGTTGAAGTTGGCGTCGGCGAACGGCCAGGTCAGCTGCACCGCACCCGGCAGCGCGAACGGCAGGTCCCCGTTCAGCCCGCCCGCGTCGAAGTTCTCCAGCGTGCCCGTCAGGTATAGGCTGTTCGGGTCGTCGGTGCTGCCGAAGCGCAGCGTGCCGAACCGGTCGGCGCCGAGGTAGCCCCACTCGCGCTGCACGTACAGCCCGCCCTGGAAGCGCACCTGCGCGCCGGCCGGGCCATACACGCCGTTGCCGCTGCCGAAGTTGTTCTCCTGCCGGATCTCGATCGACGCGCCGTATTTCAGCCCGTTGGCGGCGATGCCGTCGAAGCCGGGATACAGCCGTACGTAGTCCTGGAAGCCGTAGTTGTCCAACCGGTTGAACCCGGCGTTCGACGTGTTGGTGCTGGCCGAGCCGATCGCCGTGGTGGCGGAGCCCGCGGGGGCGGCGAAGTTGCTGGTCCGCGCCGAGTCGGTCGGCATCACATCGGCGTAGAAGCGGAAGCGGCCGTTCAGCCGCACCGTCACCTGCCCTTCCGAGGGGGTGGGCTGGCCGTCGTCGTAGCCCGCCGTCTGCGCGGCCGCCGGAGGGGCGGACACGGCCGAGGCGGCCAGGACGGCCACGCCCGCCAGCAGGAACTTGCGCATTCAGCCCTCCTCACCGCCGGGAACCCGGCCTCCGCCATCGCCCATGCCGGCCGGGCCATGTCGCAACCGCAGGGTTCAGGCAGGCCGATCGTTGCGCGATGATGCGCAGACGCGAGGCCGCGGGCAATTCTTGCGCGGAACACGAAGTTGTAAGGGCGAGACAGTGTTGCCCTTGAGCGACAGTGGCAGCCGCAGTATCACGCTGGCAGCCTTGAACCTCCCGCCCAGGAGCCACGCCGATGCGCATGACGTTGCAGACCGCCTCGACCATTGTGGACGCGGCGCTGAAGGCCGGGCGCGAGCACGGCTTCCTGCCGCTCACCGTCGCGGTGCTGGACGCCGGCGGCCACCTGGTCGCCTTCAAGCGCGAGGATGGCGCCGGCATCCTCCGGTTCGACATCGCCTACGGCAAGGCGTGGGGCGCGCTCGGCATGGGCTTCGGCTCGCGCGAGCTGTTCAACCGCACCCAGGCCAACCCGACCTTCATGGCGGCGCTGTCCACCGTCAGCGGCGGCCGCCTGGTGCCGGTGCCGAGCGGGGTGCTGATCCTGTCCGACGGCGAGGTGATCGGCGCGGTGGGCATCTCCGGCGACAACTCGGACAACGACGAGGTCTGCGCCACGGCCGGCGTCGCCGCGGCCGGGCTGGCGGCCAAGACGGGGCTTTGACTGCGCCGCCTGCCGCGCTATAACCATTGGCTCCGGCGGCAGGGCGACCTGCTGCCCCATCGCCGTTGCCACAGGACCACGCCTGATGTTCGCAGTCATCCGCACCGGCGGAAAACAGTATCGCGTGACGCCCGAGCTGGTGCTCAAGGTCGAGAAGCTGGAAGCCGAGGCTGGCTCCACCATCACCTTCACCGACGTGCTGGCCGTTGGCGGCGAGACGGGCTTGTCCATTGGCGCGCCCTTGGTGCCCGGCGCCAGCGTGACCGCCACCGTCATCGCGCAGGACCGGCTGGACAAGGTCATCATTTTCAAGAAGCGCCGCCGGCAGAACAGCCGGCGCAAGAACGGCCACCGCCAGCACGTCACCGTGCTGCGCATCGGCGAGATCAGCAGCGTCGTCGCAGCCTGAAGGAGACTCTGACATGGCACACAAGAAGGCAGGCGGCTCGTCCCGCAACGGCCGCGACACGGAAGGCCGCCGGCTCGGCGTCAAGAAATACGGCGGTGAGGCGGTGATCGCCGGCAACATCATCATCCGCCAGCGCGGCACCAAGGTGAAGCCCGGCGTCAACGTCGGCGTCGGTAAGGACCACACCCTGTTCGCCCTGGTGGACGGCAACGTGAAGTTCTACCGCCGCGCCGACAGCCGGGTGCACGTGGCGGTCGAGACCGTGCCGCTCGCCGCCGAGTAATTCCCGATCTGACATCCCACTTGCAGGGGGTCGGCGTGAGCCGGCCCCTTTCGCGTTTGGACCTGCCGCCATGAAGTTCCTCGACCAAGCCAAGATCTACGTCCGCTCCGGCGATGGCGGCGACGGCGTGATCGCGTTCCGGCGGGAGCGGTTCATCGAGTTCGGCGGCCCGGACGGCGGCACCGGCGGGCGCGGCGGGGACGTGGTGTTCGAGGCGGTGGCCAACCTCAACACCCTGATCGACTTCCGCTACACCCAGCACTTCCGCGCCCGCAAGGGCGGCAACGGCGCCGGGCAGGACCGCACCGGCGCCGGGTCGGACGACGTGCTGATCCGCGTCCCCATCGGCACCCAGATCATCGATGACGGCGACCGCGAGTTGCTGCTGGCCGACCTCGACGCCCCCGGCAAGCGCATCGTGCTGTGCCGCGGCGGCGACGGCGGCCACGGCAACGCGCACTTCAAGAGCAGCACCAACCGCGCCCCGCGCCGCGCCGACAAGGGCTGGCCCGGCGAGGAGCGTTGGGTCTGGCTGCGGCTCAAGCTGATCGCCGACGTGGGCCTGGTCGGCCTGCCCAACGCCGGCAAGAGCACCTTCCTGTCCGTGGTGTCCGCCGCCCGCCCCAAGATCGCCGACTACCCGTTCACCACCCTGCACCCCCAATTGGGCGTGGTCCGGCTGTCGCACTCGGAGGAGTTCGTCATCGCCGACATCCCCGGGCTGATCGAGGGCGCGCACGAGGGCGCCGGCCTGGGAGACCGTTTCCTGGGCCACGTCGAGCGCTGCGCCGTGTTGCTGCACCTGGTGGATGGCGCGGCCGGCAACGTGGTGGATGCCTGGCGCACCGTGCGGGAGGAGCTGGCGGCCTATGGCGGCGGCCTGGCCGAGAAGCCGGAGCTGCTGGTGCTCAACAAGTCCGACGCGATGACCCCGCGCGAGACCTCCGCCCGCCGCGCCGCCCTGGCCCGCGCCTCCGGCCAGGAGGTGGCGCTGCTGTCCGGCGCCACCGGCGCCGGCGTACCGGAGCTGCTGCGCCGGCTGATGAACACGGTGCACGGCCGCCGCGTCGCCGCGTGAGCCCGCCCGGCGTCGCTAACGCTCGGCCGCCCGGCGTCGCGGGTGCCAAGCTGCTCGTCGTCAAGATGGGCAGCGCCCTGGTGGCGGACGGCGCGGCCCCCCGCACCGAGTGGCTGCTTAGCGTCGCCTCGGACGTGGCCGCCGCCCGCGCCTGCGGCACGGCGGTGATCCTGGTCTCCTCCGGCGCTATCGCCCTGGCCCGGCACACCCTCGGCCTCACCCAGCGCCGGCTCCGGCTGGAGGAGAAGCAGGCCGCCGCCGCCGTGGGCCAGATCCGCCTGGCGCAAGCCTGGGCGGCGGCGCTGTCCGCCCACGGGCTGACCGCCGCGCAATTGCTGCTCACCCTGGGCGACACCGAGGACCGGCGGCGCTACCTGAACGCCCGCGCCACCCTCACCACCCTGCTGGCCTTGGGCTGCGTCCCCGTCATCAACGAGAACGACAGCGTCGCCACCGCGGAAATCCGCTTCGGCGACAACGACCGCCTCGCCGCCCGCGTGGCCGAGATGGTGGCGGCCGACCGGCTGCTGCTGCTGTCCGACATCGACGGCCTCTACACCGCCGATCCCCGCACCGACCCGGCGGCCCGCCACATCCCCGTGGTGCCGCACCTCACGCCCGCGATCGAGGCGATGGCCGGCGAGCCGCCCCCCGGCTACTCCTCCGGCGGCATGCGGACCAAGCTGGCCGCCGCCCGCATCGCCACCCAAGCCGGATGCGCCATGGCCATCGCCCTCGGCAGTGCAGCGCACCCGATCACGGCAGTGGCCGAGGGGGCCCGCTGCACCTGGTTCCTGCCCGCCCCCGAAGGCCGCTCCGCCCGCAAGCGCTGGATCGCCGGCAGCCTGGCCTCGCTGGGCGCGCTGAGCGTGGATGCCGGCGCGGCCCGCGCCCTGGCGGACGGCCGCTCCCTGCTGCCCGCCGGGGTGCGCGCGGTGGAAGGCGCGTTCGACCGCGGCGACCCGGTGGACGTGCGCGGCCCGGACGGCGCGGCCCTGGCGCGCGGGCTGTCGGCGTATTCAGCGCAGGATTTAAGGCAGATCGCCGGGCACCGCTCGGAGCAGATTGAGGCGCTGCTGGGGTGGCGCGGGCGGGACGAGGCGGTGCATCGGGATGATCTGGTGCTGTTGTCATAGGTGCAGCGGGCTGCTGACCAAACGTTCGGCGGCAGGGCTCAGCTGGTTCTCGGCAACCTCGACAGCCGTTTGATGCCCCGCCCGCACAAGCCAGGCCTGCCAGGCAAACCGGAGCAACCGGTTAAGCGGCGGCACCATGCAACCCACGCTGGGCTGATGAAACGAACATGGCAGCTTGTTCATGCTGAGCGTTGTAACTTGGTTGCGCTGCACCGGCGAACTTGGCCGCGGCGCAAAACCAGGCCCGTCTGGCGCACATCGAACGTCCGCCTGCTTCTGACAGCTCGATTGGCGGCGCCAGTCATCCAGCAGCCGAGCCTGCCATGAACACCCCCATGGCGAGGGCGGCCCGGCCCTCGCGCAGGCTGCGCGCAAGGTTGGCCGACATCAGCCCGAACCGGGGCCCCATGACGGCGGCGAGGCTCAGCGGCTGCGGCGGGCGCGGCTGGCCAAGCCATTCGACCGCTTGCGCCGTCACGTCGTTCCACGCCCGGGGCGTGAAGCCGACGGCTTCCAATGCCCCGAGGGTGGCAGCTTTGGTCAGCAGGAAGCTGGCATCCCGGCTTTCCGCCCAGGGAACGGGAAAGATCGGCTCCGATCCACCATCCGCCGCGATCACGTCATAGAACGCCAGCATCCCGCCGGGCTTCAGGACGCGGCTGAACTCGCGGTAAAGCCCCAGCCGATCGCAGATGTTCATGGCGACGTGCTGGGTCCACACCGCATCGAAACGGCCGGACGGGAAAGGCAGGGCCAAGACATTGCCCACCTCGAAACTGACCCGGCTGCCCTGGCCGACCCGGTCCGTCAGCATCCGTGCCGCCGCAACGAACGACGGCGCCAGGTCCACCCCGGTCACGGTGCAGCCGCGCGCCTTGGCCAGGAAGCGCGCCGGGCCGCCGAGGCCGCATCCGGCATCCAGCACCGCCATGCCGGGCTGCAATCCGGCGAGTTCGGCCAGCTCCACCGTGGCGGCCAGGCCGCGGACGTGGAATTGGTCGAGCCAGGCGAGTTGCGCGGCGGTGACGGGCTCAGGAAATCCGTCTAGCAGGGAGGCGAGCTTTCGCGAGAGGCCCGCTTCGTCTCCGCCCGCCTCGTAGTGGCGCTGGATATTCTCGCTCTCGCTCATGGTGACGCTCCCTGTTCAAGGTCCAGCTTGCCCCAGGCACGCCAGGGCAAGCGGACGCCAGGCTTTGCGCGCAGGGCGCGGATCGCCAGGACGTGCAGGACGACGGCGAGCAGTGCCTCTCCCTGGCGCACGGCTATGCCACGACCAGCCTGGAGAGGCCCAGAGGGGATATCCAGGTTGCCACCCACATAGGTCGGCAGCCGCACCAGCGACCCGGAAACGGCAAGAGCCATTCTTTCAGTCTCCCGGAGCCACTTGGACGGTGCTTGACGGTGACGATCCTGCCAGTTGCATCGTGAGGATTTCAGGTGTTCCTGGCCAGGACCAAGCGCCAGGACCTCCTGATGACCGCCGACCCCGACCACGCCGCCACCTGGCTCCGCACCGCCGGCGCCGCCGCCCGCGCCGCCTCCGCCGCCATGGCCCGCTCCCCCGCCGCCCAGCGCGACGCCGCCCTGCAAGCCGCCGCCGCCCACCTGCGCGCCCACGCCCCCGCCATCCTCGCCGCCAACGAAGCCGACCTCGCCGCCAGCCAGGCCACCCCCGCCTTCCGCGACCGCCTCACCCTCACCCCGGAGCGGGTCGAGGCCATGGCGGCCGGGCTGGAGGACATCGCCGCCCTGCCCGACCCGCTCGCCCGCACCCTCGCCGCCTGGACCCGGCCCAACGGCCTGCAGTTCCGCCGCATCGCCACCCCGATCGGCGTGATCGGCATGATTTACGAGAGCCGCCCCAACGTCGGCGCGGACGCGGCCGGGCTGTGCGTGAAGTCCGGCAATGCCGTCATACTGCGCGGCGGGTCCGAAAGCCTGCACAGCGCCCGCGCCATCCACGCAGCCGTCAGCGAGGGCCTGGTGCAGGCCGGGCTGCCCGCCGCCTGCGTGCAGGTCGCCCCGGACGCCGACCGCAGCCACGCCGCCGCCATGATGGCCGGGGCCGGGCTGCTCGACCTGCTGATCCCGCGCGGCGGCAAGTCCCTGGTGCAGCGGGTGCAGCGCGAGGCGCGGGTGCCGGTGCTGGCCCATGCCGAAGGGCTCAACCACCTGTTCGTCCACGCCGCCGCTGACCCGGCGATGGCCTGCGCCCTGCTCGTCAACGGCAAGCTGCGCCGCACCGGCGTGTGCAGCGCCACCGAAACCTTGCTGCTCGATGCCGCCGCCCTCCCCTTGCTCCCCGCCCTGATCGACGCCGTGGCCGCGCGGGGCTGCCGCATCCGCGCCGACGAACGCGCCCGCGCCGCCCTGCCCCACCTGCCCCCCGCCGAACCCGGCGACTTCGACACCGAGTGGCTGGACGCCGTGCTCAGCGTCGCCGTGGTCGATGGCGTGGACGGCGCGCTGGACCACATCGCCCACCACGGCAGCGAGCACACCGACGCCATCGTCACCGCCGACCCGGCGGCGGCCGAGCGGTTCCTCGCCGGCGTGTCCTCCGCTGTGGCGCTGTGGAACGCCTCCACCCAGTTCTGCGACGGCGGCGAGTTCGGCTTCGGCGCCGAGATCGGCATCGCCACCGGCCGCATCCACGCGCGCGGCCCGGTGGGGGTGGAGCAGCTCACCTCCCACCGCACGGTGGTCACCGGGTCGGGCCAGGTTCGGCCCTGATCCCGCGCTTCGGCCACCGCTGCCGGCTGCGGGTCGGCCTGATGGGCGGCTCGTTCAACCCGGCGCACGCGGGGCACCGCCAGATCGCCCGCATGGCGCTGCGGCGGCTGCGGCTGGACCAGGTGTGGCTGCTGGTCTCCCCCGGCAACCCGTTGAAGCAGGCGCACGGCATGGCGTCGCTGGAGTGGCGGCTGGCCTCCGCCCGGGCCATCGCGGACGGGCGGCGCGTGCTGGCGACCGCCATCGAGCGCCAATTGGGCACGCGTTACACCGCCGACACCCTGGCTGCGCTGCGCCGGCGGTTCCCCCGCGTGCGCTTCGTCTGGCTGATGGGGGCGGACATCCTGGCGGAGCTGCCGCGCTGGCGGCGCTGGACCG
>CAXTJU010000045.1:0-30121 GCA_964244655.1 uncultured Acetobacteraceae bacterium | reverse complement strand
GATGGACAGCGTGCGCGGCAACCCGACGCTGTTCATGCGGCGCGACGAGGTGGAGACCGCTTGGAGCTGGGTCGAGCCGATCATCGAGTCGTGGGACGACACGCGCGAGCCGCCGCGGCTGTACCCGGCCGGTAGCTGGGGGCCGACCTCCGCCATCGCGCTGATCGAGCGGGATGGGCGGACCTGGCACGAGGAGATTTCCTGACCAGGAGCGCTACTCCGCCGCCAGCGCCGGCTCCGCCCTCACGGGGGCGGCCAGCCTTGACTGGCTGAACAGGAAGCCCTCGAACACCAGCAGCAGCCACAGCACGCCGCTGTGGTCGAACCGGCCTTCTTCGTGCTCGTCAATCAGCCGGGCAAGCGCCGCCCCGTCGAACAGCCCGGACCCGGCCATGGCGTCGCCGAGCAAGCGGTCGCGCAGCCGGTCCGCGCCGGCGCGGAACTGCCCGGCCAGGGAGGTCGCGAAGCCCTGCTTGGCGCGGTACAGGATATCGTACGGCAGGTAGGGCTCCATGCATCGCTTGAGCAGGTGCTTGCCGGCGCCGCGGCGGACCTTGAGTGCGGTCGGCAGGCTCAGCCCCCACTCGACCAGGTGGTGGTCCAGCAGCGGCGCGCGGACCTCCAGCGAGGCGGCCATGCTGGCGCGGTCCACCTTGGTCAGGATGTCGCCGGGCAGGTAGATCTCCAAATCCACCATCTGCGCCTGCTGCAACGGGTCCGCCCCGTGGCAGCGGTCCATGATGGCGGCCACCTGGTCCGCTGGGTCATGCCCGTCGAGTTGCGCGGCGAGCGTGCGGGAGAACAGCGCACGGCGCTGGTCGTGGTGCACCTTGCAGACGGTGCGGTAGTAGCCGAGCGCCGAGTCGAGGCTGATCTCGGTCAGCGTGTGCTTGGCCCGCAGCCAGCGCGGCGCACGGTCCAGCTTGGGATACGCCCGCGCCAGCTGGCCGATGACCCGGCGGCGCAACCCCGCCGGGATGTGCGAGCGCACCCCCTCGGCGATCAGGTGCCACTGGTGGCGCCGGTAGCCGCCCAGCACCTCGTCCCCGCCATCGCCGGAGAGGGCGACGGTGGCGTGCCGCCGGGCCAGTTGGCAGACGGCGTGGGTGGGCACGGAGGAGCTGTCGCCGAACGGCTCGCCGTAGAGAGCGGCCTGCTTGCGGGCGGCGGCGATGTAGTCGAACGACGCCGGCTCGGCGTGGTGGTCGGTGCCGTAGCGGGCGGCGACGGTGGCGGCGAACGGCCGCTCGTCGCCGGCGCCCTCGAAGCCGATGGTGAAGGTGGTGAGCGGCGCATCCCGCATCGGGGCGGCCATCGCCACCACGGCGCTCGAATCCACGCCGCCGGAGAGGAACGCGCCGAGCGGCACGTCCGCCAGCAGTCGGTCCGCCACGCTGCGGCGCAGGTGGGCGAGCAGTTCGGGCGCTGCCTCCGCCTCCGTTTGCGGCCCCGGGGTGATCGTGGGGGTCCAGTAGCGCCGGGGGATGGCGGGCTTGCCGTGCCGGATCAGCAGGGTGTGGGCGGCGGGCAGCTTGCTGATGCCCTCGTAGATGGTCAGCGGGTCGGGGATGAAGCCGAACGCGAAGTAGTCATCGATCGCCGCCGGGTTTAGCCGGCGCGAGGGACCCGGCACGCCCGCCAGCGCTCCCAGTTCGGAGGCGAAGGCCAGGCCGCCGCCGGGCGTGGCCATATAGTGCAGCGGCTTCTTGCCGAGCCGGTCGCGCGCCAGGAACAGGGTTTGCTCGTTGCGGTCCCACAGGGCGAAGGCGAACATGCCGGACAGGCGCTGCACGCACTCCGGCCCCCAGCTTTCCCAGGCGTGGAGGATGACCTCGGTGTCGCAGCGGGTGCGGAAGGCGTGGCCCTGGGCTTGCAGCAGCTCACGCAGGGCGTCGTGGTTGTAGATCATGCCGTTGAACACGAGGGCGACCGAGCCGTCCTCGTTGAACATCGGCTGCTGGCCGCCGTCCACGTCGATCACCGCCAGGCGGCGCTGGCCGAGGCCGAGGCCGGGTTCGACGTGGAAGCCGTCGCCGTCCGGGCCACGATGGCTCATGGCGCCCGTCATCCGGCGCAGCAGGGCCGCATCGATCTCCGCCCCGCCAGGCTGGAACAAGCCTGCCAGTCCGCACATCGCGCCGCCCCCCGTTCATCGCCGCGTAACTACGGCGTGCTAGTTTGGCCGACAATGGTTTCTTTTTTGTGCCACTTTGTTGACCCAAATCGCACGCGAACCTGGCGGCATGCTGGCTGATGGCCTTCTACATCATCACCGGCGGCGCCGGGTTCATCGGCTCCCACCTGGCGGACGCGCTGCTGGCGGCAGGCCACCGGGTGCGGGTGCTGGACGACCTGTCCACCGGCCGCCGCGCCAACCTGGACCCGCGCTGCGAGCTGGTGCCGTGCGACGTGGCGGAGCGCGCCCGGCTGGACGCGCTGTTCGCGGGGGCTGACGGCGTGTTCCACCTGGCCGCCATCGCCTCCGTCGCCCGCTCCAACGAGGACTGGCCCGGCACCCACCGCGCCAACCAGTCCGCGACGGTGGCCGTGCTGGACGCGGCCCGGGCAGCCGGGCGCATCCCCGTGGTGTATGCGTCCTCGGCCGCCGTGTACGGCGACACGGGCGGCGCGGTGGCGCGGGAGGATGCGCGGCCGATGCCGCAGACCGCGTACGGCGCGGACAAGCTCGGCTCCGAGCTGCACGCCCGGGTCGGCTGGGCGATCCACGGCGTGCCGAGCCTGGGGTGCCGGTTCTTCAACGTGTACGGCCCGCGGCAGGACCCGGCGTCCCCATACAGCGGCGTCATCTCCATCTTCGCCGCCCTCGCGTTGGCCGGCCGCCCGCTGACGGTGCATGGCAGCGGCGGGCAGGTGCGCGATTTCGTGTTCGTGGGCGACGTGGTGGCGCACCTGCTGGGCGGGATGGCGGCGCTGGCGGAGCGGCCGGAGGCGCACGTGGTGAACGTGTGCACGGGGGTGCCTGCAACGATCGCCGGGCTGGCCGAGGAGATCCGACGGCAGGCGGGGCTGGCCTCGGCAGTAACGGGCGGGCCGGCGCGCGCGGGGGACATCGCGTTCTCGCTCGGGGACCCGGCGGCGGCACGGGACCTGCTTGGGGTGCGGGCGGACACGACGCTGGCCGAGGGGCTGGCGGCGACGTTGGGGAGCTTGCGATAGCGCAGGCAACGCATCGACTGCTTCAACGAGATCATCAGTTGAAACGGAATGTGGGAAAGCGGCCAGGAAGCTATTTCGGCGGAAGTACGGCTCCTGATCCTGGATCGAGAGTGGATGGCCGCTATGCGCCCGCTCACGCCATTGCGTCCCTCGCAACTGGATCGATGCCATAAGCGGCCAATCATTTGAACAGGCGCGCTTCAATCCCGCTTGGCAGCTATCAGGGTTCGGATGCGATCGGCATCTGCCTGCGACGCAGGATTATAGACGACCACGCCCAACTCCGGTCTGCCGTCAACGGCAAACGCGGAGAACTCCAGCTCGAGGAGACCGGCTTGCGGATGACGGATGCGCTTCAAGCCTTCGCCATGGGCAACGACTTCGTTGTCGCGCCACAGCGCGTCGAATTCGGAGCTCGTCCTCGATAGCTCGTCAACAAGGCGGCTGACCTCCGCGCCCGCGCCGGCGCGGGCGACATCCGCGCGAAACGCGCCGACCACGAAGCGCGCGACGCTCTCCCAGTCTTCCTGCGCGGCCCGCACGCGCGAGTTGGCGAACATGAGGCGCAGGATGTTGCGCTGTTCCCGTGGCAGCTTGGAATAGTCGGTGAGCAGCGCGGCGGCGGCGCGGTTCCACGCGACCACATCCCAGGTCGCAGTCTTGACGATCGCAGGACTGACCTCCAGCACGTCGAGCACGCGCTGCAACCTTGGCGTCACGCCATCGACGTGCTTGTAGCGGACCTCTGGCGGGCGGCCCAGACCGAGCATGAACAGGTGCTCACGCTCGGGCTCCGTCAGCATCAGCCCTGCGGCAATGCGGTCGAGGACGTCGGCCGACGGTGCCCCGCCCCGCCCCTGCTCCAGCCAGGCGTACCAAGTTGGGCTGATGTTGGCGCGCTGGGCGACCTCCTCACGGCGGAGCCCCGGAGTGCGGCGACGGCCGCTTGGAAAGCCGAATGCGGCCGGGTCAAGCCGTGTGCGGCGATCGCGAAGGTAAGTTCCGAGTTGATCGACCGTCTGGGTGGGCATAATGCCATTCTGTTGAGCTTTATACTATAATACGCTTACTACTTTACCATGTTGGAACGTAGGGCGACATTCCTGTCCGAGTCATTCGGAGGTGTCCCATGCGCGTCTTCCTTACCGGTGCGACCGGCTTCATCGGCTCTCGGATCGTGTCCGAGCTCATCGCCGCCGGGCACCAGGTGCTCGGCCTTACCCGTTCGGACGCTGGCGCGCGATGGCTTGAGGAGGCCGGCGCCGAAGCGCATCGCGGCACCCTTGAGGACCCGAGCAGCTTGGCGAGCGGTGCAGCTCAGGCCGATGCGGTGATCCACACTGCTTTCGACCACGACTTCTCGCGGTTCGTGGCCAATTGCGAGAAGGACCGGCGCGTGATCGCGGCGATGGGCCAGGTTCTCGCCGGCTCGGACCGGCCGCTCATCATCACCTCGGGCACCGGTATCGGCAGTCCCGGGCCTGGTCGCCTGGCGACCGAGGACGTGGTTGACTGGGCCCATCCCATTCCGCGGATCGCCTCCGAGCAGGAGGGCGCCGAGCAGGTTGCCCGCGGTGTGTCCGTGGCCGTGATGCGCCTGCCCCAGGTCCACGACCCGGTAAGGCAGGGCCTCATCACGCCGCTGGTCGAGATGGTCCGCGCGAAGGGTGTCTCGGCCTATGTCGGCGACGGTGCCAATCGCTGGCCGGCGGCACACGTCGCCGATGTCGCGCGGCTGTACCGGTTGGCGCTGGAGCGGCACGAGACGGGCGCGCGATACCATGCAGTCGCCGAGGAAGGCGTGCCGGTGCGTCGGATCGCCGAGGTGATCGGCGCGGGCCTCGGCGTCCCGGTGGTATCGCTGACGCCGGCGGAGGCGGCGGATCATTTCGGCTGGCTCGCGCCGTTTGCCGGGCTCGACCTGCCGGCATCGAGCGCGTGGACACGCGAGCGGCTGGGCTGGGAGCCGACTGGGCCAAGCCTCATCGCTGATCTCGAACAGATGGATTACGCCTCCGCAGCCGCGGCCTAAACGGCCCGATCAGCCGCGAAGGCTTGGCCGGCCGCTGACGGTGCACGGCAGCGGCGGGCAGGTGCGGAACTTTGTGTTCGTGGGCGACGTGATGGCGCACTTGCTGGCCGCGATGGTGATGCTGGCGGCGCGGCCGGAGTGAACGTGTGCATGGGGGAGCGCACGACGATTGCGGGGCTGGCGGAGGGGCTGGTGACGACTTTGGGAGGCTTGCAGGGTAGCGGGCTTGATGCGGCGAACAGTGTTTGAGGCGGACCTAACATCCGAGCGAGCGCACGGCCTGTTCCGCCGCGAGCGCCACCTGCTTCCAGCCCTCGCGATCGTTTGCCACCTCGTCAAACCGGAGCGGCGCACCAATCCGCAGCCGCAGCTTGCCTGGCTGGGGCGCTCGGCGCGTTGCCGGCCAGCAGGCGAAGGCGCCCTCAAGATGGCAAGGCACCACCGGCACGGCTGAACCGGCCACAAATGCGCCCAGCCCGGGGCGGAAGCGGCCCATGACGCCGTCCCGCGCGCGGGTGCCTTCGGGAAACAGGATGAAGACCATCCCATCCTCCGACAACCGCGCGCGCAGCAGAGCCAGGTCGTCGTGCGACGTGCTGTCGCGCCAGATTGGCAGGGCGTTGAGAGCGGTGGCAGCGAAGGCGGCGCTCGCCATCGTGCCGAAGAACACGTTGCCGGCCGCCAGCGCCACGGCGTGTCGCGCGAGCGGGCCGGGCAAAGCGGCCGCAAGGCACAGTGCGTCCAGGTGGCTGGTGTGATTGCCCACCAGCACGCAAGGCGGCCCGGGCGGCAGGTGCTCGGCACCGATGACCTCCAGCCGGTGCGCAGCCGCCAGGTAGCCGCACACCGCCAACCGCCACAGCGCGTTGCCGGCAAGACCAAGCAGCCCAATCTCGCGGCGATGCGAGCGCAGCCGTGCGGCCAGCGTCAAACCCAAGTCGCGGGCCGGCCGCAGCTGCCAGTCAGTCATGATGCTCGCCGCATCATCCGGTCATCAGCCGCACCGGCTGGTCCAGCCCGAAGCCAACATAGTAGCCGATCAGGTGGAAGCTTGCCGGGGCCACCAGCAGCAGGCTGTTGTAGCGGTCCAGAATGCCGCCATGGCCCGGCAGCACCACGCCCATGTCCTTGATCCCGAGGTCGCGCTTGATGGACGACAGCATCAGGTCACCGGCCTGCGCCGCCACGCTCACCAGCGCACCAAGGCTCAGCAGCAGCCAGGGCCGGTCCAACGGCGTGCCCGCAAAAATGCCGTGCGCCAGCCAGGCGACCAACGGGGCCACCAGCACCAGCGCGCCCAACGCGCCGGAGACCGTCTTGCCAGGGCTGGTCATGGACAGCAGCTTGCGTCCGCCAAGCAGCTTGCCGACGGTGAAGGCCAGCACGTCGTTCAGCGCCACGCACAGCAGCAGCGTCAGCACGATCGGGCGATAGTTACGGTCATTGGCCATGTAGCCGAGATGCGCCAGCCCGCTGCCGAACAGCATGAAGCCGAACACGCCCAAACCGGTGCGCTGGATGTAGCCCGCCGGGTGGTCGGACGGGATGGACACCACCGAGAGCAGCGCGATCGTGAGTGATGGGATCGCGACGAAGAGGCCATACCAGTGGTCAAGGGCCGCGAAGTTCGCCGCCAGCAAGCCGAGCAGCGCCGTCGCCTGCACCGCGGGCTGGCGGAACAGGCCGGTGGCGCGGCCGTATTCGCGCAGGCACAGCGCGCCCAGCAGCGTCACCGCCGCGATCGTCCAGGCCCGCCCGGCCAGCACCGGGCCGATCATCAGCGGCAGCAGCACCAGCCAGGAGCCGAGCCGCAGCCACAGCTCGCGCCGCAACGCCGGCCCGGCTGTCCCGGTCAGCGACAAGCCGGCGATCACCGCAATGCCAACCAGCACCACTCCCCCCACGGCGGACACCAGCAGGATAGTGACCTGGCTGGAGAAGGCTTCGTTCCAGGAAGCGATCGTGAACATCAGCGACCCAATGCGCGGGCCAGCCGCCACAACCGCCGCGCCGCCGTCAGCGTCGCCAGCACGAGGATGACACAGAGCGCCGCACGGGGCGCCGGCGCGGCCAGGCTCGCCGGCGCCGCCAAGCACCAGAGCGCGGCGAAGGTGACGACTGCCATGCGATGCTGCTTGGCGCCGGGTCCGCAGAAATCACTTGGCTGTCCGGCCGCCTTGCCGACGGCGCGAACATAGGCGGTTGCCATCGCTGCAAGCGCCGCCGCGAGTCCCAGCGCCACGCACCCGGCCGCCGCTCCGAGCCCGGCCAGCACTGCCGTGTCCGACACGCGGTCCGGAACCTCGTTGAACAGCTCGCCGAGTTGGGACTCGATGCCGCGCCCGATCGCCACCATCCCATCCAGCAAGTTCGCCATCAGCCTCGCCTGCACCAGGATCGCGCCGGTCAGCCATAGCAATGCGTGGCGCGGAGCATTGGCGAAGGCCAGCCCGGCGCACAGGGCCGCCGCCATGCCCGCCAACGAGATTGCGTCCGGCGAGGCGTGGCGGGACATCAGCCAGCCCGCAGCCGACTCGACGATCCGAAGCCGCCGGGCGGCGATGGGGCGGCGGTCGGCGCGGGGCTCGGACAAGCGGGCGACTCCTCGGCAGCGAGCTTGGCAAGGTAAACCACCTCGACGCGATTTGTCCCCGCGCCCACCCCGTTCTACCCTGTTGCCATCCTCACCCAGGAGTCCCGCCCCTTGCCCGTCCACAACCGCATCGCCGAGTTCACCGCGGACATGACGGCGTGGCGGCGCGACATCCATGCCCACCCGGAACTCGCCTTTCACGAACGCCGCACCAGCGACCTGGTCGCGGCCAAGCTTACGCAATGGGGCATCGCCGTCACGCGCGACATCGCCGGCACCGGGCTGGTCGGCACGCTGCGGCAGGGGGACAGCAGCCGCGCCATCGGCATCCGCGCGGACATGGACGCGCTGCCCATGCCGGAGGGCAACGGGTTCGACCACCGCTCGCAAACGCCCAACGTCATGCATGCCTGCGGGCATGACGGGCACACCACCATGCTGCTGGGGGCGGCGCGCTACCTGGCCGAGACGCGCAATTTCGACGGCGCCGTGCACTTCATCTTTCAGCCCGCCGAGGAGAACGGCGGCGGCGGCGAAGTCATGGTGCAGGAGGGGCTGTTCGACCGCTTCCCGTGCGACATGGTGTTCGGCGCGCACAACGACCCGACCCTGCCGGTGGGGCAGATGATCGCGGTGCCCGGCGCCGTCTGCGCCAACACGGACGACTTCACCATCCGCATCAAGGGAAATGGCGGCCACGCGGCGCGGCCGCACCGCGCCATCGACCCGGTGGTGGTCGGCGCGCAGGTGGTGCTGGCGCTGCAAACACTGGTGGCGCGCCGGGTCGATCCGCTGGATAGCGCCGTGCTGTCCACCTGCACCTTCCACGCCGGCACCGCCACCAACGTCATCCCGGACGAGGCGGTGCTGGGCGGCACCCTGCGCACGCTCAAGCCCGAGACGCGGGACGCGATGGAGCGGATGATGGGCGAGCTGGTGGCCGGCATCGCCCGCGCCAACGGGGCGGCGGCGGAGTTCAGCCTCGAACGCGGCTATCCCTCCGTGGTGAACGACCCGGCGGCCACCGCCTGCACCTGGCAAGCTGGCGCCACGCTGCTCGGCGAGGACAAGGTGATCCGCCAGCGCCTGCCGGGGATGGGCGGGGAGGATTTCGCCTACATGGCGCAGAAGGTCCCCGGCTGCTTCGTGCGGATCGGCCAGGCCGGCCGCGACAAGGGCAGCGCGCCCGTGCACACCGTGCATTACGACTTCAATGACGACATCCTGCCCATTGGCGCATCGCTGTGGGCCACCCTGGTCGAGCAGGAGCTGCCACGACATGACTGAGATCGGCACCGGCCAGACCGGCACGCGCACCGAGCGCGACTCGATGGGGGCGATCGAGGTCCCGGCGGAACACTACTGGGGGGCGCAGACGCAGCGCAGCTTGCAGCACTTCTCGATCGGTGACGACATCATGCCGATCGGCATTCCGCACGCTTACGGCTACGTCAAGAAGGCGGCGGCGCTGGTGAACCAGGCCGCTGGGCGCATGGCGGCCGACCGCGCCGCCGCCATCTGCGCCGCGGCGGACGAGGTAATCGCAGGCAAGCTGGATGCCGAGTTCCCGTTGTACGTGTGGCAGACCGGCAGCGGCACCCAATCCAACATGAACGCCAACGAGGTGATGGCCAACCGCGCCACCCAGCTACTCGGGCTGGAGATCGGCGCGAAAGGCCGGGTGCACCCGAACGACGACCTCAACATGGGGCAGTCGTCCAACGACACCTTTCCAACCGCGATGCACGTGGCCGCCGTGGCGGAGCTGGAGCAGCGGCTGCTGCCCTCGCTGCGGGCGCTGCACGGCGCCATCGCGGCCAAGAGCGCCGAGTGGGCGGACGTGGTGAAGATCGGCCGCACCCACTTGCAGGATGCGGTGCCGCTGACCGTGGGGCAGGAATGGGGCGGCTGGGCGGCCCAATTGGCCTTCGCCATCGCGGGCGTGGAGCACTCCCGGGCGGCGCTCCACGAACTCGCGGCGGGCGGCACGGCGGTCGGCACGGGGCTGAACGCGCCGCCGGGCTTCGCCGAGGCGATCGCGGCCAAGCTGGCGGAGCTGATCGGCCACCCGTTCGTCACCGCGCCCAACAAGTTCATGGCGCTGGGCGGGCTGGACGCGATGGTGGCGGCCATGGCGGCGTTGCGCGGCGTGGCGATCGTGCTGCTGAAGGTGGCCAACGACGTGCGCTGGCTGGGGTCGGGGCCGCGCTGCGGCCTGGGCGAGCTGGTGTTGCCGGAGAACGAGCCCGGCAGCTCGATCATGCCCGGCAAGGTCAACCCCACGCAGTGCGAGGCGATGGTGATGATTTGCACCCAGGTGATCGGCGAGGACGCGGCGGTGGCGTTCGCCGGTGCGCAGGGGCAGCTCCAGCTGAACGTGATGCGGCCGATCGTGATCAACAACTTCCTGCACAGCGCCCGCATCCTGGCCGACGGCGCGGGCACGTTCCGCCGTTACACCATCGAGGGCACGGCGCTGAACCGCGCCCGCATCGCCGAGCTGCTGGACCGCTCGCTGATGCTGGTGACGGCGCTGGCGCCCACGGTGGGCTACGACAAGGCGGCGCACATCGCGCACGAGGCGCACGTGAACGGCACGACGCTGCGGGAGGCGGCGCTGGCCTCGGGTGCGATCGACGCGGCGACGTTCGACCGGGTGGTGGACGCGCGCACGATGGTTTGAGGTGGGCGCCGGCCATGGATTTCACGTTCCTCCACGCTGCTGACATCCACCTGGACTCGCCGTTGCGGGGCCTGGAGTCAGGCGCAGTGGCTGACCGCATTCGCGGCGCCACCCGGCAGGCGCTCGTCAACCTGGTGAACCTGGCGCTTGCCGAGCGGGTCCGTTTCGTCCTGCTGGCTGGGGATTTGTTCGACGGCGACTGGCCGGACTACCCGACCGGCCATTTCCTCATCGAGCAGCTTGCCCGGCTGACCCAGGCCGGCATCCCCGTCTATGCCATCAGCGGCAACCACGACGCCCAGAGCGTGCTCACCCGCCAGCTGCCCTGGCCGGACCGCGCCACCCTGTTCAGCACGGAGGAGGCGCACTGGGCCGAAGTGCCCGGCCTGGACGTGGTCATCCACGGCCAGGGCTTCGACAAGCCGGCGGTCACGAAGAACCTGGCGCAGCATTATCCCCGGCCTGTTCCGGGCAAGCTGAACATCGGCCTGCTGCATACGGCGTGCGACGACACCGTCCACGGCCGTTACGCGCCCTGCACGGTCGAGCAGCTGGCCGGCCACGGCTATGATTACTGGGCGCTGGGCCATGTCCATGCGCGGCGATGGCTCAACGAGCATCCGAACTGGGTGGTGTTCCCTGGCAACCTGCAAGGCCGCCACATCAACGAGGAGGGCGAAAAGGGAGCGACCCTGGTGCGCGTGCAAGGCGGCCGGCTCTACCCCGAACACAGGGTGCTGGACGTGGTGCGCTGGGCGCGCGTGACCGTGGACCTGGCCGGGGTGGACGGAATGGAGGCCTGCGGCGCGCAAGTCCGGGCGGCCGTGGCAGCAGCGGCGGAGGCGGCGGGCGAGCGATTGCTGGCAGCACGGGTCGAGCTGCGAGGCGCCACGCCGCTGCATGCGGCCCTGGCCGCTGATCCTGGCGCCACCCGCGAAAGAGTTCGTGCCGAGATCGCCGGGCTTGGCTTGGCGGACCATGTCTGGATCGAGAAGGTCGCGATCACGACGCGGCCAGCCATCGACCTGGAGCGATGGCGCGACGGCTCCGACGCCGCTGCGACGCTGCTGCGCGCAATCGAGGCTGATCCCACGCCGGCCGTCGCAGGGGAGGCGCGCGACTATGCCGCCGCCATGCTGAACAGGCTGACCGGGCTGCGCGACACGCTCGGGCCGGATCACCCGGCGGTCCGCGCCGCTGCTGGAGCCCTTCCGCCCGAACTGGTGCAGCGCGCGCGCGACCTGGTGCTGGCGCGGCTCGTGGAGAGCTGAGTGCGGCTGCGCTCGCTTCGCTTGGAACGCTACGGCCATTTCGCCGGCGCCACGCTCGGCTTCGACCCGGCGCCGGGCACGATCAACATCGTGGAAGCGCCGAACGGGGCCGGCAAATCCGTCGTGCGCCAGGCGATCCTGGAGTTGCTGTTCGGCTATCGCGGCAACACGCCGATGAACTTCCGCTACGACTATCCCCAGCTGGAACTGCGGGCGGAAGCCGTCCTGCCGGATGGCGGGACGTGCGAGTTCATCCGCCGCAAACGCGCGACCAACCCGCTCACGGAGCTTTCTGGCAAGCCGGCATCGATTCGCCTGCTGCAAGCGATGCCCCGCGAGGGCGAACGCAAGCGGCTTGAACGGTTGTTCGTGCTCGACTCCGCGCAGCTGCGGGCGGGCGGCTCGGCCCTGCTGCAGACCGATGGAGACCTTGCCGACGCCCTGCTGGCCAGCGCCGGCGAACTTGGCTCCAGCCGCACGGTCGCGCGCGCCCTTGCTGCCCAGCGCGACGAGGATGCCCCCAGCAGGAGGAGGGCCGGCGCTCCATTTTACGTCGCCTGCGAGGCATGGGCAGCGGCCAACGCGAAGCTGACCGAAACGCTGGTGCGGCCTGCGGAGGTGGCCGACCAGGAGCGGCAACGAGCGGAAGCGGCCGGCACGCTCCGGGCTGCGAAGGAGCAAGCAGCCGAGGCCGCCCGTGCGCTGGACCAGGTCAATCGGGTGCAGCGCTGCCGTGGCCATCTCCGGCAGATGGACGAAGCCAACGAATGGCTGGCGTCGCATGCCGATGCGCCGGCTATGCCGCCGGGCCTGGCTGAGCGATTACGAGAGGCGAAGGATGCGGCCGGCGACGCCGCGCGAGAAGCCGAAACGGCCCGGAAAAGCCACGAAGCCCTCACGGCCCAAGCTGCGTCGGCGGAGGTGGACGAGGCCGTGCTGGCCAATGCCGATGCGATCGGTGATTTGGCCGGCAGGCGCGAGCAGTCCAAGCAGTCGCAGGCCGATCTTCCCGGTCAGCAGCACGTCGTGGCCAAGGCGCAAGCCGAGATCGCCCGGTTGCTGCGCGCGCTGGGCAGCAGCGCCGACCCTGCCCACGCCGTGGGCGAGGTGCGGGCGACGGCGGACATCGAGGCGGCCCGCGCCCTGGTTGCCGAGGCGGCCGAGGTCGGCGAGGCTCAGACGCAGGCTGCCGCTGCCATGCACGCCCAGCGCGCCGCCCTGGCCGAATTGGAGGACAGCCTGGCGGCGCTGCCGGCCGCCGTGGCCCTGGAGAGCCTGAGAGCCGCGGCAGACGAAGCGGCGGCGGACGGCGACCCGATGCTGCGGCTGCGCGATGCCGGCGCGCAAGCCGACCGGGCAGCCGGTGAGTGCGCCGCCGCCCTCGCCGGCGTGCCAGGCTGGATAGGCCCGGCCGAGGCGCTCGCCGCGCTGGCCGTGCCCGCGGAGGCGACGCTTCTGCGGCTGGACAAGGCACAGGCGGACGCCCGCAACGCGGCGAAGGAGGCAGGCGAGCGCCGGGCCGGGTGCGAAGCCGGCTTGCAGGAGGCGGAACGCCGCCTGGCCGCCGTCACGGGCGCGGAACCCCTGCCGGACATGGCAGCTTTGGCCGGGTTGCGCCGGCATCGGGACCGTGGCTGGCAACTGGTCCTTACCCGCCTGTCCGGTGCGCCGGATGCAGCCGCCGAAGCGGCCTACGCACCCACGGCGCTGCTGCCGCTCGCCTTCGAGAAGGCGATTGCCGATGCCGATGCCGTCGCCGACCGGCGCGCGGCCGAGATGGAGCGCATCGCCAAGGCCGAGGGCATCCGTGGCGAGATCGCCCGGGCTCAGGCCGCGGCCGCAGGATTGGCGCAACAGGCAGGGCATGCCGCCGTGGCGGCCGCGCGAGCGGACGCGGACTGGGCCGGCGCCGTGCAGCCGCTCGGCTTGCCCCCGGCGGCCGGGCTTGCGGAAGCGAGTGCCTTCCTGGCCGGCCGGTCCGCGGCGTTGGCCGCGATCGGCAAGAGCCGCGCGGCCGGAGCCGCGTTGGAGGCGTTGAGAGCCCGCCAGGCCGGCTGGGCCGATGAGCTTGCGGCGGCCCTGGACTCCAAGCCTGACACGCTGCCCCGGCTGGCCGCGGTCGCGAGGGCGCGCCTGGCCAAAGCCGAGGCCGACGCCGTCGAACGGCGCAGCCTGCTCCGCAGGCAGATCGAACTGCGCCGCAAGGTGGCGGAGGCGGCCCCCACGCTGGAAGAGGCCGATGCACGCAAGGCCGGCTGGTCGCGGCGATGGTCCGCGGCGCTGCATCGCCTGCGCCGCCCGGCAGACGAGGCGGCGGCCGTGACCGCGGCGGTGCTGGACCAACTGGTCGCATTGGCAGGAGCGGTGGACGCGGCTGGCACCGCCGAGGGGCGCGTCAGCCTGATGCAGCTGCAACTGGACACCTTCGCCCGCGATGCCGCACGGCTTGCAGCCAGCCTCGGCGGCGGCGGCGGCGACCCGCTCGCCATCGCACGCCGCCTGGACGAACGGCTGACGGCAGCGCGCACCGCATCGGGAACGCGCAGCAGCCTGGCAAAGCAGGCGGAGCAGGCGGCCCAGGCGTGCCGCGAAGCCGGTGCGCGGCACGCGGACGCGCTCGATGCACTCGCCGGGGCCATTCGGGCTGTCGGCGCGGCGACGCTGCAAGAGGCGGAGCGCCAGGTCCAGCTTGCGGCTGACCGTGCCCAGTGGGAGGGCATGGCAGCGGATGCCGTGCGCGGCCTGCGTGAGGATGGCGATGGCCTGGACCCCGACTCCCTGCGGGCTGAGGCCGCGCAGCACCCGGCCGCTGGCATCCAGCAAGCGAAGCGGGATGCCGACGCCCATGCGGCCGCCGCACAGGGCGCGGTGGCGGATGCGGCCGCCCGCATCGCGCTCGCCGAGGCCGAACTGCGGCGCCTGACCGCCAGCGAGGGCGCCAGCCACGCCGCCGTCGCCCGGGAAGCCGCTGCCGCCCGCCTGTCCAGCCTGTTGGACGAAGCCCTGGTGCAGCACCTGGCAGCCGCCATGCTCGACTCCGCCCTGGCAGAGGTGGAGGCGGCCGGCGGCGACAACAAACGCCTGGCCCGCATCGGCGCAACGTTCGCCACGCTCACCGCGGGCGCCTATGACCGCTTGTCGCCAGCGGGCGACGACAAGGAAGGCGAGAGCCACGGACGTTTGCTGGCGCACGAGGCCGGCGGTGCGGAGAAGCACATCGCCCGGCTCTCAGAGGGCACGCGCGACCAGCTTTACCTCGCGCTGCGCCTCGTCGCCATCGAGGACCACGTGGCGGCGGCCCCGGCCCTGCCCTTCATTGCCGATGACATCCTGCAAACCTTCGACGACACCAGGGCACGGGCCGCCCTGGAGGCGCTGGTCGGGCTGAGCCGCCACGTGCAGGTCATCGTGCTGACCCATCATCCGCACCTGCTCGCGTTGGCGAGGGGCCTGCCGGTGCATGCCCAAACACTTCCGGCAACCGCCGCCGCCCCTCATGCGTCGGAGCCAGCGGAGGTAGGGCGATGACGGAGAAAGCGAAGCACGACTTGGTCGATCTGCTGGTGCGCAAGGCGTTCGACCCGGTGCTGGCGGCCGAGGCGGACACGCTGAGCGGCCCTGACCAGGAGCGGCTGGCGCACGTCCAGCGCGCGACCCGCGCCGAGATCGGGCGGTTCCGCGGCTACGCGACGGCAGAGGAGGTGGTGACCAACTTCAAGCGGGACCTCAGCTCGGCCGCTGCCAAGAAAATCCATGCCGAGCTGGCATGCCTGCACCTGCCGACCTTGCACGATGTCCGCGCCGAGTTCGAGGAGCGGGCGGCCGTGCTCGGCGCCCGTTGAGCGGCCCCCTGCCCTTCGCCTGCGAGAAGCAGCCGGCCACCGGGTCGCGCGGCATGGTGGCGGCCAACCACCCGCTCGCGTCGGCCGCCGGGCTGCAAATCCTCGCCGAGGGCGGCAACGCGGTGGATGCCGCCGTCGCCGCGCTGTTCATGCTCACCGTCGTCGAGCCGATGATGGTGGGGCTGCTGGGCGGCGGCCTCGCGCATATCCGCCTGCCGGACGGCCGCCACACCGTGATCGACGGGCTGAGCACGGCCCCGGCCGCCGCACGGCCGGAGATGTTCGCCGGCCTGCCGCCCGACGCCAACCGGCTCGGCCCCCTGGCGATGGCGGTGCCGGGCGCCCTGCCCGCCTGGGCCATGGCGCTCGCCACCTACGGCACCATCACGCTGGCCGATGCGCTCGCCCCCGCCATCCGCATCGCCGAGTGGGGCTTCACCGTCACGCCCTACCTGAGCGGCAGCATCGCGGACGGGGCGGCAGACCTGCTGCGCGACCCAGACATGGCGGCGCTGCTGCTGCCGGACGGCGCGCCGCTCGCCGCCGGCGTCTGGTTCCGGCGGCCGGTTTATGGCCACACGCTGCGGCAGGTCGCGGCGGAGGGCGCAACCGCGCTGCACGGTGGCGGGGCGCTCGGCGCGGCGCTAGTGCGGCACATGGCCGGGTCGGGCGGCCTCGTCTCGGCCGCGGACCTGCGCGGCGTGCGCCCGGTGGAGCGCGAGCCGATCCACGGCGCCTACCGCGGCTGGAGCGTGGTCGGGCCGCCGCCGCCCTCGTCGGCCGGGGTGCACGTCACGCAGATGCTCAACATCCTGGAAGGCTACGACCTGGCCGCCATGGGCTTTGGCTCGGCGGATGCCACGCACCTGCTGGCCGAGGTGCTCAAGATCGCCTTCGCCGACCGCGCCGTCGCCACCGCCGACCCGGCCTTCGTGCCCGTGCCGGTGGCACAGCTCACTTCCAAGGCCTACGCCGCCGAGCGCCGGGCGATGCTGGACTTAGGGCGCGCTCAAGCGTGGCCCGCCGGACTCGCCGGACATGAGGCGGCGGACACCACCCATGTCACCGCGGCGGATGCGGACGGCACCGTCGTCGCCACCACGCAGACGATCAACGGGCTGTGGGGCGCGCGCTTCGCGGTGCCGGGCACCGGGCTGATCGGCAACGACTACATGGCCAACTTCGACCCGGCGCCCGGCCGCGCGCTGTCCGTGCAGCCGGGCAAGCGGGTGTTCACCTCCATGGCGCCCACCATGGTGCTGCGGGACGGCCGAATCGCCTACGCGCTGGGGCTGCCCGGGGGGCTGCGCATCTTCGGCTCCGCCTTGCAGGCGGTGGTGAACCTGCTGGACCACGGCATGACGCTGCAGCAGGCGGTGGAAGCGCCTCGCGTGTGGACCGATGGCGGCCCGCTGGAGATCGAGCCCGCCATCCCGGACGCCACCGCCGCCGAGCTGGCCCGGCGCGGCCACGCGGTGAAGCGGGTGCCGCGCATCGCCGGCGGCATGAACGCCATCGCCTTTGCAGAGGATGGCGGCATGACGGGGGCCGCGTGCTGGCGGGCGGACGGCACGCCCGCGGCGCTGGCCGGCGGCCTGGCGCGCCCCGGCGTGCGGTTCTCGGCATGAGCCAGAGCATTGTTCTGCTAGATGCGGTGAGCGAGCGCACCATGACGCGGATGCGGGCGCTGCTGCCCGCCGGGTTCACCCTGTCGCATGCGACCGAGGGGGGCGAGGCGCATTTGCAGGCCATCATCGCCGAGGCCGACTACGCGATCTCCGGCCAGGTCGCGGTGCCGGGGGCGGTGTTGCGGGCGGCGAAGCGGCTGCAGCTGCTGCACAAATGGGGCGTGGGCACCGACAACCTGGACCTGGCGGCTGCGGCCGCGCTGGGCATCCCGGTGGCGCGCACCACCGGCAGCAATGCGGTGCCGGTAGCGGAGTTCACCATCGGCCTCATTATCGCCACGTTGCGCCACCTTGCCTGGGCGCACGCGGAGCTGCGCGGCGGGACGTGGCAGGGCGGCCGGCTGCCCGGCGACTCCTACCTGTTGTCGGGCAAGACGGTGGGGCTGGTGGGCTTCGGCGCGATCGGCCAGGCTGTGGCGCGGCTGCTGCGCGGCTTTGGCTGCCCCGTGCTGTACGCGGCGCCACGCCGGCGGGAGGCGGCCCTGGAGGCGGAGTTAGGGGTTGCCTACGCAAGCCTGGACGCCCTGCTGGCCGCGTCGGACGTGGTCTGCCTGCACTGCCCGCTGACGGAGGCCACGCGCGGCCTGATCGACGCGGCGGCGCTGGCCCGGATGAGGCAGACCGCCGTGCTGGTCAACGTGGCGCGCGGCGGCGTGGTGGTTGAGGCGGACCTGGCGGCGGCGCTGCGGGATGGCACGATCCATGGCGCTGCCACGGACGTGTTCGCGGAAGAGCCGCCGCCGCCGGACCATCCGCTGCTGCACCTGCCCAACTGCCTGGTGACGCCGCACATTGCGGCGGCGAGCGCGGACACGTTCGCGCCGACGATGCGGCAGATGTTCGGCAACATCGAGCGAGTGGCCCGGGGCGAAGCAGTGCCGGCGCAGGACTTGGTGCTGCCACCCGGGAAGGTGGGCATTTAACCTGCCAGAGCGGTTTCAGGCAGGCTGGAACAGGCTGCCAGGTTCAGGTTCCAGGAAGCCACCGCCATGACCCATGCTCCGCCGACACTCAGGGCGAAGCACAAACCGTAGCCGTCCCACCAAACCCAATTGAGTTTGAGGCTTAGACCGTCAGTCCTGCCATCAATGGCAGCGCCAGGCCAACAGCGCACGCCACGTCCAGCGCCAGCCTAGTGCGCGACAAGCTGGCGCGCGACAAGCTGGCGCGCAGGAGGCCGAGCGCAGCGCACCCCGCCACGAAGCCGAGCGCCACTTGCCAGAATGTCCAGGTCTCCGGCAGCCAGTCGTCCGTCAAGTTGAACGCGAACGCCAACGCGGCCACCATTGCTCCCCCGCCGGCGTAGAGCATCACGTCGAACCCGGCGCCTTGCCGCAGCCGGTTGCGACGCCCGGCCCAGGACAGCGCCGCCGCCAGCGTCAGCGCCAGGCACACCAGCAGCACCTGGCCAGCCGGATGGGGGCCGTAGGCGACGTCGGCCTCCGCCACGACGGCGCGCAGCGGGGGAATGCGGGTAGCGAGGGCATACCAGGTATATTCCAGGCCCACCGTCAGCGCCGTCGCGCCTAAGCTCAGGCCCAGCAGCGGCAGTGGTTCGCGGTCAAGGCCGGACGGCAGCAGCCGCCAGCCGGACAGCCAGATGAACAGCCCAGCGACCAGCGTCGCCTCCGCCACATCCGCCTTCGCTTGCAGGAAGTAGTGCAGCAAGGCAACTGCGGCCAAGCCGTAGATCAGCTTGTGCAGCCGCTTCCAGACCGCCCCGAGCCGGCGCAGCGCGCGGTCGGTGGAGGTGACGCCGAGCACGGCCAGCCCGACCAGCGCCACCAAGCCGACCTCAAGGTAGAACCGACGCAGGATTTCGGTGGAGACGGCCTGCATGTGCCAGCCTTGGTCCCAGCTGTAGAGCACGACATGCGCCATTGCATAGAACAGCGCAGCAAGTCCTAGCTGCCGGCGCACCAGCATGAGGCGCGGCCACTGGAACAGCGCCCGCGCCGGCGTCACCAGCAGCCCCAGCATCACGAAGCAGATCGACCACAGCCCGGTCTGGTGGATGGCTTCGGTGATCGGGCGGGCGCCGAGGCGATGGTCCAGCAGGGCGAAGGCGATCCAGGCTGCCGGCGCTGCCTCCAGCAACAGAGCCACAGCCTTCAGCCAGGAAAACCGGCCCGACCGATCTTGCCAGGGTCGAGGTGTCCCGCGTGCCGGCAGGGTCACGCGGCGCTCGCGAGCCGGCGCGGCCGCGCTCATCGCTTGTCGCCCGACACGTGCTGGAAGCCGTCAGGCGGGATGAACGCCGCCGGGTCCTGTGCGCCGTAGCTAACCGCCACGGCCTCTAGCAGCACGTGCTCGCCATGGCTGGCGCGCAGCATGACGCCATCCGCAGTCAGGCACAGCACCGTATCCCGTCCGCCGGCGTCGGCCGTCTGCCAATTGGTGCAAGGCAGCCCGACCACGCTGCCAGCGTCCCGCCGCGTGTAAGCGCCGGGGAGCCCCTGGTCGGCAGAGGCCACGTCCAGCACTGCCCGGTCGGCCGGCTTCACGACGGCCATGCGCTTGGTTCGGTAATCCACGATCATGTAGATTCCGGGTGTTGGGGGATCGACTCGCAGCCGCCCCGCGCTTGCCGACCAGCGATGCCGCTGCATCAGCGCCGGGGCGCCTGGAGAGGTTTGCAGCAGGCGGTAGGTCACGTCCACGTCACGCTGCGGCATTGTCGGAGGGTGCTCGGCCGCGGCGGCCGGCGTTGCGAGCAGCGCCAGCACAGCTAGCCGGCGGATCACCGCCCCCCCGCCAACGGCAGGCGGAAATACTGCTCCGGCACCCGGAACGCGGCGGGGCTGACCGGGCCGCGGGTGACGGCCGTCGCCACGGCGCTGCCGGGCCGCCCATCGAACGATCCTTCCGCCCGAAGCACGATGCCGTCCGCCGTCACGCACCCGGTGCCGTCCACATGGCGGGCCTGGATTGCCCAATCCGTGCATTCCACGCCGAGCACATGGGAGATGCCGCGCCGGGTGAAACGCGCGTCGCTGCCGGCGAGCAGCGCCTGCGGGTCGCCGCCGCGAAGGGGTAATTCCAGGATGGCGGACTGGGCTGGAAAGACGATGTCCGCCACCCGGCGCTGCAAATCCGTGATGGCATAGGCGGCGCCGCCGACCGGCTCGGCGCGCAGGCGCTGGCCTTCTGCATCCCATTGCAGCCGCACCCCGCCCGGCGCGCCGCCAGGGATTTGCTCCGCCGCGGCGCCGGACAGCCGGTAAGTCACCTCCACGTCGCCCTGCGGCACCAACCGGGGCTGCGCCCATGCCAGGCCAGGCCACAGCAGCAACGCCACCGCCAGCCTCATGGCCGAGCCATCCGCCTGATTTCCGCTTCGATCGCCACCTCGCCGGCCTCCCACTGCGCCACCTCGTCCACCGCGGCGGCCAGGCGTTCCTTGTAGCGGTCCCGCGGCACGTCCTCCGTGCCGAATTGTTGCAGATGGGTGGTCAGGAACTGGGTGTCCAGCAGCTGGTAGCCGCCCAGCCGCAACCGTGCCACCAGGTGCACCAGCGCCACCTTGGAGGCATCCCGCGCCGTGCTGAACATGCTCTCGCCGAAGAACGCAGCCCCCAGGCTCACGCCATACAGCCCGCCCACCAGCACGCCGTCCAGCCGGCACTCCACGCTGTGGGCGAACCCGGCGGCGTGCAGCTCGCCGAACAGCCGCTCGATGTCGCGGTTGATCCAGGTCTCCTCCCGCTCCGGGCCGGGAGCGGCGCAGGCGGCGATCACGCCCGGGAAGTCGCTGTCGGCCGTCACCGCGTAAGGGCCGCGCAGCACGGTGCGGAGCAGGCGCTTTGGCAGATGAAATCGGTCGAGCGGCAGGACGCCGCGTTGCTCAGGGTCCAGCCAGTAGAGCCGGGTGCCGCGCCGGGTCTCGGCCATGGGGAACAACCCGGCGCGATAGGCGCGAAGCAGCAGATCCGGCGTGACCTCCAGGGTGCGGCGAGACATCCCCGGAGGATAGCACGGCTGGCAGCCGGTCAGAACACCTGGCGGAAGATCACGAACAGCGACCCGGCGATCACCATGGCGGCCGGCAGCGTCATCACCCAGGCGAGCGCCATGTTGCGCAGCGTACCCCATTGCAGGCCGGACCCGTTGGCCGCCATCGTGCCGGCCACGCCGCTCGACAGCACGTGGGTGGTGGAGACGGGCAAGCCGTAGATGTCCGCCAGGCCAATGGTCGCCGCCGCCACGATCTCGGCCGAAGCGCCCTGCGCATAAGTCAGGTGGGTCTTGCCGATCTTCTCGCCGACCGTGACCACGATGCGCTTCCAGCCCACCATGGTGCCCAGACCCAGCGCCAGCGCCACCGACACCTTCACCCAGGTCGGGATGTATCGCGTGCCGCGGTCCAGCGCCGTGCGCAGCGCCTTGAGGCGGCCCATGTCCTCCTCGCTGTAACCCTGCGGCTTGGCGCCCATCACCCGCACCGCGTCGGAAGCGAGGAACATGTCGTTGCGGACGTTTTGCGTCGCCGCCGCCGGGATGGCCTTCAGCGTGCCATTGGCCTGCACCTGGCGCGCGATGTCGCCGGTCAGCGTGGCCAGGGCCGCGTTCACCTCGGGCGTGTTGACTTGCTTGGTCTTCAAGGCCTCGCCCACCGTGTCGCGGGCCTGCTGCGCGTCCGCCGGCGCGGCCCCGCCGGCATGGGCCTCGAACACGCCCTGCGCCTCGTGCGTCGCCTGCACGAAGCCGGGCATGGCCGAATCTGGAATGGCCCGGTTCAGCGCATAGGCGGTGGGGGCGGCGCCGATCAGGATGAGCATGATGAGGCCCATGCCCTTCTGGCCGTCGTTGCTGCCGTGGAAGAACGACACCGCCGTGCAGGTCAGCACCAGCAGGCCGCGGATCGGCGCGGGCGGCGGCTTGTTGCCTTCCGGTGCCTTGTACAGCGCCTTGGACTTGACCACGAACTTCATCCCCAGCAGCAGCACGGCGGACAGCACGAAGCCGATCAGCGGGCTGAACAGCAAGGCCTCGAACACGTTGACCGCCTGCCCCCAGTCCACCCCGGAGGTGGCGCCGCCGGTGGCCTTGCCGAGCAGCTGGTTGGCCACGCCGACGCCCAGGATGGAGCCGATCAGCGCGTGGGACGAGCTGTTGGGCAGGCCGAGCGCCCAGGTGCCGAGGTTCCAGATGATGGCGGCGATCAGCAGGGCGAAGATCATCGCGTAACCGGCGCTGCTGCCCGCTTGCAGGATCAGCTCGACCGGCAGCAGGTTGACGATGGTGTAGGCCACCGCCCCGCTGGAGGTCAGCACGCCCAGGAAGTTGAAGGTGCCGGACCAGACCACGGCAGCCATCGGCGGCATCGCGTGGGTGTAGATCACGGTCGCGACGGCGTTGGCCGTGTCGTGGAAGCCGTTGACGAACTCGAACCCCAGCGCGATCAGCAGGGCCAGCCCCAGCATCACCAGGGTGCCGATGGCAAGGTTGTGCTCGCCAACCGTGCTGATGTCGGTCGCGATGCTGAACGCGGCATAGCCGAGGCCTGCCATCAGCACGAGGAGGAAGGCGATGGCCCCCGCCTTGTGCGGCTTGCCGTCCATCTTCGGCCGGCTGTCCGAAGCGCCGGCCAGCCTATCCATCGTCGTGTCCGACATCACGTCCCCCGCGCAGCAACTGCGCCGCACTTACCCAACTTGCCTGGGATGCGAGATGGCGTTTTCGTGACATTAACGTTTGGCATCAACCTACACGTCCAGCGTGACCGCCACCGGCACGTGGTCGGAGGTGCGCGGCCAGTCCCGCGCCTGCTTCAGCACGGCATAGCTGCGCAGCCCCGGCGCGAGGTCGGGCGTGACCCACACGTGATCCAGCCGGCGGCCGCGGTTCGAGGCGCGCCAGTCCTGGTTGCGGTAGGACCACCAGGTGTAGAGCTTCTCCTCCGCCGGCACGAAATGGCGCAGCGCGTCGTGCCACCCGGCGCGCAGCCAGGCCGCCATGTGCTCCACCTCCACCGGCGTATGGCTCACCACGTCCAGCAGCTGCTTGTGGCTCCACACGTCATGCTCCAGCGGCGCGATGTTGAGGTCTCCCACCAGCACGCCGCGGCGCAGCCCGGGGCGGGCCGCGAACCAGCGCGTGGCCTGCGACACGAAGGCGAGCTTGTGGGCGAACTTGACGTTGACCGTCGGGTCCGCCACGTCGCCGCCGGCCGGGACGTAGAAGTTGTGCAGCTCCAGCGGTCCCGAAGGCAGGTGCAGCGCCACTTGCAGGTGCCGGCAGTCGCCCCGCTCGCACCAGTCGGGCGCCGCGTCGTCGGCCGCCATCGGGATGCGGGACAGGATGGCGACGCCGTTGTAGCCCTTCATGCCGCGCCGGGCGACGTGCGGGTAGCCCAGCGCGGGCGGCCCGGCATCGGGGAACAGCTCGTCCGGCACCTTGGTCTCCTGCAAGCAGATGACGTCCGGGTCGAGCGCATCCACCAGCCGCTGCAGCAACGGCAGGCGCAGGCGCAGGGAGTTGATGTTCCAGGTGGCGATGCGGAGGGACGGCATGAGCCTGGGATGATCCTGCGTCGCTGGCGGCACAAGCGCCGCTTGACCACGTGGCCGCCCTCAAGGCGCGGGAACGTGATGGTTTCTGTTACAAGCCTGCCGTAAATCGGACATGGTCGGCTCGTATATCCCGTCCATGGCGATGGGCGACCCGTCCATCCCGATCTTGTCCAGGAGTCAGTCATGAGCCCGAAGGTCAGTCTTCTGGTTGCTGTTCCGGTGGCGTTCGGCCTGCTCGCGGCCGCCACCCCGGCGAACGCCTACTACTACCGATATGGCCATCGCTACGGCTTCGGTGTCGGCCCGGCGATCGCCGGCGCCATCGTCGGCCTCGGGGTGGGCGCTGCCATCTCTGGCGCCTACGCGCCGGGTTACTATGCCCCGCCGGCCTACTACGCCCCGCCGCCCGTCGTTTACGCGCCGCCGCCGGTCTATTACGGCGCGCCCGGCTACTACGGCGGCGGTGGCCCCGGCTACTACCGCTAAGCGAAGCATGGCCCCTCCCCAGAACGGCGGAGGGGCCGGCTAGTCCGCCGCGGCGCCGACGGCGCTCGCCCGCAGCCGCACGGCATCGCCGAACGAGGCCAATATGCCGCGGGACACGTCGTCCGTGGCCCAGTCATACTCCGGGTGCCACTGCACCCCCACCGCGAAGCCCGGCGCCGTCACCGCCCGCACCGCCTCGATGGTGCCGTCCGGCGCCACGCCCTCCACGGCAAGCCCGGCGGCCAGGCGGTCCACCCCCTGGTTGTGCAGCGAGTTGATGGCGATGGTCGTGCAGCCCGCAACCCGGTGCAGCCAGCTTCCCGGCGTCACGCTGACGGAATGCGCCTTGCCGACCCGCACGCGGCTGTTGGCCTGCATGGGCGTCGAATGGTCCATCCGGCCCGGCAGATCCTGGATGCGCTGGTGCAGCGAGCCGCCCAGCGCCACATTCATCTCCTGCATGCCGCGGCAGATCGCCAGCAGGGGCAGGCCGGCGCGCAGGGCGGCCCGGATCAGCGGCAAGGTCACGCCATCCCGCGCCGGGTCCTCCGGCGTGCCCTCGGCATGGGGCGGTCCGCCATACAGGCGCGGCTGCACGTTGGAGCGGCTGCCGGTCAGGATGATGCCGTCCAGCCGGGCCAGCAGCGTCGCGATGTCGCAGGCATCGCCGCTGGCGGGCAACAGCACCGGCATGGCGCCGACGACTTGCTCGGTCGCGCGCACGTAGGTGTCGGAGGCAGCGTGGTTCGGCATCCCGAAGGTGCCGAAGAGCTTGGTGCAACACGATATCCCGACCAGCGCCTTCATGCCGAAGCCCTCATGCGGGCATCATGCTCAGCCATTGCGACATTTTGAAGTCAAATCTGTAGGTGCAACGAAAATCCCGCCCGGGCTAACGGTTGTTGTTGCCGAAAAACTTCGGGTCGATGAAGGTGAACAGCGACTGGTCGAACGTCCCGCCCAGCTGCGGGTCGATCAGGCTGACGCGGGTCTGCTGCCGCTGCGCGTCGAGCACCACCCAGGACCGCAGCACCAGCGGCGCGTCGGCGAACACCAGCGTCAGCGAGCCTTCCGCGGGCGTCGCCGTGCGCAGCAGCGTCACCTGGAGCTGGCCGGGGTAGCGCGTCACCTGGGTCACGGTGATGTCGCCCGACAGCTTGAGGTTGTCCTGCAGCAGCAGGCCGAGCGGCGTGCGGGTCAGCGGGATGTTGCTGGTCTGGTTCAGCTTGGAGTCGTTGAACACCAGCAGGCCGTGGCCGGCCACCAGCAGGAACGGCGCCGGCGGATCGTACTGGAACCGCATCCGCCCCGGCCGTTGCAGCCAAGCGGTGCCGCCGCTGGTGCCGCCGTTCGGGGCAAGCTGCTCGAAGCGCGCCTTCAGCGTGTGGATGCCGTTCAGGTAGGCCTCGACCCGGGCCAGGTCCGCCCGGTCCTGCGGCGTCTGCGCCGGCTGGGCCTCGCCGGCGGCGGGAAGCATTACGGCGGGCAGCAGGGAAAGAAAGGCTCGGCGGTTCATGAGGCGGCATCATGCCATTTTCGGGCCGTCCCGACTAGGGACCCACCCTGACGGACTCGATGGCGACCGACTTCACCAGGGCCAGCACGGGCGCGCCTGGCGCCAGGCGGAGGCGCTCCACCGCATCCGGCGTGACGCGGGACAGCAGCGCCGGGCCATCCAGCGCGACTTCCACCAGGGCCGAGTGCCGCGCCGGATCGGGCAGGATGGCGCGCACGGTTCCGCGCAGCACGTTGTGCAAGCTGAGCGCCCCGGAGACAGCCGCGGCTTCCGGCCCAGCCAGGATGACTTCGCGCGCAGGAATCCGGACGCGGACCGCCAGGCCCGGCGACGCCGCCAAGGTGGGCGCCAGCAGCGTGGCCCCGCCCGCCTGCAGCCGGGTCAGCCCGCGCGCGGCGTCGTGCCCGGCCACCCGGCAGTCCAGCACCGCCGCCGCGTCGTCCCGGACGGCCAGCGGCAGGTCCGCCCGGGCGGACAGCGCCGCCAGCGGCCCGGCGGCCAGCACCCGGCCGCCCTCCAGCAGCACCAGCGTGGCGGCGAGCTGCACCACCTCGTCCATCGCGTGCGTCACGTAGAGCATCGGCACGGCGAAGGCCGCCCCCAGGCGGTGCAGGTAGGGGATGATCTCCGCCTTGCGCGCCGCGTCCAGGCTGGCCAGCGGCTCGTCCAGCAATAGCAGGCGCGGCTGGGCCAGCAGGGCGCGGCCGATCGCCACACGCTGCTTCTCCCCGCCCGACAAGGCATGCGGCCGCCGCGCCAGCAGGGCCTGCAGGCCGAGCAGGCCCACCACGTCGTCGAACCGCGCGGGACCGGGCGGGGCGCGGCGCTGGCCGTAGCGCAGGTTGGTGGCGACGGACATGTGCGGGAACAGCCGGGAGTCCTGGAACACCAGCCCGGCGCGGCGGCGCTCCGGCGGCAGCCACACCCCGGCGGCGCTGTCCGCCAGCACCGCGCCGTCCACCACCACGCGGCAGTGCTGCGGCCGCAGCAGCCCCGCCACGGCGGCGATCACGGTCGATTTGCCCGCCCCTGAGGGGCCGAACAGCGCGGTGACGCCGCTGCCGGGCGCCTCGAACGCCACGTCGATCACCGTGCCCGGGAAGCGGTGGCCGATCTCGACCGTTATGCCCATTGGCAGGCTCACCGGCCAAGCGCCACGCTCAGCCGCCGCCCCAGCCACTCCGACAGCAGCAGGCCGGCCAGCGCCAGGGCGATGGACACCAGCGAGAGCTGCGCCGCCCGCGCCTCCCCGCCCGGCGCCTGCAAGGCGGAGTAGATGGCGAGCGGCAGCGTCTGCGTCTCGCCGGGGATGTTGGCGGCGAAGGTGATGACGGCGCCGAACTCGCCCAGGCAGGTGGCGAAGGCCAGCACCCCGCCGACCAGGATGCCCGGCGCCACCAGCGGCACGGTGACGGTCAGCCAGCGGTCCAGCCGCCCCGCGCCCAGGGAGCGCGCCGCCTGGTCGAGCGCCGGGTCGGCGGCGTCGAAGGCCAGTCGGATGGCGCGGACCGCGATGGGGAACGTCATCACCCCGCAGGCCAGCGCGGCGCCGGCGGTGGTGAAGGCGAGCCGCACGCCGAACCAGGCGAGCAACAGCCGCCCCGCCGGGCCGTGCACGCCGAACACCACCAGCAGCAGCCATCCCGTCACCACGGGGGGCAGCACCAGCGGCAGGTGCACCGCGGCGGCGAGCAGGCTGCGCCCCGGGAACCGCCCGCGGGACAGGCACCCGGCCACCAGCACCGCGAGCGGCAGGGACACGCCCACCGCGCGGGCCGCCACGCCGAGCGTCAGCCGGACGGCCTGCCAATCGTCCGGCGAGAGGCTCAGCAGCGCCGCTCACCCGGCGGCGCGCATGTCCGGGTAGTCCGCGCCCAGCGTCGTGTCCTGCCAGGCGTCCAGGTCCTGCCGCAGCTGGTCGAGCTTGGTGCGCGCCAAGCCAAGCGCGGGGCCGCCCAGTACCAAGTGCAGCGGCGGGTTGGGCGACTCCGTGACGGCGATCATGGCGTCGGCGGCGCGCACCGGGTCGCCGGGCTGCTTGCCGCTGCGCTGCTCGGTCTGCGTGCGGCGGGCGCCGGCAGTCTGGTCGTAGTCGCCGATGCGGGTGGCGGACTGCTTGATCGAGCGCCCGGCCCAGTCGGTGCGGAACGGCCCCGGCTCCACCGCCGTCACCTTGATGCCGAGCGGGGCCACCTCCTGCGCCAAGGAGTCGGATAGCCCTTCGACGGCGTACTTGGTCGCATGGTAGTAGCCGGTGGCCGGAAAACTCACCAGGCCGCCGATGGAGGACACGTTGATGATGTGCCCCCGGCGGCGCTGGCGCATCCCCGGCAGCACCGCCTTGGTCATGGCGACCAGGCCGAAGAAGTTGGTCTCGAACATGGCGCGCACGGCGTCGTCCTCGCCCTCCTCGATGGCGGCGAGGTAGCCGTAGCCGGCGTTGTTCACCAGCACGTCGATGCAGCCGAACCGCGCCTCGCTCTCGCGCACGGCGGCGGCAACCTGCGCCGGGTCGTTCACGTCCAGCCGCAGGGCGAGGGCGCGGTCGGGCTGGCTGCCTGCGAGGTCCTGGACGGCGTCCGGGTCGCGCGCGGTGACGACGACGCGCCAGCCGCGGGCGAGCACGCGCTCGGTCAGCGCGCGGCCGAAGCCGGTGGAGCAGCCGGTGATGAACCAGACGGGGGATGGCTCGGGCATGGTGGACCTCCTTTAAGAAAGCTTGGGGCTTTGCCCCAAACCCCACCAGAGGACGAAGTCCTCTGGACACCTATCTATAATTAACAGGGGTCGAGGGGACTTCGTCCCCTCGCGGGTGCAGGGCAGCGCCCTGCGGCTTACGGCTTCGGCGGTTCCGGCGGCAGCCCGGCGGCGGCGGCCACCTCGGCGGCGAAGTCGCCCGCCTGCTTCTCGATGCCTTCGCCGAGGGTGAACCGGTCGAACCCGGTGATCGCGGCGCCGGCCTTCTTGGCCACCGCCTTCACCCGGCTCTCGCCGTCATGCACCCAGACCTGCTCCAGCAGCACCACTTCCTCGTAGTACTTGCGGATGCGGCCATCGACCATCTTCTGCATGATCTCCTCGGTCTTGGCCTTGCCGTCCTCACGCGCCTTCTCGACCAGCACGGCGCGCTCCCGCTCCAGCGCCGCCGGGTCCACGCCGCCGATGTCCAGCGCCGCCGGGCGGGTGGCCGCGACGTGCATGCCCACCTGCCGGCCGAGCAGCTCCAGCGCGTCGGTCTCGCTGGCCCCCTCCACGCCGACCAGCACGGCGATCTTGCCCAGGCCCGGCTTCACCGCCTGGTGCACGTAGCTCGCCACCACGCCCGACGGCACGCTCAGCACGCGGGCGCGGCGGATGCTCATGTTCTCGCCGATGGTGGCGATCATGTGGGTCAGCTCGTCGGCCACCGTGCGGCCGGAGCCCGGGTAGGCCGCGGCCTTCAGCGCCTCGACATCCTCGCCCACGGCCAGCGCCAGCTTGGCGATGGCGGCGACGAAGCCCTGGAAGGTGTCGTTGCGCGCCACGAAGTCGGTCTCGGCGTTGACCTCGACCATGGCGCCCCGGTTCGGCATGGTCGCCACGCCGACCAGGCCCTCGGCCGCGACCCGGCCGCTCTTCTTGGCGGCCGCGGCCAGGCCCTTCTTGCGCAGCCAATCGACCGCGCCCTCCACCTCGCCCCCCGTCTCGGACAGGGCGCGCTTGCAGTCCATCATCCCGGCGCCGGTCTTCTCGCGAAGCTCCTTCACCAGGGCGGCGGTGATCTCGGCCATCGGTGCTCTCCCTGTTCCGGTCAGGCGGCGGGCTGCTCGGCCGCCGCCGGGGCGTCCGCGAGCGCATTGATCGGCTCGTCCGGCATGGCGCCGAGCGGCAGTTCCTCGTCCGCGCCCACGTCCCGCCCGGAGGCGGCCATCTCGGCGCTGATGCCGTCCAGCACCGCGCCGGCGATCAGGTCGCAGTACAGGGTGATGGCGCGCAGCGCGTCGTCGTTGCCGGGGATCGGGTAGGTGACGCCCGCCGGGTCCGAGTTGCTGTCCAGGATGGCGATGACGGGGATGCCGAGCTTGTTGGCCTCCTCGACCGCCAGCTTCTCCTTGTTGGTGTCGATGATGAACAGGATGTCCGGCAGCCCGCCCATCTCCTTGATGCCGCCCAGCGCGCGCTCCAGCTTGTCGCTGTCGCGCGTGATGTCGAGCACCTCCTTCTTGGTCAGCCCCTCGACGTTGCCGCCCAGCATCTCCTCGATCTGGCGCAGCCGCTTGATCGACCCGGTGATGGTCTTCCAGTTGGTCAGCATGCCGCCGAGCCAGCGGTGGTTCACGTA
>CAXTJU010000044.1:0-30238 GCA_964244655.1 uncultured Acetobacteraceae bacterium | reverse complement strand
GGCGGGCAGAGCGGCCAGCAGGTCCGGCTGCGCCCCGGCCAGCGCCGCATGGAGCCGGCCGCGCGGCAGCGCCGCCAGGCAGGCCGCCACGTCCCGCGCCGGCTTGCCGGCGTAGTCCAGGCCCAACGCCGCGAGCAGCCCCGCCAGGTCTGCCATTGCCACGGCCAGGCGCGGGGCGTGGGGGGCGAGCAGGTCCAGCGCCTGCGCCGCCGTCGTCGCGGCCTCGGCGAAGGCGGCCACGTCGAACCCGGCGGCCGCGTCGTGGAAGGCCGGCAGGTTGAGCACGAAGCCGGGCCTGCCGCTCGCCACGCCGTGCCAGATGTCGGCCGTGGGCGCGCCGCGGCGGTGCAGCAGCAGCGCATGCAGCCGGTCTGCCAGGCCGGGGATTCCGGCTTCCTTCGCGCGGGCGGACAGCGGCAGGATCCAGCCCTGCGCCAGGGAGGGCAGCGAGACGCGGGCATGGCCGGGCGCCAGCTCGCACAGGGCGGCGGCGGCGGCGTCGTCCCAAGCGGCGGGCAGGCGCACCATGCGGGACGGGCTGTCCGGGTCGGGCGCCGCCTCCGTCTGCCGCAGCCGCACGCCCTGCCAGGTCCGGTCGGTTTTCATGCCAGCGACGCTAGCGTGCGGTTTGCCGGACGGGAAGCCGTATTTTGGGTGCACGGGTGCCCTGGACCACAAAATACTGTGTGCAAGGCCCGCAGCGGGCGGGCGCGGTGGACCCGGCGGGGGACGCTGCTATAACCGCCGGCATGACCCTCATGATGCGTCTCGTCACCGCCCTCACCGGCCGCCTGGTCGGGCGGGATACCGCCGGCAACGTGTATTACGAGGCGAAGAAGGCGGGCGCGTCCGGTGGCCGCCTCCGCAAGCGCTGGGTGATGTACCGCGGCGAGCCGGAGGCCAGCAGCATCCCGCCGGAGTGGCACGCCTGGCTGCACTACACCACGGACATGCCGATCCCGACCACGGTGCGCCGCGCCTGGCAGAAGCCGCACGAGCCGAACCTGACCGGCACCCCCGCCGGATACCGCCCGCCCGGCAGCGACTACCGCGGCGGCAAGCGCGCGCCGGCCACGGGCGACTACGAATCCTGGACGCCGGGCAGCTGAGATGGCGCGGCGCTCTTCCGAGATCGCGGCCGGGGCGGCGGTGCTCGCCGTGGCTGCCGGGTTCCTGGTCTATGCCGTGGCGAGCACGGGGCGGGGCCACGTGGGCGGCTACACGCTGCATGCCGCGTTCGACAACGTGGGCGGCATCGCCACCGGGTCCGACGTGCGGGTGGCCGGGCTGAAGGTGGGCAGCGTCACGGGGCTGGCGATCGACCCGCGCAGCTACCAGGCGCTGGCGACGTTCACCGTGCAATCGGACATCAAGCTCTCCTCCGACAGCAGCGCCACCATCGCCACCGGTGGGCTGCTGGGCGGCAACTTCATCTCGCTGGCCACGGGCGGCGACGACAAGACGCTGTCCGACGGCGGCACCATCACCGTCACCCAGTCGGCGGTGAACCTGGAGGATTTGCTGGGCAAGTTCATCTTCAACGTCGGCGCCCTGTCCGAGGTGGCGCAGAAGCAGATGGACACGCTCAAAGGCCCCCCGCCGTGACCGCCTGGCCCGGCGCTGACGGCGCTCCGGTCAGCTGCCGCGAGAAGCTGCGCACCCTGGAGGAGAACCACGCCGAGCTGGCGCAGGTGATGCAGGACGCGTTCGAGGATGCGGTGCTGATGGGCGTGGACGAGGCGGCGATGCGGCAGATCCTGGCCGGCCTGGCCGCCGGGCTGCGCAGCCCGAAGCGGGCGTGAGGCGGGCCGCGCTGCTGCTGCTGGCGCTGCTGGCCGCCGAGGGTCAGGCGCCTCCGGTGCCGCTGCCGGACAAGTGGGTGCCGCGCGACACCGCCGAGCTGCGTGTGCTGGACAAGGTGAGCGCCAAGTCCACGCCGCTGACGCTGAAGGCGGGGCAGGAGGCGGAGAACGCGTCCCTGTCGATCGCCCTGCGCGCCTGTGCGGTGCGCCCGCCGGACATGGCGCAGGACTCGGCGGCGTTCCTCGACATCCGCGACAGCCACCCCGGCGCGCCCGGCTTCCACGGCTGGGTGTTCAGCAACGAGCCGGCGGTCGCCTTGTTCGAGCACCCGATTTATGACGTGCGCCTGCTGGGCTGCCATTGACGGACGCCCTGCCCCCGTTCGCCCGCGCGGCGCTGCTGCTGGACCTGGACGGCACGCTGCTGGACTTCGCGCCCACGCCGGACAGCGTGGTGGTGCCGCCCGGGCTGCCCGAGGTCCTGGCGCGGCTGCGGGGCGAGCTGGATGGCGCGCTGGCGGTAATCACCGGCCGCCCCGTGGAGCAGATCGAGGCGCTGCTGCCCGGCGTGGTCCCGGTGATCTCGGGCGAGCATGGCGGCGCGCTGCGGGCGGCGCCGGGTGCGGCGTTGCAGCGGCCCAACCTGCCGGGGCTGCCGCCGGCGGTGCTGACGGCGGCCGAGGCGCTGGCCGCGGCGCACCCGGGCGTGCTGGTGGAGCGCAAGGCGCGCGGGGTGGTGCTGCACTACCGCGCCGTGCCGGAGGTGCAGGATGTGCTGCATGCGGCCCTGTCCGGCCTGCTGCGGCCCCATGCGGACCGCTTCCAGCTGCTGGCGTCCAACATGGCGTGGGAGGTGCGGCCGCAGGGCGCGGACAAGGGCCGAGCGGTGGCGGCGGTGATGGCGCTGCCGGGGTTCGCGGGCCGGCTGCCGGTGTTCATCGGCGACGACGTGACGGACGAGGATGGCATGGCGGTGGCGCGGCGCCTGGGCGGGGCGGGGCTGTTCGTGCCGACGGTGTTCGGCTCGCCCGGCGGGGTGCGGGGCTGGCTGGAGCGGTGCCGGGGGGCGTTCGCCGACCTGCCGCATTGAAGTCGCGCGCTGCTTTTCAAGTTTTACATTCAGCTGCTTCCAGCAGTAACAGCTTCACAGCATTACCCGGCCAGCGCCGTTTCTTGCGGTGACTTCGCAGTTGCACAATCTTAGTCTTCGGCCGTTGCCGAAACGCATCGCTGCGAAGGAATTGACTTATGACTGAGCCGAATTATGCGCCGGACGGCCTGGCGGGAGGCGCTGCCGGCCGCCTGCCGCACCACTCCGCCTACCAGGACCACGCCGCCGCCGTCGCCAGGCTCGTCGAGGGCAAGAAGGGCGCGTGGGATGCCATCAACCCGGAATCCGTGGCCCGCATGCGCCTGCAAAACCGGTTCCAGACCGGGCTGGACGTGGCGCGCCACACGGCGGCGATCATGCGCGCCGACATGGCCGCCTACGATGCGGACCCGGCGCTGTACACCCAGTCGCTCGGCGCCTGGCACGGCTTCATCGCCCAGCAGCAGATGATCGCCGTCAAGAAGCACTTCGGCACCACCAAGCGGCGCTACATCTACCTGTCGGGCTGGATGGTCGCGGCGCTGCGGTCGGAGTTCGGGCCGCTGCCTGACCAGTCGATGCACGAGAAGACCTCCGTGCCGGCGCTGATCGCGGAAATCTACACCTTCCTGCGCCAGGCGGACGCGCGCGAGCTGGGCAACCTGTTCCGCGCGGTCGACGCGGCCCGCGATGCCGGCGACCACGCCAAGGCGGCCGAGCTGATGGCGCTGGCCGAGGGCCATGAGAGCCACGTGGTGCCGATCATCGCCGACATCGACGCCGGGTTCGGCAACGCGGAGGCGACCTACCTGCTGGCCAAGAAGATGATCGAGGCGGGCGCCTGCGCGCTGCAGGTCGAGAACCAGGTGTCGGACGAGAAGCAGTGCGGCCACCAGGACGGCAAGGTGACGGTGCCGCACGAGGACTTCATCGCCAAGATCCGCGCCATCCGCTACGCCTTCCTGGAGCTGGGGGTGGAGGACGGCATCATCGTCACCCGCACCGACTCGTTGGGGGCGGGGCTCACCAAGCAGATCGCCGTCAGCCATGCGCCGGGCGATTTGGGGGACCAGTACAACTCGTTCCTGGATTGCGAGGAGGTGACGGCGGACGCGGCGCACAACGGCGACGTCATCATCAACCGCCAGGGCAAGCTGCTGCGGCCGAAGCGGCTGCCGAGCAACCTGTACCAGTTCCGCGCCGGGACGGGCGTGGACCGCTGCGTGCTGGACAGCGTCACCTCGTTGCAGAACGGCGCGGACCTGCTGTGGATCGAGACCGAGAAGCCGCATGTCGAGCAGATCGCCGGCATGATGGACCGTGTCCGTGCCGTGGTGCCGAACGCCAAGCTCGTCTACAACAACTCGCCGTCGTTCAACTGGACGCTGAGCTTCCGCCAGCAGGTGTACGACGACTGGCAGCAGGTGGGCCGGGACGTGGGCAGTTATGACCGCGCCAAGCTGATGGGCGTGGACTATGACGGCACGGCGCTGGGGGACGAGGCCGATGCGCGCATCCGCACCTTCCAGGCCGACTCCGCCAAGCGCTCCGGCATCTTCCACCACCTGATCACGCTGCCGACCTACCACACGGCCGCCCTGTCGGCGGACACCCTGTCGCGGGAGTATTTCGGCGAGCAGGGCATGCTGGGCTACGTGATGGGGGTGCAGCGGCAGGAAATCCGCCAGGGCGTCGCCTGCGTGCGGCACCAGAACATGGCCGGGTCGGACATCGGCGACGACCACAAGGAGTATTTCGCCGGCGAGGCGGCGCTCAAGGCCGGCGGCGCGCACAACACGATGAACCAGTTCGCCTGAAGCTCGGGTAGGCTGGACTGGCGAACGGCCCGGGCAACGTGTCCCAGGCCGTTTTGCTTTGGATGGTGTATGACCGCCATATGCCGGCTGAGCATCACTCCAAGGCACCCTCTTGTTGACCGTCCACGCCGTCGAGCTGCCGAATGGCCACGTGATCAGCGATGACCGCGCGCGCCTCGACATGGGGTTCGTCCATGCATCCTTGGCCGGCGTTCCCTGGGCCGCCGACCGGCCGCGCGCGCTGACGGAGCGCAGCTGGGCCAACTGCCTGTGCTTCGGCGTCTATGCCCCCAATGGCGGGCAGGCCGGCTTCGCCCGCCTCCTCACCGACTACGCCCTGCGCGCTCATCTCGGCGATGTGTTCATCCGGCCGGCCAGCCGCGGGATCGGGCTGGGCCAGGCGCTGGTCGCCACGGTCCTGGCGCATCCCCAATTGGCCACCGTGGGCAGCTGGACGCTGACGACGGTGGACAGCCACGGCCTCTATGCGCGGTTCGGGTTCCGCCCGGGCGAGGCGAACGGCCAGTGGATGACGCTCGATCGGACGCCGGGCGGGTAAGTCCATGGAAATGCCCGAAGCCGCGCTGCGGCACGTCCCCGGCGCTGCCGAGCAGCGCGCCACGCGGACCGTGTTCTTCATCACGGGCTTCGGCTACTCCGCGTGGGCCGCCCTGGTGCCGTTCGCCCAGGCCCGCGCGGCGATCAGCGACGGCGGGCTCGGGCTGTTGCTGCTGTGCCTGGGCATCGGCTCGATCGTCACCATGCCGCTTTCCGGCGCGATGGCGGCCAGGTTCGGCTGCCGCCGGGTCATGACCGCGGCCGTGCTGCTCGCGGCTGCGGTGCTGCCGGGTCTCGCGGCTTTCTCGACGGTCGCTTCGCTGGCGGCGGCGCTGATGGTGTTCGGTGCAGGCATCGGCGCCGTCGATATCGCGATGAACATCCAGGCCATCATCGTGGAGCGGGCCGCCCGGCGCTCGATGATGTCGGGCTTCCATGCCCTGTTCAGCATCGGCGGCATCGCCGGCGCCGGCGGGATGGCGGCCTTGCTGAGCGCCGGCGTCTCCCCCCTGGCGGCGGCCTGCTGCGTGTCGCTCGGCATCGTGGCGCTGCTGGCCGCCTCGGCCCGGCGCTTGCTGCCTTACGGCGCTGGCAGGGAGGGGCCGGCCTTCGCGCTGCCGCACGGCATCGTGCTGTTCATCGGCCTGCTGTGCTTCGTGCTGTTCCTGGCCGAAGGGGCCGTGCTGGACTGGAGCGCGGTGTTCCTGATCTCGGTCCGGCACATGACGCCGTCCTACGCCGGGCTCGGCTACGCCGCGTTCGCCGCGGCCATGACGGCGGGCCGGCTCGCCGGCGACCGCGTCGTGGACCGGTTGGGCCACCGCAGGGTGGTGCTGGCCGGGGGGCTGTGCGCGGCGCTCGGGTTCGTCGCCACGGTCGCGGCGCCGTCCTGGCCGGTGGCGCTGCTGGGCTACGCCCTGGTCGGCACGGGTTGCGCGAACATCGTTCCCGTCCTGTTCAGCGCCGTGGGGCGACAGCGCGCCATGCCGGAGGCCGTCGCGGTGCCGGCGATCACCACCATCGGCTATGCGGGCGTCCTCGCGGGTCCGGCCGGCATCGGCTTCGTCGCCCATTTGACATCGCTCCCGACAGCCTTCCTGATCCTGGCGGCCATGCTCGCCGCGGTGGCGCTGGGCAGCCGGAGGCTTTGAGTTGCAGCATGGAACCGTTGCAAACTGATGCGGCTTGGGTCACGGGAGGCTGCCTGTGCGGCGGAGTGCACTACGAGGTCGATCCAACGGGTGCGTTCGATGCTGGCTATTGCCACTGCTCCATGTGCCGCCGGGCCAGTGGCGCTCCCGTCCTCGCCTGGGCGCTGCTGCGGCGGGACACGTTCCGTCTCATCACTGGCGCATTGAACCACTACCGTTCCTCTGACACATGCCGCCGGGCTTTTTGCCCGACCTGCGGGTCACAGTTGTTCTATGAAGTCCCAAACGAACCCGACATGATCGGCATCCACACCGCGACCCTGGACCATCCGGCACCGCCGCTGCTCCGTCCGCGGCTGCACATGTTCGCTGACGACCAATTGTGCTGGCTCGCCCTCAGCGACAGCCTGCCTCGGTTCGTGGACAACGTGCTGCCGCACCCAGACCGGCGGACCTGACGCCTGGCCCCTCTCTTGCATCCTTAGTTCCCCAGCAGGATCGCTCGCCCTGATAGGAGACGGATGATGGACGCAGTCATGAGCCGCAACGAGCAAGCGGCGCTTCCGGCGCATACCCGCTGGGTGCAGCTGCTGCTCGGCTTGGCCTGCATGATGGCGATCTCGTCGCCGCAGTATGTCTGGACGCTGTTCACCAAGTCCTGGGGCGTGGAACTCGGCGCGGCCCCGGCCGCCGTCCAGGTCACGTTCACCCTGCTCGTCGTGCTGCAAACCCTGTTCTCGCCCGCGCAGGGCTACCTGATCGACCGGTTCGGGCCGCGCCTGCTGATCGCCACCGGCGTGGTGCTGACGGGGCTGAGCTGGGTGGCGGCCTCCGGCGCCACGACGCTCACCGGGCTATACCTGGCCTACGGCGTGCTGGGCGGGCTGGGAACGGGCACCGTCTATGTCGGCGTGGTGGGGCTGATGGTGCGCTGGTTCCCGGATCGGCGCGGCTTCGCCGCCGGGTTGGTGGCGGCAGGCTACGGCATGGGCGCCCTCGTGACGACGTTCCCGATCTCGGCCAGCATCGCCGCCAGCGGGTTCCGCCACACGCTGCTGGTGTTCGGGCTGGGGTTCGGCGCGGTGGGGGCGCTGGCCGCGCTCGGGCTGCGCACTCCGCCGGCCGCCGCCGTGCAGCACGCCGGCTCCGTGCGGGACACCTCCACCGCCGCCATGCTGCGCACGCCGCTGTTCTGGCTGATGTTCGTCATGATGGCGCTGATGTCCACCTCGGGCCTCATGGTCGTCTCGCAGATCGCCACCCTGGCCGGCGACTACGGCGTGAGCGGCACGCTGGTGTTCGGCCTGGCGGCGGTGCCGCTGGCACTGACGCTGGACCGCTGCACCAACGGGCTGACCCGGCCGTTCTTCGGCTGGCTGTCCGACCGGATCGGCCGGGAGAACACCATGTTCCTGGCCTTCGGGCTGGAGGGCCTGGCGATGGCCGGCTGGATGCTGACGCTGCACGACCCGCTGGCCTTCGTGCTGCTGTCCGGCCTGGTGTTCTTCGGCTGGGGCGAGATCTTCTCGCTGTTCCCCTCCACCCTCACGGACACGTTCGGCACCCGCTTCGCCACCACCAACTACGGTTGCCTCTACATCGCGCAGGGCGTGGGCTCCTTCTTCGGCGGCCCGATGGCCTCCCTGCTGCACGGCCAAACCGGCAGCTGGGGGCCGGTGTTCGGCCTCGCCATCGGCGCTGACCTGCTGACGGCGGTGCTGGCCCTGGCGGCGCTGCGGCCGATGCGGCGGCGCTGGCTGGCTGAGTTGTCCCAAGCAGCATAGCGGCCTAACTCCCGCGGCCTCACGACGCGGATGGGGTTGCGATGGATGGGCTGCGCCTGGGCGCGCCGGCGCCGGACTGGGCGGCCGAGGCAAAGGCGACGGCGGTGCTGGCGCTGCCGTCGATCGGCGCGAACATTGCCGCCATGAGCCAGAACACGGCGCAGATCGTGCTTGCCGGGCACCTGGACGCCACCGTGCTGAGCGCCGTGTCCGTGGGGGAGGCCGTGTGGGTGTTCGGCTTCGTGGCCGCGATCGGCCTGGCCAACGCCTTGCCGCCCCTGGTGGCGCAGCTGGACGGGGCTGGCCGCCGGGACGAAGCCGGTGCGCTGTTCCGCCAGGCCTTGCTGCTGGCAGTGGCGAGCGGCGTCCTGCTGGCCGTCGCCGCCGGCCTCGGTGGCCCGGCGCTGCTCCGCTCCTCGGTGCTGGACCCGGCCTTGTCAGCGGGCGCGGCCCATTTCCTGCGGGCGATATCGCTGGGCGTGCCCGCCTTCACGCTGTTCCTCGCCTGCCGCGGCCTCAGCGACGGCTTGGCCATGCCGCGGGCCGGGCTGGTGGTGGAGCTGTGCGGGCTGGCGGCGGTCGTGCCACTGGGATGGGCGCTCGCCTATGGCCGCTTGGGGCTGCCCGGGCTGGGCGCCGCCGGGTTCGGCCTGGCCACATCCATCATGCTATGGGGGCAGTTGGCCGGCATGGCGGCCTGGCTGCGATGGTCCGGCCGCTATCCCAGCCAGGGGAGTGGTCCAGTGCGGCCGGAGTGGCGCACCATGAGCAGCTTGCTGCGGCTCGGGCTGCCGATGGCGGCGTCCATCCTGCTGGAGGCCAGCCTGTTCAGCGTCAGCGCGTTGGCCATCGCGCATTTCGGCGTCATACCGTCCGCTGGGCACCAGGTCGCGTTGGCCGCGGCTGCGCTCTCGTTCATGGTGCCGCTGGGGCTGTCCACCGCCGTCACGGTGCGGGTGGGCCAGGCAGCGGGCCGGCGCGATCGTGCCGCCGTGCGCCGCGCCGGGTTGGCCGGGCTCGGCCTGGCCGTGGCGTTCGAGTGCGTGACCTGCGCGCTGTTCGTGACGGCGCCGGGCGCCATCGTGGGCCTGTTCACCGGCGATGCCGCCGTGGCCGCCGCGGCGGTGCCGCTGCTGCGGCTGGCCGGGGTGTTCCAGCTATCGGACGGCGTGCAGGTGGTCGCCTCCGGCGCGCTGCGGGGGGTGAAGGACGTGCTGGCGCCGATGGCGATCACCGCGATGGCCTACTGGGCGGTCGGCATGACGGCGGCGCTGCTGCTGGCGTTCACGGCGGGGTGGCAGGCTGTGGGGATGTGGACGGGGCTGATCGCCGGGCTGACGACGGCCGCCGTGCTGCTGACGGCGCGGTTCGTGGTGGTGAGCGCGCGGACGTGAACCGGTCCCGGATGCCCAGGACGTTGAGCGCCACCGCAGCGAGGCCGTAGCCCAGCACGCCGGCCGCCACCTGGGCGGGCAAGCCGGCCGGGGCCAGCCGCACGCAGGCCGCCATCGCCGTGCACGCCGCCGCCACGCGCAGGGCAGCGCCGGCCGGGACGGGAATGGCCCAGGCCGACCGCCCCGCGACGGCGGCATGGACGCAGGACACCAGCGCCGCCGCGAACGCCGCCACGGCCGCGCCAAGCGGCCCCCAGCGCGGCACCAGCCCCAGCGTCAGCAGCACGGCGACGGCCGCCGCTACGGCCGTGACGCCCACTTGCAGCCCCTGCCGCCGGCCGAGCTGGAAGGCGTGGTCCAGCGCGTGCGCGCGCACCCCGGCGAAGAACCCGGCGCCGGCCAGCCAGGGGGTGAGCGCCGTGACGGCGGGGGCGTAGCGCGGGCCGGCCAGGGCGGCGGCGATGGCCGGGGCGGTCAGCGCCATGCCCGCCGCCATGGGCGCCAGCACGGCCAGCAGCAGCGCCAGGTTGGCTGAAGCCTGCCGACGCGCCCCCGCGTCGTCGCCGGCTTCGAGCAGGCGGACCGCCAGGGGATACCCGGCGGACGCGATCCCGGCCGCCACCACGGCCAGCGTGTTCTGCACCAGCAGGAAGGCGGCGGTGTACAGCCCGAGCGCCTCGGCCGAGTCCAGCGCCTCCAGCAGCGCGCGGATGCCGCTGCTGGCGATGGCGGCCAGCGCCAGGCTGGCGGCGAGCGGCAGGCCGAAGCCCAGCAGCTGCCGGGCCGCCGCCGGGTCGAGCCGCATCGTGATCCTGGAGCCGCCCAGCGCCGCACCCAGCAGGGCGCCGGCCGCGGTGGCGCAGGCGGTCCAGGCCGGGTCGCGCGTGGCCCAGGCGACGGCGCCCGCCCCGAGCAGGACGGCGGCGGCCCGGCCGGCGTTCATCAGCAGGAAGCGGCCGGGGCGTTGCCGCGCCACCTGCAACCGGGCTGCCAGCTCAAACCAGGACGTGCCCCACATCAGCAGCACGCCCGCCCCTGCCGCCGGGCCGGCGAGCCCGGCGGCCCACGCCGCCGCCGCCGCCGCCGCAGTCAGCCCCACCAGCGCCGCGAACAGCGCCACGGCCGTCCCGGCCACCTCCGGGCCCGCCTGCGCCGAGGAGCCGACGCGCAGGAACGCCAGCCCGAGCCAGTCGAAGGCAAGGGTGGAGCCGAAGGCGGCCACCACCAGCGCCAGCCCGTAGAGCCCGTAGGCCGCCGGGTCCAGCAGGCGGGTGAGCAGGGCGGTCGCTGCCAGGCCCATGAGGCCGGGGACGAGCTTGCCCACGACATAGACGGCGCCGTGGCGGATCAGCATGGGGCTTGAGGGGGCGGGCGCGTTAGGCGCGCCCTGTTGCATGACCTGTTCGCGCTATACCCAATCGTCATGGCCGGGCGGAGCAGCCTCAAGGTTCCGCTTGCGAGGCAAGTGGGATGGCTGCGGAGGGCCGACCCGGCCACCCGCGCCGGGGTTGCGCAACGGAGCGTCGCCAACCGAATGAGTTTCCACGCCGGCTGACGTCACTCGCCGCCTCCGCGTGGGTGCCCGGGTCAAGCCCGGGCATGACGGTGGGAGGGCCGTTGCGAGCCGGCGTGGGCGTCAGCGCGGCGCGCAGCCGCTGCCGCAGCCGCATCGGCACCAGCCAGAAAGCGAGGAACGGCAGCACGTGCATCGCCCGGGGTGCGCCGCGGGTGAAGGCACGGGCCAGCAGCAAGGGGAACGCTGCGATGTCGCCGCGCTCCGCCGCCTGGGAGCCGAGATAGATCAGGCAGAAGCCGCTGTAGGCGCGCCGGGTCACCAGCCCGCCCATGCCGTCCAGCCAGGCCAGCATCTCCCGCCAGTCGAACCGGCTGCCGAGGGAGTTAGGCTGGTCCTTGTGCAGCACCACCAACGGTTCCGGCAGCATGATGAGCGCCGCGCCGGCTTGCTTGGTGGCGCGCAGCAGCAGCGCCGTGTCCTCCTGCTGCCGGTCCGTGCTGAAGCCGGTGCGGGCGAACAGGGCAGTGGGCATCATGAAAGTGGAGGTGCCGACATGGGTCTGGCCGCGGAACGGCGTGCGGCGGTCGAACAGGTACTCGTCCACCGGCGTCCGGCCATCGTACAGGCGGCGCGGCCACAGCTCGACGCCGCCCGGGGTGTGCACGCGGGAGCGGCAGGACACCACCACGTCACGCGACCCGGCGGCGGCCAGCTGGCGTTCCAGCTTCTCCGGCAGCCACTCGTCGTCATCGTCCAGGAACGCGATCCAGCGTCCCGCTGCCCCGGCCGCGCCCCGGTTGCGCGCCGCCCCGGCGCCGCACGGCTCGGCCAGCTGCAGCACGCGCACCCGGCCGTCCGGCCAACCGGCGAGGGCGTCCGCGGTCGCCGGGTCTGGGCCGTCGATCACGACCACGACCTCCAGGGCCGCGTGGGTCTGCGCCAGCACGCTGCAGAGGGCGCGGGTGACGAGGCGCGGCCGCCGGACGGTGGGGATGACGACTGTGACGAGGCTCATGCTACCGCCCATCGGGGCTGGAGCTGCCGCTGCTCATGCCACGCGCCCAGGGCCGCGAGCGCGCCGGGCATCATCAGGGTAAACCCATCGGCGAACGGCATCGGGCCTTCGTCCAGGTTCAGCACGACATTGACCAGCATGAACAGCAGCACCCAGCGGCTTTCCCGCAACCCGCCGGCGCGGGCGGCCTGCACCGCCCGCCAGAGAACGCGGCCCCACAGGAACAGGTAGGCGCCGAGGCCGGCCGCGCCAAGCTGCAAGGCCGTGTCCAGGTAGCCGTTGTGCGAATCCGGCGCGCGCCAGCCGGCGAGCAGCCAGAGGTATTGCACCTGCGGCGAGTCGTCGCTCCAGAACCCGGCGTAGCCGTGGCCTAAGATCGGCCGCTCCGCGATCGCGTGCAGCACCTGGTGCCACAGCGGCGCGCGGCCGGTGAGCGACGCGTCTCGCCCCAGCAGGCTCCACACTACATCCGGCGCTGCCACCAGCAGCGTGGCCGTGGCGAGGGCGGCCCACGCCGCGGCGAAGCCGAGCAGCAGCCGTCCCCGCCCGCCGGACGCCATGGCCAGCGCCGTGCCGACCACCAGCAGCGCGATGGCCAGCGACGTTGCCGACCGCCCGAGCGCGATGCACAGCAGCAAGAGCAGCAGGGCGGCGACGCGGGAGGGGCGCAGCCCGTCCGCCAGGGCGCGGTAGCAGGTGCAGGTCACGCCCAGCAGCATGCATTCGGCCATCGGGTTCTTCTGGCTGAACACGCCGCGCATGGCGTTCTCGTAGCCGAGCGCCGTCTCGCGCCCGATGCGCGGGGCGGCCACGAACACCAGGATGGACAGCACGCCCAGCGCCACGGCGGCGCGCCCGGCCCGGTCGATCGCGCCGCCCAGCCCGAAGGTCTGGCGCAGGTAGAGCCCGAACGCGACGCAGCTGGCCAGGGAGACCGAGCGCCGCAGGGTCGGGCCCGGGTTGTCGGACCAGGCGGCGGAGGCGAAGCAGAGCAGCACGATGGCGGCGTAGGGCAGCATGTGCCGCAGCACGGGCGCGTAGTCCCGCCGGCGCACGAGCAGGATGGCGGCCAGCACCGCCACGATGGCCAGTTGGGTGATGGTGCTGACGATGTCCGAGGCGCCCGGCCGCAGCGCCTCCGCCCCCCGCGCGGCCCGCAGCGCCTGGATGACGCCCTGCTCGTAGTACGCGATGCCGACATAGGCGTAGGCGCGTTCGAGCCGGCTTGCGCGGGGGGTCAGCTTGCCGTCCCCGCGGCCGGCCGCGGGGCGGCCAGCCAGCGCCGGGCCGCGTCCGTGTGGGTCTCCGTCAGCTGGGCGAACCCCCAGCCGGCCGCGAGGCAGAGGGCCAGCCCGCCGCCGATGGCCGCCCATGGCCCCGGCCCCGCCCCCTGCATCTGCCAGCCGGTCCCGGTCAGCGCCGCCAGGACGGTGATGTAAAGCACCAGCACGGGGATGTGCGTGCAGTAGAGCGAGAACGAGCACCCGGCCATCACGCGGTGCAGCCGCGGCCAGGGCGGCGGGCGCAGGCCCGGGCGGCACTTGAGGCTGAGCAGCAGCAGGCCGAACAGCCCGGCCAGCGCCAGGTCCAGCTCCGTCGACAGCACCGGGTGCGCCCCGGCGAAGCTGCGCCGCACGCCCAGGCGCACGGCCAGCAGCGCCGCCCCCAGCAGCGCCGCCGCCACCGCCGGGCGGCGGATCAGCGGCCGGTCGGCCACGGCCACGGCGACGCCGACCAGCCAGACCAGCATGTAGGGGCCGACCGGCGCGCCGGTGAACTGCGCCGCGGTCAACCCGGCCAGGGCCGCCGCGGCGCCGCCTGCCAGGGCGATGCGCGCGGCGGCGGGCCTGTTCGCCAGCAGCGCGAGCGCCAGGGGCGGGAACAGCAGGTAGTACCAGACCTCGTTGAACAGCGACCACAACGCGCCGTTGCCGGCCCATTGCGGGCAGGCCGCCGTTTGCAGGAACGCCAGGTTGCACGCCAGCGCCGCCATCGTCATCGACCCGGCGATGTCCGGCGGCAGGATGCCCCGCTCCGCCGCCCCCCAGCGGAGCGCCAACGCCGTGCAGGCTGCGGCGAGCGCCAGGGCCGGCCACAGCACGATGCACAGCCGCACCAGGCGGCGGGCAAGGTAGGGGCCCAGCGCGAACCGGCCGGTGGCGGAAATCTCGCGCACCACCGAGCCGCCCACCAGCAGCCCGCTGATGACGAAGAACGCCATCACCGCCTGATGGTCGAACCCGGCGGCGAACGCGTAGGCGGCGTGCGCCAGGCCCGGCGCGGCTGCGTCGCCGATCGGGGCCAGCATGCGGATGCCGGCATGGGTGACCAGCACGGACATGGCGGCGAGCCAGCGGAACGCGTCCACCCATAGACTGAAGCTTCGTGGTCCGGCCTCGTCCCGCACTGGCTGCACCTGAACTTGGGCAGGGACAGCCTAGGCCCTGGCCAGCAGGCAGAGAACGCCATTGCATGCGGAAGGCCGTTAATTCTGCGCTATAGTCATCGCTTGCCGCCAGCCCTGGGCCGCACCGGCAAGGGGCTGTCCTGCTGCTGGGCCAGCGGCAGCTCAGATTGCTGCACGATCGCGTCCAGGCCCAGCACCGGCCGGACCGGCGCAACAGGCCTCAGCGCGGTCGCGTGGGCCGGCGTGTCAGCCAGCACGCCCTCGCTGATCCGCAATGGCACCGGGTAGTCGTGCCCTCGCAGGCGCAACAGCTCGCCGGCATAGGGCTGCGAGCCGATCAGCACCAGGCTGGGCGGGTCCGCTCCCAGCCGCAGGACGAACACGCGCGGGTCGAACGCGACCTGGCTGGACGTGGCGGCGCAGGAGAACACCGAGCCATCCGCCAGCACCAGACGGTTGTGCCGCACGCAGCCGCCGAAGCTGCCCGGCAGCACCGTCGCGGCAACGATCTGATAACCATGCATCAGGTAGTCATCCAGCACCGCCGCCCGGCTCGGTGACGTTGCCAGCAGCGCGGCCAGCAGCAGGCCTTGCTTTCCCATGGGCAGCGTTGCAAGCGGGCGCGGCAGGCGGGTGGGGGCAGCGTGATCGTTCTGGTGACCGGCGTCGCGGGTTTCGTTGGCTATCACGTCGCGGGGCGGTTGCTGGACGCGGGCGCCACCGTCATCGGCATCGACGTGGTGAACGACTACTACGACACGGGCCTGAAGGAGGCCCGGCTCGCCCGGCTCGCCCGGCCCGGCTTCACCCTGCACCGCATCGACCTGGCCGACCGGGACGCCATGGAGGCGATGGCAGGCCGCGCGCCGGGCATCACCCACATCGTCCACCTCGCCGCCCAGGCGGGCGTGCGGTATTCCATGGTCAACCCCTACGCCTACGTGCACTCCAACGTCATGGGCCACCTGGGCGTGCTGGAGATGGCGCGGCGGCTGCCGGGCCTGCGCCACTTGGTCTATGCCAGCTCCTCCAGCGTGTATGGGCTGGGGCAGGAGTTTCCCTTGCAGGAGGACGGGGAGGTGGACCGCCCCACCTCGCTGTACGCCGCCACCAAGCGCGCCGACGAGCTGATGAGCCACGCCTACACCCACTTGTACGCGCTGCCGCAGACGGGCCTGCGCTTCTTCACGGTGTATGGCCCGTGGGGCCGGCCGGACATGGCCTATTACGGCTTCGCCCAGGCCATCGTCGCTGGGCGGCCGATCACGCTCTACGAGGGCGGCGTGCTGCGGCGGGACTTCACCTACATCGACGACATCGTGGACGGCGTGCTGGGCGTGCTGGACCAGCCGCCGCCGGGTCCGCCCCGCATCCTCAACATCGGCAACAACCACAGCGAGAGCGTCACCCGCCTGGTGGAGCTGCTGGAGGCCGAGCTGGGGCGCCGCGCCGTCATCGAGGTCGTGCCCCGCCCCGCCGCGGACGTGGTGGAGACCTGGGCTTCCATCGATCGCATCGCCGCCCTGGCCGGCTACGCACCCCGCACGCCGCTGGAGGTGGGCATCCCCCGCTTCGTCGCCTGGTTCCGGGAGTATCACGGCGTCTGACCCTCGCATTGCGCCTGCCTGCCTGATCCGTTAGCTGAGTGCGATCGTATGGCAACCGGAGGCCGCCGGCCATGCCCACTGACGCCGTCGCGTTCTATTCCGCCGCCGCCGGCGCGTTCCACGCCAGCTACGCCGGCGACGCCAACCGGCGGGAGCGGGTGCAGGTCTGGCGGCAGTTCTTCGACCGCCACCTGGGCGGCGTCCGCTTCGCCTACGACCTCGGATGCGGCAGCGGCATCCTGGCCTGCGACCTGGCGCGGCGCGGGATCGAGACGGTGGGGGTGGACGGGGCCGCGGGCATGCTGGCCATCGCGCGGCAGGCGGCGGCCGGGCTGCGCGGCGTCAGCTTCGTCGAGCGCCGCCTGCCGCTCGCCGACCCGGCGGCGTGGCGCCCGGCCGACGCTGTCATCTCCTCCAGCGCGCTCGAATACCTGCCCTCGCTGCCGGCGGCGCTGGCCTCCATCCACGCCCTGCTGCGGCCCGGCGGGGTGCTGGTGTTCTCCGTGTCCAACCAGCAATCGCTCAGCCGCCGCCTGGTCCGCGCCGTGCACTGGGCGACGGGGCGGCCGGCGTATTTCGGCCTGCTCAAGCAGTTCAGCACGCCGGAGCGGCTGGGGCGTGACCTCCGGCGGGCCGGGTTCAGCGTGCTCGACCACGCCCACTTCGCCCGGGCGGACCGGGTCAACCGCGCCTTGGGCCGGGTGCTGCCGGCGCGGCTGGCCAGCAACATGGTCATCATCGCCGCCCGCCGGGACTGAGATGCGCCCCCCCGCCTCACGCACGCGCGTCCTGCTCGTCGGCCCGATGCCGCCCACCAGGGGCGGGGTGACGACGTTCATGCTCAACCTCCTGGCCTCGCCGCTCGCAGAGCAGGTGGAGTTCGTGCCGTTCACCACCTCCCGCCCGCCGAAGCGGGACGTGACGCGGAACTGGGGCTACCGGGCCATGCTGCGCGGCGGCCCGCGCCGGATGGCGGTCGGCGCGCTCATCACGCTATGGCATCTGGCCACGTTCCCGGCCGCGGCGCTGCGGGCGGACTTGGTGCAGATCCAGGCGTCGGACTACCAGGTGTTCTGGGAGGCCGGGCTGTATGCCCTGCTGGCCCGGCTGCTGCGGCGGCCGGTGCTGCTGCGTATCGGCGGCGCGTTCGACATCTTCCATGGCGGCGCGTCGCGGCTGGAGCGGCGGCTGATCGCGGCGGTGCTGCGCCTGCCGGCCGTGGTGCTCGCGCAATCGGCCTTCGCCCAGGACATGATCCGGGCCGCCGGGTGCACGGGGGAGATCGTGCGGCTGCCCAACTGGTCCGCCAGCCTGCCGCCCCCGTCCGCGCGGGACCCGGCGGAGGCGCCCACCTGCCTGTTCATCGCCGGGCAGGAAGCCGAGCGGAAAGGCGTGGAGCAGGTGATCGTGGCCATGCTGGCGTTACACGCGCAGGGCTGCCGGGTCCGCTTCCACCTGCTCGCCGTGCCGCCCGGGCTGGCGGCCAGGATCGCGGCGCTCGACCTGCCCGGCGTGTCCATGCAGGGGCCTGCGGCGCATGCCGGCGTGCTGGAGGCCATGCGGCGCTGCGACGTGTTCCTGCTGCCCTCGCACGGCGAAGGCTTCCCCAACTCCCTGGTGGAGGCGATGGCTGCCGGCATGGCCTGCGTCGCGACGCCGGTGGGCGCAGTGCCGGAGATGGCCGCGGACGGCGGCGTGCTGGTTATCCCGGTGGGCGATGCCGCCGCCTTGGCCGCTGTCATCGCCCGGCTGGCGGAGTCGGCGGACCTGCGGGCAGGCTTCGGCAAGGCGGCCTGGCGAACGGTGCGCGACCGCTACACCGCTCAAGCCGCCCTGCCCGGGTTGGCCAGGGCTTACGGGCGGCTCGGGCCATCCTTGCCAAGCCGCCCGCTGCTTGCCGGCAGCGGCTAAACCGGGACCACGGTGGGAGCGACCTTCGGGAACTCGGCGATCTGGGCCGCCGGGATGTTCAGGTGCGCGGCGACCATGGCGGGCGGGGTGAGCGCCAGCCAATTGGACAACGAAATCTCCTGGTAGGAGCTGGAGGCGAAAACCTCCACGAAGACGAGGTCCGTGTCGCCGGTGTTCTTGATGTAGTGCCCGTTGCTGCGGTTGATGTAGCCGATGTCGCCCGGATTAAAGTTGCTGGTGACCGCCTTCGGCCCGGAGTTGAACACCGTCATCTGGCCGGTGCCCTTGATGTAGTACTGCCACTCGTCCGCGTTCGGGTGCCAGTGCATCTCGCGCATCCCACCCGGATGCACCGTCACGAGCGCCGCCGCCACGGTGGAAGCCGCCTTGAAGTTGCCGCTGTCGGCGATCTGCACGAAGCCGCCCTTGCTTTGCTTCGCCTTGGGACCGCTGGCCAATGAATAGACGAACGGGTTGGGCACTTCTCCGGCCGGCGACGCCACGGCGGCCTTGTCCGCGGCGAGCGGGCCGGGGACGCTGCTTTGGAAAATCCAAAGATCGTGCAGCGGGATGTTGGCGAAGGTTTCCACCGGCATGCCGAAGTTCAGGGCGAGCACGTCCGGCGGCGTGTGGGCCATCCAGCTGGTGAGAAGCAGGGTGTTGAACTCGGTAGCCTTCCCATCATCGAAGCAGAGGATGAACTCGCACCCGTCCGACCCCAGCCCTTGCAGGGAGTGCGCGTAGCCCGAGGGGAAGAACCATAGGTCGCCTTCCTTCACGTCTGCCACGAACGCGCGCCCGGACGGGTCCAGCACGGTCACGCGGCAGGTGCCGTAGGTCATGATCGCCCACTCCGCCGCGAGGTGCCAATGCAGCTCGCGCACCCCGCCGGCGTCGAGGCGCATGTTCACGCCCGAGATCGACTCGGACACGTTGAAGTCGGCCTTCGTGACCTGCCGAGCCCAGCCGCCATCCTGTATCCGGCGCGGGGCGTTGTTGAACGACGCCCAGAATTGAGGCAGGTCGCCGATATCCGTCGCGGGCGGGCTGAACGCCCCCGGGAACTGGCCGGAGATGGCCGTGCTCTGCGGGCCGGGGTCCACGATCCCGCGCGGGTCCTTCTGCGCGTTGATGGCGCCCTGCGGCGGCATGTCGGGGTTGCCGAGGCCCTGCGCCGCTGCCCGGGCCGACAGGCCGGCGACGCCGGCCGCGGCTCCGACGGACAATATGTCTCGGCGTGAGATCGCCATGATTTGGCTCCAACCTAGCAACAGCTCCGGCCTGCCCGGAGATTTGCCATGATAAGCCTATGACGACCTGTAAGTTTATGGTGGACGCCATGCACAGTTGCCATGGACCTATGGCGCCCATGCATTAGGGCGGCGTCAGAATTGCCGCGCCGGAGTTGGCTCTCCGGTGCGCCTGGCTGCATGGTCGTAGGCCGCCAGCAGGAACGGGACCGAATGCTCCCACGCGAGCTGCGCCCGCACGCGCTCGCGGCCTGTCCGCGCCATCGCCGCGCGCTGCTCCGGATCGTCCAGCAGGGCCGCGATGCAGTCCGCCAAGGCGCGCTCCGAATCGGGGTCCGCGTATGCCGCGGCCCTGCCGGCGGACACGCGGGTTTCGTGCAGGTCGAACGCCACCACCGGCAGGCCGAAGAACATATACTCGATTACCTTGTTCATGGTGCTCTGGTCGGACCACGGCGTCTTGGGGTCCGGGTCGATGCCCAGCGTGGCCGAGGACAGGATGCGGCACAGCTCCTCGTCGCTCACCCGCCCGGTGAACCGAGCCACGCCGGCCAGGCCCTGTTCCTCCGCGTAGGCCTTCACCGCCGGCTGGTGCGGGCCGCCGCCGAGGAAGAGCACATGGAAATCGTCGCGCTCCCCGGCCAGCAGGCGGACGGCGCGGACCATCACCTCCACCCCGTCCTGCTGGCAAATCTCGCCAAGATAGGCCAGCAGATGCGGCTTGCCGGCACGGTAGGCCGGGTCCGGCGCGTGGTGCGTGAAGCGGCCGAAATCCGGGCCGGAGCGGACGACGAACACGTCCCCCGGCGCCCGGCCGCCGCGCTCCACCGCCACCCGCTTGTGGCTCTGGTTGGTGGCGATCACCACGTCGGCCGCGCGCAGGCTTCGCCGTTCCAGCCACAGCAGCGCCCGGTGCAGCAGGCCCGTCTGGCGGCCGAACTTGGCCGCGAACATCTCGGGGCAAAGGTCGTGGTGGTCGAAGATGAAGCGGCGGCCGAGCAGCTGCCAGAAGCGCCCCAGCAGCCAGAACGTGTCCGGCGGGTTGCAGGCGTGCAGCACGTCGAAGCCGCGGCCGCAGGCCACGCGCACGCTGAGCAGGGCGGTGAGCGTGAAGCACCACGCAAACTCCACCGCGAAGCCGAGCGGGCCGGACGGGTCGAGCGGCACGGGATAACGGTGGATCGCCACGTCCTCCAGCATCTCATGCGACGCGGTGAAGCCTTTGCCCTTGGGGCAGATCACGCTGACAACGTCGCCATGCCGGGCCAGGGTGGTCGCCTCCAGCCAGACCCGGCGGTCGAACGGGACGGGCAGGTTCTCCACCACGATCAGCACGCGGCGCGGTGTCATTGGGTCAGGCCTGCGCAAAGGTGAAGCGGCTTTCCAGCACCGCCCCGGGCGTCAGCGTGCCCCGCCCGGCCAGGACGCTGGCGGGCTCGCGCTGGCCGAAGCCGGCGGAGTGCCAGCCGAACGGCGGCTCGGTCTCGCCCCGGTGCACTTGCCAGCGCAAGGCGCCGGGCAGGCCGGCGGCCGCGGACCCGCCGGGCCACGCCAGCACGGCGCGGCGGCCCTGCAACGACACGGTGACGGCCGGGCCGAGATGGAAGGCGAGCATCACCGGGCGGGCCACCGCCGCGTCGATCCAGTCGTGGATGGCCACGGCCCGCCCCATCAGCGTGACCCGGCGGTGATGGCGCACGCCCCGGTAGCCGTCATGGCTGGCCTGCCAAGCCTGGCCATCCGCGCCTGCCAGCTCGGAGCGGGGCTGCGTCAGCCACAGGAACGGCCCGCCCGGCACGGCCTGGTCGCGGCCCGCCAGCGTCAGCGTGTTGTGGCCCGCCGTGCCGCGGAACAGGGCGCGCCAGGCCGGCTCGCCGTGGTAGCAGTAGGTGCCGGGATCGGCGAGCACATCGACCCCGCCGTGGCGCAGCTCGACGGATAGCGCGTCCGCGTGGCCGTGGGCGGCCAGGGCGCCGAAGCCGTGCGGCCCGGAGTCGCAGCGTGCCCATATCTCGCGCAACCCCGGGCCGCTGCGCAGGATCGCCATGCCGCACCCCGGGAACAGCGCGGGCCGGGGCACGTCCCGTGTCGGCGCCGGGTCGCAGAGCGCGGCGGCGACGGCGCCCAGCACGCTGCCGCTGCGGGCCGGCCACCAGGGGGCGGGACCGGCCAGCACGGCTGCGGCATCCAGCAGCGCCGCGGCCATGTCCCGCTCCGCATCCTCACCCGGCGCGTCCAGCAGCACGCCGCGGCCGTCATCGCCGTCACCGAAGCGCGGCGGCCGGCCGGTGGCGTCCAGGCTGGCGGCAAGCGCGTCCGCCATGCGGCGCAGCACGCCTTCTAGCGGCAGCCCGCACCCGGCCATGCGCGCAGCGAGGGCGGCGGCGGTCAGCATCTCCGCCACGAACAGGTGGTAGCCGCTCGCCTGCTCCCTGTTCCAGCCGTCTGCGCCGGTCTGCGCCTCCGCCTGCTCGACCAAGCGGCGTCCGGCGTCGCGGGCCCAGCCGGCTGATTCGCGGAACCATGGGAAAGCCGCGGCGGCCGTCGCCAGCCCGGCCAACTCGGCGATCAGGTGGTTGTTGGCCGACGACCCGGCGCTGCGGAACGCCTGCAAGTAGCGGCAATGATGGTAGAGCTGGCGGGCGAATGCGTCGTTGTCCTCGAACAAGGCGGGGCAGCCGGGCCAGTCGGACAGCAGGGCGCGCATCCAGGTCCAGGACAGCAGGCGCAGCCCCACCTCGATGCCGCTGACCCAGTGCACGCCTTGCAGGAACGGGTTGTCCCGCCACCAGCTGCGCAGGTGCAGCGCCGCGCGCTCGGCGTAGGCGTCGCGGCCGGTGAGCCACCAGGCGCAGGCCAGCAGGGTGGCGGCCTGGTGGCGGGACAGCTCCCACACGAACTTCACGTTGCCCACCGCCGCCTCATCGCGGTGGGGCACGCGGAAGCAGAACGCCGTGCGGGGGGCATCCCTGCCGGTCAGCGGGTCATGGAACCAGTCCGGCTCGTCGGCCACGGCGACCGTGCGGCCGAACAGGGACCATTCTCCCCGCATCAGCTGGTCGGCTGCCGCCACCACGGCCATCGCCGCCGGGCTGCTGGGCGATTCGGATGCCGCGGCCCGGGGCAGCGCCAGGGCGGCGGCGCGGGTCCCTGGCAGCAGCGTCGCCAGCCCGTCCGGACGGCGCGCCGGGTGCGACCAGCGCCATTGCCGCCCTGCCGCCGCCATCCGGGCGGCGATTTCGGCCAGCGACATGCGGCGCAGGCGGCGCCAGTACCAGCGCGCCCTCATGCGAGCGGCAGGGTCACTGTCCCGGCTCCGCGGCGCGGGACCAGCGGCAGCGTCGCCAGCACGGGCAGGCCCAGCAGCCGCTCCACCCCCTGCTCCGTCACCACCACGGCGCCGGCGAGCACGGCCAGCACGCCGACGCCGCCGGCGCCGAGCAGCCCGAGCAGCAGGCCGGCGGCCAGGAACAGCGGCTTCTTCGGCTTGTCCGCGCGGTCCGGCACGATGGCCGGGGCGACCTGCACCACGCTCACCTGGCGCGCTTGGTCCATCTGCTCCTGGGTGCGCGCCTGGTCGTAGCGGGTCTGCACGAGCTTGAGGTTGTCGTTCAGCGCCTCGATGCGGGATTCGGTGGTGCGCAGCGCCAGGTCCGCCTGCTCCAGCCGATGCAGCTCGCCGTCCAGGGAGGCGGCCAGAGCGGCGTAGCGCGCGCCTTCCGCGGCGAGCGGGGCGAGCTGGGCGCGGTCCATCACCATCTCCGCCTCGACCTGCTGCCGCAGCGGCGAGGGCAGGGTCTGCGTGTTCACCCGGTCCGCGCCGGCCGCGTTCTGCGACACCGCCGCGATCTGCCCGCGCACGCGCTGCAAATCCGGGTTGCCGGGGGCGTAGCGCGCCGCCATCGCCGCCTCGCTGGCCCGCAGGTCGAGCAGGGTCTGCCGCGCGTGCACCTGCTCGTCGTTGCGGTCCGTGCTGCTGGAGCGGGTGGTGGCGGGAATGGTGGGCAGCGCCCGGGCCAGGGCCAGGAGCTTGGCCGTGAGCGTGGCCTGCTGGTCCGCCGCGTCCTGCCCGTGCACCTGGGCGGCCACGCGCTAGCCGATCAGCGCCGTCCGCTGGGCTGCGATGTCGTAGATGCCGCCCTCCAGCTTGATGCGGGTGCGCTGCTGCTCCAGCTCCCGCGCCTCCGCGGTGTCGCGTGCGATCGCCTCGGCGTAGCTGTCGGTCCGCCCGGCGGAGAAGACCTGCGCGTGCTTGTCGATGTAGGTCGCGATCAGCCGGTCCAGCACCTGCTTGGCCAGGGCCGGGCTGGACGCGTTGAAGCTGACGGCGATGACGTTGGACAGCTTGATCGGCTCGACGGCCAGGTCCTTGCTGAACTTGTACACGGCGGCGTCGTCCAGGCTGCGGAACCAGGGCGGGTCCGAGACGAGCTTAGGATACAGCTTCTCCAACCCGATCGAGCGGATGGTGGCGTCCACCACCGCGCGGCCGGTCAGCAGCGCGATCTCCGACTGGATGCCCTCCTGCTTGGTCGAGCTGGGCGCGGTCAGCCCGGAATCGCCGTCGGCCTGCGCCAGGTACTCGCGGCCGGTCTTCACCAGCAGGTCGCTCTGGGCGCGGTAGCTCGGCGGCAGCACCAGCAGCAGCGCCACGGCCAGCACGGGCGGCAGCAGCAGCGCGACCAGCATCTTGCGGCGCTGCCGAAACGCCAGCGCCGCCATCTCCCGCGCGCCCGGCGCGGGGCGGAAGGCGACGAACGGCCGGTCAGGCAGCTGGCGCAGCACGGCGCTCATGCCGTCATCCGCTCCAGCAGGCGGGGCAGCCGCCGCCCGCGCCGGTTCAGCACGGCGCCCAGCACGGAGGCGCCCATCTGGCGCAGCGCGTCGCGCGCGGCCATCGCATCGGCGGACAGGGTGCGTTCCGCCGCCACCACCAGCATCACCGCGTCCGCGGCGGCGGCGAGCACCGCCCGCTCGCGGTCGTCCAGCACCGGCGGCGCGTCCACCACCACCAGCGTCCACTGGGCGCGCAACTGGCCGAACAGGGCGCGCACGCCCTCCATCCGCGGCGCGCCCTGCCCGCCCAAGCCGCCCAGGCCCACCGCCATGCCGCCGACCCGGCCCCGGCGCAGCGCCGCCTCGCCGGTGCGGGCGAAAGCCTCGAGCAGGCCGCCCTCCGCGCCGTGCGCGTCCAGCAGGGCCACGGAGCGCCACGAGGCCCGCGCCGCCGCCGCCGCCAGCTCGCGCGCAACGGTCGTGACGCCCTCGCCGTGGCGCGCCGCCGTCACGTGCAGCACCGTCGAACCCTGGGCGTCCTGCAGCATCGCCATCCTGGCGAGCAACGGGCCGAGGTCGGGGCGCGGCGGAGCGGGAACGAGATGCATGCCGTTTCTCCTCAGCGCCCGATGAAGCCGGGGTTGTTGGTGAAGGTCAGCGAGGCGGCGGTGGACAGCGGCAGCGCCTGGCGGATGTACTGGTCCACCCACACGTCGAGCGAGGCCACGTCAGACCGTGGCACGATCACCACGTCGAGCGGGCGGATACGGACGTTCTGCGCCAGGTCCTGCCCGCTCATCGCCTTGGCGAGATCGACCGAGAAGATCTGCTGCCCGCCCGGCGCCTGGCGCAGGATGATGACCTCGTTGCGCCGCGCCGTGGGCAGGAAGCCGCCGCCGGACATGATGACCTGGAACACCCGGCGGTCGCCGCCCGTCAGCTCCAGGTAGCCGGGGCGCTGCACCTCGCCGCCCACGAACACCTGCAAGCTGCCGAACGCGCGCAGGTTGAGCGAGAAGAACGGCCGGGCAAGCGTGTCGTCCTGCTGGTAGAGGCGGTTCAGCGTGTCCTGCAAGGCCGCCACGCTTTGGCCGCAAGCCGCCACGGGGCGCTTGATGCCGGGCACGTTGATGGCGCCGTCCGGCGCCACCAGCACCACGGCGCTGTAGTCCGGGTCCAGGATGTGATGGATTTCCAGCTGGTCGCCGGGCTGCAGCAGGTAGGGACCGGCATCCTGCGCCTGCTCGCCTTGCAGCACGGCGGCGAGCGGGGTGCCATGAGTCAGGATCGGGCCGCATGCGGCGAGGCCGGCCAGCAGCGTGCATAGGGCCAGCCTCAGCACGGCGAGGCGGCTCATGCCCGGCGAGGGGCCTGGCGCAGGCAGGCCGCGATGGCTGCGAAGGCCGGCTTCGGCTGGAACGCGTCGTCCAGCGGCAGCGGGCGGGCCGGCTGGCCGTCGGCGCGGCGGTAGGCCGGGTTGGTCGCCGGGGTCAGCCAGGTGTAGCGGTCTGACAGCCCCCAGGTGACCAGGCTGGCCACCGCCGGCTGCTCCAGCGCCACCGTCAGCACGTCCCGGTAGCGGTCCGCCACGGCCGCGTCCCGCTGCGGGATGGCGCCGGGCACGCCGATGTCGAACACGTCCATTTCGGTGATCAGGATGCGCAGGCCGCGCCCGGCGATGTCGGCCAGGAAGGCGCGGTAGGCTGCCGGGTCGAACGGCGACCCGTCCAGCCGGAGGTGGGTTTGCAGCCCGACTGCCCCAATCGGCGCGCCCTCCCCTCCCAGCCGGTCCAGCAGGCGCAGCAGGGCGCTGCGCCGGGCGGCGTGCAGCGGGGTGGCCATCTCCATCTGCGCGTCGTTGTAGGCCAGCAGGGCGGCCGGGTCGGCGGCGCGGGCGGCGTGGAAGGCGGCGGCGATGAAGCCCGGGCCGAGTTTCTCCGACAGCGGCGAGCGGCGCATGCCGTCCGCGTCGCCCGCCTGCGTGTCGATCGCCTCGTTGACGACGTTCCAGCTCCAGACCTGGCCGGCATAGTGCCCGGCCAGCTGCTGGACGTGCTTGTCCACCGCCGCCTGCGCTGGCGGCCCGGCGGCGGCGGCCAGGAAGGCGGGCGGCAGCTGCTCGTGCCACAGCAGGTGGCCGCCGGTCAGCTTCATGCCGTGCTGCCGGGCGAAGGCGATGTCCGGGTCCTCCCAGCCAGGCTCGATGGCCGCTTCGGTGCGGCGCCAACCGAGGTTGGGGGCGAACAGGCTGCACTGCGCGGCCATCGCGGCGGCGTAGGCGGCCGGGGCGGTGGCGATGGGCGTGTCGCTGCTGCTGCCGAAGTGCAGCCCGGCGGCGGCGGCGAGCTGCGCCAAGCTGGGCGCTGGCGTTGCCAGGACGGCCGCGCCGCCGAGCGCCAGCACCCCGCGCCGGGTCAGGGACGGGCTCAGAATGCGTTCTGCCGGTCAAACAGGAGCTTGTAGGGCGTGATGAGCAGGATCCTCAGGTCGAGCAGCAGGGACCAGTTCTCGATGTAGTACAGGTCGTGGGCGATCCGCCGGCGCACCTGGTCCGCCGTGTCCGTGGCGCCGCGGTGGCCGTTGACCTGCGCCCAGCCGGTGATGCCGGGCTTCACCCGCTGCCGGTGCAGGTACTCCGCCACGATCTCCTCGCCCAGCTTCTGCTGCGTGCGCATGCCGACGGGGTGCGGGCGCGGCCCCACCAGGGACATCGTGCCATTCAGCACGTTCAGCAGCTGCGGCAGCTCGTCCAGGCTGGTCCGGCGCAGGAAGCGGCCGATCCGGGTCACCCGGCGGTCGCGCCGGGCCGTCTGCGCCACCGTCTCGGCGGGGTCGCGCCAATGCGTCGGGGCTGGGCCGCGCCAATGCATCGTGCGGAACTTCCAGATGTCGAACTCCTGCCCGTTGCAGCCGTGACGGCGCTGCCGGAAGAACACCGGGCCGCGGCTGTCCAGCCGGATGGCGGCCGCGATGGCCAGCAAGAGCGGCAGCAGCAGCAGCAGCCCGGCCGCCGCGGCCAGCCGGTCCCCCGCCGCCTTCGCAACCAAGCCCCGATGGTCGATCGGGCGGCTGGCCAGCACCATCGCGGGCGCGCCGCCGACGCTGCCGAGCCGGGCCGCGGCGCCGGCCAGGCCCAGCGTCGCCGGGCAGTGCGCCACCTCCACGTCGAGCGCCTTGAGCCGCAGCAGCAGGTCGAGCAGCCTCGCCTCGTCCAGGCCCGGCATGGTCAGCACCACCCGGTCCACCCCGCCCTGCCGCCCCAGGTCGAGCAGGTCCGCCAGCGGCCGGCCGCCGCACCCGGCCGCGTCGTCGAACACGCCGACCACCTGCACGCCGCAGCTGCGGGACTGGCGCAGGTGGCGCAGCAGCTGGTCCGTCCCGGGGCCGGCGCCGATGATGGCGACCCGTTCCGACAACACGCCGCGCTGCACCATGATCCGGAACGGGCGGGCCAGCAGCAGCCGCGCGCCGGCCTCGGCGGCGAAGGCGGTGAGCAGCCACATCGCCACCCAGCCCCGCGGCATGGCGCCCGACTCCCGCGTGAGGAAGCCCGCGGCCAGCAGCAGGCAGGCCAGCACCGCCATGCGGCGGGCGGTGCGGGCCAGCACGTCCGCGGCGGCGGCGGAGCGGACGTCCAGGCGCACCGCCCGCTCCCGCATGACGAGCGGAGCGGCCATGCCGGCCAGCAGGGAGACGGATTGGGCGATGCCTAAGAAGGCCGGGGGCAAGTTCGCGGGATGGATCAGGCGGCTGTAAAGCAAGGCGCAGCCTATGCCGCTGCCAGCCACGGCGATGGCGTCCCACACGGCGAGCAGGTCGCGCGCGACGGCCAGAAGGTCCGGCCGGAGCGCGCGGCGCCGGGTGGAGGGCGCGGCGACGTCGAGGCTGCTGGCGCTCACGCCGTTTCGCAATGCAATCCGGGCCGACGCCTCACGCTCCGCGCCATCATGGGCCTCGTCTCGTTAACGCTGCCCGAGTGCATACGAAAGTATGCAAATCTGGTCAAGAAATATTGGCTAAGAACTTCCCAAGTCTGCGATCTTGGCAGCCGAAGCGTTACTTCGATGTCATGGCGGCGTTAAAGGGAAGACGGCCCTCAATCGTCGTTCGTCCGGCGGACGAGTACCTCGCGCTTGCCCACGTGGTTTGCGGCGCTGATGATGCCCTCGCGCTCCATCTGCTCGATCAGCTTGGCGGCCCGGTTGTAGCCGATCTGCAAGTGGCGCTGGATGAAGGAGGTGCTGGCCTTGCCCTCGCGCGACACGACATCGACCGCCTGGTCGAACAGGTTCTTCTCGCCGTCGCCCGCGCCCGCGATTCCCGTCATGGCCGGGGCGCTATCCTCGTCCGCCGCTTCCGTGACCTCGTCCAGGTAGGCCGGCTCGCCTTGCGCCCGCAGGAACGCCACCACGTCCTCCACTTCCTTGTCCGTCACGAACGGCCCGTGCACACGGCCGATGCGTCCGCCACCCTGCATGTAGAGCATGTCGCCCTGGCCGAGCAGCTGCTCCGCCCCCTGCTCGCCGAGGATGGTGCGGCTGTCGAACTTGCTGATGACGGTGAAGGAGATGCGGGTCGGGAAGTTGGCCTTGATGGTGCCGGTGATCACGTCCACGGAGGGCCGCTGCGTCGCCATCACCACGTGGATGCCGGCCGCGCGCGCCATCTGCGCCAGGCGCTGCACCGCGGCCTCGATCTCCTTGCCCGCGACCATCATCAGGTCGGCCATCTCGTCGATCACCACCACCAGGAAGGGCAGCTTCTCCAGGGCGAGCGGGTGTTCCTCGAACACCGGCTTGCCGGTCTCGGCGTCGAACCCAGTCTGCACCCGGCGCGTGACCACCTCGCCGCGGGCCTGCGCCTCCTCCACCCGCTCGTTGTAGCCGCCGACGTTGCGCACGCCGAGCTGGCTCATGTTGCGGTAGCGGCGCTCCATCTCCCGCACCGTCCACTTCAGCGCGGTGACGGCCTTGGCCGGCTCCGTCACCACGGGCGCCATCAGGTGCGGGATGCCGTCGTACACCGAAAGCTCCAGCATCTTGGGATCGATCAGGATCAGGCGGCACTGGTCGGGGCTGAGCCTGTACAGCAAGCTCAGGATCATGGCGTTGATGCCGACGGACTTGCCGGACCCGGTGGTGCCCGCCACCAGCAGATGCGGCATCCGCGCCAGGTCGGCCAGGATCGGCTCGCCGCTGATGTCCTTGCCCAGCGCGAGGGCGAGGCGCGCCGGGTGCTTGTCCCATGCCTCCGTGCCGAACAGCTCGGACAGATAGACCGTCTCGCGCTTGGAGTTCGGCACCTCGATGCCGATGACGTTGCGGCCCGGCACGGTGGCGATGCGCACGGCGGTGACGGAGAGCGAGCGCGCCACGTCGTCCGCCAGGCCGATCACCCGGGCGGAGCGGATGCCGGGCGCCGGCTCCAGCTCATACAGCGTGACGACCGGGCCGGGCCGGATGTCCCGGATGATGCCCTGCACGCCGTATTCGTCCAGCACGGACTCCAGCAGGCGGGCGTTGGCCTGCAACGAGTCCTCGCTCGGCCCGGTCCCGGCCCGGACCGGGGCTGGCTTGAGCAGGTCGAGCGGCGGCATGCGCCAGCCGCCGGGAGCCGCCTCGGCCAGCGCCAGGCTAGGCTGCTGCGCAGGCGGGGGCTTGCGGACCGGCAGGCTGATGCGCGGGCGGGCCGGCTGCGGCTCGGCCTCCACCTCGGGGATAGGCGGCACGGGAGCCAGTGGCGTGGCGCGCGGCCGGGGTTCCGGCGTCGGAGCGCGCGCAAGCGTCGGCTCGCGCGCCAGCATCGGTTCCAAGTGCCGGGTCACCAGCTCCGGCACTGGTTCGCTGGCCCGGCGCTTGGGCATCAGGCCGGAAAGCGGCCGCAGCAGCCCGATCAACCGGGGCAGCCCGCTGGCCGCGCGGCGTCCATGGCGGAGCGATCCGCCCGCGGCCCGGCCAGCCGCCCGCCACTCGCCGGCGGACAGGCCGAGGCTGACCCAAACCAGCGCCGCCCCCAGCACGGCGGCCGCGAGCAGGGCCATGCCGCTGCCCACCGGCCCCAGCAGGCCCTGCGCCGCGCCGCCGACGGATCGGGCGATGACGCCGCCGATGGCGCCGCCCGGCCCCGCCTCGGACGGCCAGGCGAGCGGCCGGGCCAGGGC
>CAXTJU010000043.1:0-30378 GCA_964244655.1 uncultured Acetobacteraceae bacterium | reverse complement strand
AGAAGGGGGTCACTTTTGGACGCCAGTGGGGGTCAGATTTCAGTGCTGTTTGACAAAGGGATTCGTCCTTCGGAGACTTTCGTACGCCAAGCGGCGTCCGAAACTCATCACGAGAACGGACAGTCCGGTCCAGAGAAGACGGTACGCGTAAGCGGACTTTCGTTGTCCGTGCCGTTCATTGCGCTTCGGACGATCTCCGGAGTTCAGCGTGGGGGCAGGATACAGGTGATGTCGCCCGCCTGAGCTGAGGCGGACATGCGCGTAACTTTCAATTGGCCACGGCTTTCTTCATGAACGCGAGAAAACGCTCGTCGCTCGCATGGGCGACGTTGACGCGAAGCGCGGGGGCATGACCCTGCCGATCGGGTCGGAACACGCGGCCCGGCGCCAGGAAAATGCTGTGCGCGGCAGCTTGCCGGCACAGGTCCAACTCGTCGATGCCGACCGGCAACTCCGCCCAAAGGTAGAACCCGCCATCCCGGGGTCGCGCAACGTCCAGCCCGATGGCGGCGAGGTTGGTCAACGCTTGCGACGTCGACTCTGTCACTCGGGCGCGCAGCCGGCGGAGATGGCGCAGGTAATGCCCGGCGGAGATCAAGCGGACCACAAAGCGCTCCGCCTGGTCCGAGGTCGCCACCGCGGTGACCAGCTTGATGTCGGCGATCGAGGCGGCGATCCTTGGATGCGCCGCGACGTAGCCGACCCGCAGCGACGCGGACAGCGTCTTCGAAAACGTGCCGACGTACAACACCCGCCGCAGCTGGTCGAGCGCCGCCAGGCGTGGACTGGCGGCCGGCAGGATGTCGGCGAACGGGTCGTCCTCCACGACGTGGAAGTCATGCCGCTCGGCGAGTTGCAGCAGGCCGTGCGCAGTGGGCAGCGACAGCGACCCTCCCGTGGGATTGTGCGCCAGCGACTGGGTGAAGAACAGCTTCGGCCGCAGCGCCGCAGCCTTCGCCGCCAGGTCCTCAAGGTCCGGGCCGTCCGGAGTGCGCCGAACGCCCACCACCCGTGCCTTGGCGAGCCGCAACTTGCCATGCAGCGGATAGTAGCCGGGATCGTCCACCAGCACGGCGTCGCCGGGCTCCAGCATATCGCGCATGATCAGGTCCATGGCGTGGTTGGCGCCGTGAGTCAGCAGCACCTGGTCCGGCGCGCACCGGACCGACCGCTCCGCCAGGGACAGGCAGATGCGCTCTCGCAGGGGCAGGTAACCCCAAGAGCTGCCATAGCCGTGCTCCACGCCCACTCCGTGGGGCCGCATGGCATTGAACTGGACGCTGAGCTCTGAGCCCTCCATCCATGAGGCCGGGGGGCGGCCGTCGCCGGGCCGCACCTCGTAACGCTGGTCCAGCTGCTCGCGCAGCAGGGAGACGAGGTCAATCGCCTCCGCAACGTGCGGCCGGGGCGCCGGCGAGGCCGGGCGGACTGCGGCGCTGACCACGTAGCCGGATCCAACCCGCGCCTCCAGCCGGGCGAGCGCCACCAGCCGATCGTACACCCCAGCCATGGTGTTCTTCGAAACTTGGTGGTCGGCCGCCGCCTTGCGGATGGAGGCGACGCGCTGGCCGGGTTGCAGCCGTCCCTGATCCATCAGGCCGAGATACTGCGCAACGATTACATCCGTGCGGCTGGTACGTCCGGGCGCCACGACTGTCTCCCTGCCAGGCCTGGCACAGCCTGCCTCGCACAATACCAAACTGTCCCTTGTTGCGCCATGCCGTCCTGGGACAGTTTGGCCGCAAACAGGGCCGGTCGCGGCGTCCAGGAGGGAACCATGTCAAACAGCATCGCCACGTCGCGCATTAGCGGCTTTCACAAGATGAGCCCAGCGGACCGGCTGGCTGCGGTCGAGAGCTTCGCCGGGCTCGACGAGGCCGCCGTCGCGCAGCTGGCCCGGCCCGGCAATCTCGACCCGCACACCGCGGACCACATGATCGAGAACGTCATCGCCACCTTGTCCATCCCGGTCGGCATCGCGACCAACGTGAAGGTGGATGGCCGTGACGTGCTGGTCCCGATGGCGACTGAGGAATCCTCGGTCGTCGCCGCGGTCTGCAACTCCGCACGGCAGTGCTACGAGTCCGGTGGCTTCGTCACGTCCGTCTCCGGAACGGAGATGATCGCGCAGATCCAGCTGGTGGGGGTCAGCGACCCACAGGCGGCGCGCATCCGCATCCTGGAGCGCAAGGCGGAGATTGGCGCCGCGTGCGACGCGTGCGACCCGCTGCTGCTGCGGGTCGGTGGCGGCTTCCGCGACCTGGAGGTGCGGGTGATCGAGGCGCAGGGCGGTCCGATGGTGATCACCCACATCATCGTCGACACCAGGGATGCGATGGGCGCCAACACGGTCAACACCATGGCGGAGCGACTGGCCCCGGACATCGAGGCCTGGACCGGCGGCAAGGTCTATCTGCGCATCCTGTCCAACTTGGCGGACCGGCGGCTGGCCCGCGCCCGCGCCACCTGGACGGCGGAGGCGATCGGCGGCGAAGCAGTGCGGGACGGCATGATTTCCGCCTACCGCTTCGCCGCGGCCGATCCATACCGGGCGGCCACGCACAACAAGGGCATCATGAACGGGATCTCCGCCGTGGTGCTCGCCACCGGCAACGACACCCGCGCCGTGGAGGCCGGGGCGCACGCCTATGCCGCCCGGTCCGGACGCTACACCAGCCTCACCACCTGGGAGGCCTCGGCGGACGGGGCGCTGACCGGGACGATCGAGGTGCCGATGCCGGTCGGCCTGGTGGGCGGCGCCACCAGGGTGCACCCGACGGCGCAGGCCTGTCTGAAGATCCTGGGGGTGGGCACCGCGGCGGAGCTTGCCTGCATCATCGCGGCCGTGGGCCTGGCGCAGAACTTCGGCGCCATGAAGGCGCTGGCCACGGTCGGCATCCAGCAGGGCCACATGGCGCTGCACGCCCACAACGTGGCCATCGCGGCCGGCGCGACTGGGCCGGAGGTGGAGCAGCTGGCGGCGATCCTGGTGGGCAGGCGCCAGGTGCGGCAGGACGTCGCGGCAACCGAGCTGGCCAAGCTGCGCGGCCAGGCCTGAGTCGATCACCCCAATGAAAACGCAGGAAACGCCGATGTCTCTCTCCCGCCGCAACCTGCTGGCCGCAACCTCCACCGCCGCCCTGCTTCCCGCCCTGCGCGCCCGCGCGCAGCAGCCCACGCTCAAGATCGGCGTGCTGACCGACCTTTCCGGCCCCTACCAAGACACCACAGGCCAAACCAGCCTGGCCTGCGCGCAGCAGGCGGTGCAGGACTTTGCCGGCAGCCACGGGCTGGCGGTGGAGCTGATCTCCGCCGATCACCAGAACAAGGCCGACATCGGCGCCGGCATCGCCCGGCAATGGCTCGACCGCGACGGCGTGGACATGATCCTCGACGTGCCTAACTCCGCCGTGGCGCTCGCGGTCAATGGCGTGGCGCGGGAGAAGAACAAGGTCCTCATCGCCTCCGGCGCCGCCAGCACGTCGCTGACGGGAGACCAGTGCTCCCCCAACACCGTGCAGTGGACCTATGACACCTACATGCTGGCGCATTCGACCGGCGGGGCGCTGGTGAAGACGGGTGAGACCGACTGGTTCTTCATCGGCGCCGATTTCACGTTCGGCCACCTGCTGGCGCAGGACACCGCGTCCGTGGTGACGGCGGCCGGCGGCAAGGTGGCGGGCAGCGTGTTCTACCCGTCACCGGGCACCACGGACTTCTCCTCCCTGCTGCTGCAGGCGCAGGCCAGCGGCGCCAAGGTGCTGGGCTTCGCCAATTCCGGCGCCGAGACGATCAACTGCATCAAGCAGGCGGCCGAGTTCGGGCTCACCCCGCAGATTCGCCTTGCCGCGTTGCTGATGTACGTCACCGACGTCCGCGCGCTGGGGCTGGAGGCGGCGCAGGGCCTGTCGCTGACCGAGACGTTCTACTGGGACATGAACGACCGGACCCGCGCCTTCGCCCAGCGCGTCCTGCCGAAGACGCCGAGGAACATGCCGAACATGGTGCATGCCGGGTGCTATGCCGGGGCGCTGCACTGGATGAAGGCCGCAGCGGACATGGGCATCGCGCAGGCCAAGGCGAGTGGAGCCGCCACGGTCGAGCGGATGAAGGCGATGCCCACCGACGATGACTGCTTCGGCGTCGGCAGCATCCGCGCGGACGGTCGCAAGCTGCATCCCGCCTACCTGTTCGAGGCGAAGAAGCCATCCGAGAGCAAGGGCGACTGGGACCTCATGCGGCTGGTGGCGACCACGCCCGCCGACCAGGCCTTCCGACCGTTGAGCGCCGGCGGCTGCGTCCTGGTGCACAGCTAAGGCGATGATCCCGGATCGTGTCCGCATCGTGGAGGTCGGTCCGCGTGACGGTCTGCAGAACGAGGCTAATCCTGTGCCGGTGGAGGCGCGTATCGCCTTCATCGAGGCGCTAGCGGATGCCGGGTTGCAGACGATCGAGGCGGGCAGCTTCGTCTCCCCCAAATGGGTGCCGCAGATGGCCGGCACCGCCGAGGTCCTGCGAGGCCTGAGGTCCCGGGCCGGTGTAGCCTATCCGGCCTTGGTGCCGAACATGACCGGGTTCGACGCCGCCCAGGCTGCCGGTGCGACGGAGATCGCGGTGTTTGGCGCCGCCTCCGAGAGCTTTTCGCAGCGCAACATTAACTGCTCGATCGCGGAGAGCCTGGCCCGATTCCGGCCGGTCTGCGATGCGGCGCTCGCCGTCGGTATGCGGGTGCGTGGTTACGTCTCGTGCGTTCTGGGTTGCCCGTATGAGGGGGAGGTGGCGTCCTCCGCCGTCGCCCGAGTCGCGTCCGAGCTGGCGGCACTCGGCTGCTACGAGGTGTCGCTGGGCGACACGATCGGGGTCGGCACGCCGCTCAAGGCACAGGCCATGCTGGAAGCGGTCGCCCGGCAGGTGCCGATCGCCGCCCTGGCGGTGCATTTCCATGACACGTATGGTCAGGCCCTGGCCAACGTCCTCGCGTGCCTACAGGCGGGCGTGTCGGTGATCGACAGCGCAGCAGCGGGGCTCGGCGGTTGTCCCTATGCAGCTGGTGCGAGCGGCAACGTCGCGACAGAAGACTTGGTCTACATGCTGAACGGCCTGGGCGTGACCACGGGAGTGGATCTGCAGCAGGTCGTGGCGGCCGGGCGGTCGATCTCTGCGGCCCTGGGACGCAGCCCCGGCTCCAAGCTGGCCGCGCTGCAGCAAGCGAAAGGGCCGAAGCTGGAAATTAGCCAACGGCAGGGCAACCCATCTGTGCTCACCTGAAGTCTCAATCCGAGAAGATTGGCCCGGAAGTGGACTGTCCGCTCTGGAGCGGGTAGCGCGAAAAGCGGATGCTTAAATCGCTCTAGCAGCCCGTTGGGGTGATGGTGTCGGCATTTTTTGTCAGCGGCTCTGTCTGCAAGTTTCTGTCAACCCGGCTAGGTCGAGAATGCGGTGTTGGATTTCCCACCACGCGCACCGAATCTGCTCTAACTTCGACAATTCGAGGGCCCGGGGGAAATCACGCCATGAACAATCCACGGCGCGGCCGCGTTCGGCAGTCCGCACACATGACAATTGTCGCATTCCTGCTCGCGGCGGGAGCCAGCACGCTTCTCGTCCCCCCCGCCAACGCCGCCGAGAGCTGGATCACCACCTGGGCCGCCAGCCCCGGCCCGCGCTGGACCGACGACCTGCCCGCTCCGTTCAACGTGCCCGACACGCTCGGCGACCAGACAGTCCGCCAGATCGCGCGTATCAGCGTCGGCGGCAACCAGGTCCGCGTGATTCTCTCCAACCAGTTCGGTAACAAGCCGCTCACCATCGGGGCCGCGACGGTGGCGATCCCCACCAGCGGATCCGCGGTCGATCCGGCCTCGATCAAGCCCGTGACCTGGAACGGCAAAGCCTCCGTGGTCATCCCGCCCGGCGCCCCGATGCTGAGCGATCCGATCAACTTGCCTGTCAAGCCGCTCGGATCGGTCGCCGTGAGCATCTATCTTCCCGACAAGACCGGGCTCACCTCCGTGCACTGGGACGGACGCCAGACCGGCTTCATCTCGGCCACCGGCAACCAGACCAGCGACGCCGACTTCAAGCCGGCGGAAACCACCCAGTCGCGCCTGTTCCTGAGCGGCCTGATGGTCGACACCAACCCGAACTCCCAGGCCGTCGTGTTCTTGGCGGACTCCATCACCGATGGCTTCTGCTCGACCTCGGGCACCAACAACCGGTGGCCTGACCACGTCGCAGAACGCCTGCAGGCCGAAGGCCACCCCGACATCGCCGTCGTCAACGAAGCCTACTCCGGCGACCGCGTTCTCACCGACGGCATGGGAACCGACGCGCTGAGCCGCTTCGACATGGCGGTATTAAGCCACCCACGCGTCCGCACGCTGGTGGTGATGATGGGCATCAACGATATTGGCTGGCCGGGACCGCACTCCACGGTACCGAACCAGCCGGAACCAACCGCCGCCGACATCGAGGCAGGCTACGCACAACTCATCACCCGCGCCCACCTGCACGGTATCCGCTACGTGGCGGCAACCCTGACGCCCTTCATCGACACCTTCTCCGGTACCCCGGGCTACGGCTACTACACCCCGGCCAAGGAAGAAATCAGGCAGGAGGTGAACGCCTGGATACGCAAAGCCCCCGTCGACGGCCTGATTGACTTCGATAAGCTGCTGAACGACCCGGCCCGGCCGGGCCACCTGCTGGCCGCCGACGATTGCGGCGATCATCTGCATCCGAATGACGCTGGGTATCAGATGATGGCGAAGGCTGTGGATCTTGGCTTACTGACGGCTCCGGCGCGCTGAGAGAGAATGTCAGGGGGCTGCTCCGAACCCCGCCAGGGGCGGGGCCCTGGACCGCCGGAACGTTGGGAGCGCTTACGGTCCGAGATCCTCGCGGAAGCGGTCAATCTGATGCATGCGCTCATGCAGGATCGTGGCGACGCCAATGTCACGGCGATCCATATCGTCACTCTCGACGATGGCCATCTCGGGTTATCGATGATTGCAGCAGTGTATGTTCTGCCGCTCGGAATACTGTTTGCCGCGATACGCATGAGGAGCGGAAGTCCGCTGGGAGGGGTGCTTAACCACAATGCAACCAACTTTATCGGGGATCTTTCGGGTTTGTTCTGACCATTGACCAGCAAGCCGCTGGCCATCCCTGTGTTGTCCGCTTCAGAGGCGTCGCGGAGGGTGGCTGAGCGTCCGACTTGTGGCGCATAGCGGCCTCCGCCGCTCAGGGACTGAACGCGCCCAGCCTCTTGGCACCCCTCGCCGAGGCAAGCGCCGCATTCGCCCGGCTTGATGCCCGGCTCGAAGCCGCTGACCCGGCCGTCGCCGACGGGCTGCGTGCCCGCCTCGCCCTGCGTGAGGCGGCGGGATGGTTGGCGCACCAGCATGCCGCCTGAGTGCATCCGACCGACCTCGGCCTGCGTGCCGCCGGGTTGACCAGCTCCATCACCATCGCAGCGATGAGCGGGCGTTTGCGCACCGTCTTGCCGGCAACTACGGAGGACGCGCCGCTGCCGGAGGCGCTCGCGGAGGACCTGGGCGTCGTCCAGGCCCTGCAGCTCGGGCCGGCTCTGGCTGCGCCTAGCCGAGCACCACACCTGGGCACCGTTGGCCGATGCAGCGGCCCTGAAGCCGCTCCTGGCTCAACTAGGTCATCACGCGCCGGCCGAGGAAACCATGAACGTATGGCTTGGTCAGTTCGCCGCTCGCCCAGCTCCGTTTAGTGCCGTTCCACCGGTCTTGCCGGCCCTGCTGCGGACAGCGCAGGCAGCGCAGGCCTGGTCACAACATGGGCCGGGGCAGGAGAGCAGGGACCACCTCGCGACTGCAGCCTTATTCCTGGCGGCTTGCGTATGGCGGCAGTCGGGTGCCACGCCGATGCTGGCGCTGCCGCTCTGGTCGGCGACGCCTGGACAGCTGGAGCATCTCGCGCTTACCGCAGGATCGGCGTGGACGTCCGGCTTCCTGCTGACCGTCGCGAACGCCGCTCGCCGTGCCGGTCAGGAGGTCTCGCGTCTGCAGATGGCGGCCGAGAAGGCGGCTGCCCTGCGCCGCACGGCCCGCTCCCAGCTGCCGGCCGCCGCGGCGCTCGCGGTCCGCCTCCCAGTGCTGACGGCACGCGGCCTGGCCAGCCATTTCAGGCTCAGCCCCCAAGCGGCGTTGATCCTGCTCAAGCAGCTGGTGGCGACCGGCGTGCTGCGCGAGACGACCGGGCGCGCGGCGTGGCGGGCCTTCGTGACAGCATGACGTGCACATTCAGGCTGCCCAGGCAGCCACACCGGCAACACCAGGCTGCGCCGCCTCGCGCGGGCAAGATCAAGAGCACCACAGCCCGCCTCGAGGCTGAACGTCCTGGACCGTGCTACGGGCATAAGCCCGGCGGCTGCGCTCGCCTAAAGCCCGAGTGTCAGCTGGCGGCTGGGGAGCGTCTCCTCGGTGTTCAGCGACGACAGGGCAACACCGAGCAGCCGCACGCCAAGCCTCACCGGCACGAGTGGGGCAAGCAGATCGAGCGCCGCACGTTCCAGCGCCGCCACACTCGGTACGAAATCGCCGAAGGACCGGCTGCGCGTGATCTGCTGAAAGTCGGCATACTTCACCTTCAGCGTGACGGTGCGGCCGCGCGTGCCGGACCGCTCGCAATGCGTCCAGACCTTCTCGGCCAGGGGACGCAGCTGCCCGTGCATGGCGGACAGGGAGGTGAGGTCCTCGGGAAAGGTGTTCTCGGCACCAACCGACTTGCGGATGCGGTCGGCCCGCACCGGGCGCTCGTCCACGCCTCGGGCGATCCAGTAATAGTAAGGGCCGCTCTTGCCGAACTGCTCCTGCAGGAACGTCATGGTCTGCGCCCGCAGGTCGCGGCCGGTGTGGATGCCCAGCCGCTTCATCTTGGCGGCCGTCACTGGCCCGACGCCATGGAAGGTGCCGACTTCCAGTCCCTCGACGAACGCTGCTCCACGCTCAGGCGGGATCACGAACAACCCATCGGGCTTGCGGTGGTCGGAGGCGAGCTTGGCCAGGAACTTGTTGTAGGACACGCCGGCAGAAGCGGTCAGCCCGGTTTGCTCGCGGATGCTGGCCCGGATCGCCCTGGCGATCTGCGTTGCCGTTGCGATGCCCTGCAGGTTCTCGGTGACATCGAGATAGGCCTCGTCCAGTGACAACGGCTCGATGATCGGCGTGTGCTCGGCGAACACGGCCCGGATCTGCTGTGACACCGCCTTGTAGACGTCGAAGCGTGGCCGAACGAAGAGCAACTCGGGGCACTTCCGCCGCGCCATGATCCCGGACATAGCCGATCGCACGCCGAAGCGTCTGGCCTCGTAGCTTGCTGCGGCCACCACGCCGCGCTCGCGTGAACCACCTACGGCGAGGGGCTTGCCGCGCAGGGTCGGGTCATCACGCTGCTCGACCGAGGCGTAGAAGGCATCCATGTCGATGTGGATGATCTTGCGCTGCCGCTGCTGCGGTTCGACTGGAAGGTCCGGGGCTGGGTGAGGAGAGTCCAACACGGGAACAGATTACCAGCCCAGGACGGAGCCGTGCACGGGCTTCCTTTCCGGTCGCCCGACTACCGGGCGTGGCGTCCTGGCCCGCAGCGTCCTACCCTTGCGCCATGTGTGGTCGCTTTGTCCTGTCCCAGACGCCTGCCAATCTTGCGAAGGTGTTCGCCACCCGCAACGCTGTGCCCAATTTCCAGCCCAACTGGAACCTGCCACCCAGCCATCCGGCACCCGTGGTGCGTTACAGTCCCGACACGGGGGAGCGAAGCCTGGACGTGCTGCGTTGGGGCTTGATCCCGCACTTTCTGAAGGACGCGGCCCACGCCCGCATGCTGAACAACGCCCGGGCTGAGACGGTGGCCAAGCTGCCCAGCTTCCGCGGCGCTTTTGCGTCCCGCCGCTGCATTGTCCCGGCCGACGCCTTCTACGAATGGAAGCGGGACGGCAAGCTGAAGCAGCCTTTCGCCATCGCCCGCATGGACGGTGCCCCCTCGCCTTTGGCGGCATCTGGGAGAGCTGGACCGACCCTGCGAGCGGCGACATCACCCGGAGCTTTGCCATCGTCACCACGGACGCGAACGGCACCATGGCGCCGATCCATGATCGCATGCCGGTCGTGCTGGAGGCGGCCGACTGGCCTGTGTGGCTGGGCGAGGAGGAAGGTGATCCGAAATTGCTGCTACGCCCGGCCGCCGACACCGTGCTCCGGACTTGGCCGGTGAGCGCGGACGTGAACAGCGTGCGACACAGGGGTGCCGAGTTGCTCCAGCCGATGCGGGAGGAAGCGGTGCAAGGTGGACCGAACTCTGCGTAGTCTCGGAAGAGTCAAAGCTCCGACCAACAAACGCCTTTTCAACGGAATTGGATCGGTTCAGACGTCGCCCGATCAACTGGTCGCCGATGATGGAGGCGAACATGTTCGCTCATGGTCGCGCGGGTGGGTTGGACGCCAGCGGCTTGTTTATCGCTCGTTAACCAGTGCTGTCGTTAGGATGCCAGAGTGGGCAGGCGGGAGGAGGCAGGTGGAGCGCGACATCGAGGTTCTGCGCCAAAGAATGCAGGCTAGGCGAAGGCGCAATGCTCTCTCCCGCAACTTGAGCAACGTGGGCTTTACCCTGCTCGGCATGGTGACGACGGCAGCAGCCTTCTTCGGAGTTCCTTTCTAACGAAAAGCTGTGGTTCAAAGGCCAGGGTCAGAGGTCGCAGCGCCAGAGAAGGTAGGCTCGATAGTTCACTCGGTTGGGCCGGAGGACGAACCCGCTATCGCGGGAGTAGTGGTTTCGCCGTGTGACGTCGCTCGGTGCATTATGACGATGACGGATTGAGATTGAGCGGACTGCGGCCGGCTTCGACGATCAGGGCTCCTTCAACCCAAGGAGCTCACAGTGAACCATCTCTATCCTGCAACACCCGGCACCCTGCGCGAGCGCTTCGTCCAGGACATGACCGTCCGCGGGTTCACCGACAAGACGCGTCACGATTACATCCGCACCGTCGCCGGCTTTGCTGCCTTCCTGGAGCGCTCGCCCAGCACTGCCACCGCCGAGGACATTCGCCGCTTCCAGATCCAGCAGTCCGAGCGCGGGATGAATGCTCCGGCCATGAACAGCGCCGTGGCCGCCCTGCGCTTCTTCTTCAACCATACCGCTGATCGGCCGGACCTCGCCCGCAAGCTCATCCGGTTGCGCTACCCGCGTAAACTTCCAACCGTGTTGAGCCCCGACGAGGCCGCGCGCCTGATTGCGGCCACGACCTGCCTCAAGCATCGGGCCGCGCTCTGCGTCGCCTACGGGGCCGGGCTGCGGGTGGCCGAGGTTGCCTCGCTCAAGGTCGGCGACATCGACAGCGAGCGCATGTTGATACAGGTCGTATCCGGTAAGGGTGGCCGCTCCCGACACGCCCTCCTCTCGCCCGACCTGCTGGCCCTGCTCCGGGCCTGGTGGCAGCAGGGCAAGCGCGAGGGCGTCATGCTGCCGGCTGGCTGGCTGTTCCCCGGCCAGGATCCGACCAAGTCCATCACCACCCGCCAGCTCAGCCGCGTCGTCGAGGCCGCAGCTGAGGCGGCGGGTCTGACCAAGCGCGTCAGTCCGCACACGCTGCGGCACAGCTTCGCTACTCACCTGCTCGAGGACGGCACCGACATCCGTGTCATCCAGGTCTTGCTCGGTCATGCGAAGCTCGACAACACCGCGCTCTATACCCGCGTAGCCACCAAGATCGTGCGCACCGTGACCAGCCCGCTCGACAAGATCACCGCGCAGATCGGCATGCCAACCGGAGAGAGAGCCAGTCCCGGCGGCTGACGGCCGTGCGTCCTGCGCTCGAGATCGCCGACATCTTCCGCCGACACGGGCCCGCCTGGCGAGCGGCCCATGCCGGGCACGTCAGCCTCGGCCAGCTCAAGGTCATGTCGGCGATCGAGACCTGCCGCACTGCCGCCCTCGGCGGCCACATCGAGGGCTGCGAGGACTGCGGCCACCGCCGCATCGCCTACAACAGCTGCCGCAACCGGCACTGTCCAAAGTGCCAGGGGGCGGCTGCACGCGAGTGGCTGGAGGCGCGCGAGGCCGACCTGCTGCCGGTCGGCTACTTCCACGTCGTGTTCACGCTGCCGGCCGAGATCGCCGACATCGCGGCCCAGAACAAGGCCGTGATCTACGACCTGCTGTTCCGCGCGGCCTGGCAAACCATGCTCACCATCGCCGCCGATCCGCGCCATCTTGGAGCGCGCATCGGCATCACCGCCGTTCTCCACACCTGGGGCTCGGCGCTGACCCACCACCCGCACATCCACATGATCGTGCCCGGCGGCGGCATCTCCCTCGACGGCCAGCACTGGGTCTCGTCCCGGCCAGCATTCCTGTTGCCGGTGCGGGTACTGGGCTCGTTGTTCCGTCGCCTGTTCCTGACCCGGCTGCTCGAGTTGCACGCTGCCGGGAAGCTACAGTTCTTCGGCAAGCAGGCCGAATTTGCCGAACCGACGGCGTTGCGGCAGCGCTTGGCACTCGTGCGCAAGAAGACCTGGGTTGTCTATGCCAAGCCGCCGTTTGCGGGTCCGGCGGCGGTGCTGGCCTATCTGTCGCGCTACACGCACCGGGTCGCCATCTCCAACCGCCGGCTGCTCGCGCTGGACGACACCGGTGTCACGTTCCGCTTCAAGGACTACCGTCGCGACGGCGCCGAACGGTATGGCACCATGACGCTGGCGATAGGCGAGTTCATCCGCCGGTTCCTGCTGCACGTCCTACCGCGCGGGTTCCACCGCATCCGCCATTACGGCCTGCTCGCCAGCGGCGGCCGTCGCGACAATCTCGCTCGCGCCCGCGAACTCCTTGCCGCACCACCGCCGTCCGCTGAACCAAATACGACGCTCGAGCCGTCCGATCACCGCCCGCCGTGTCCCTGCTGCGGCGGCCACATGATCATCATCGAGACCTTCATGCGCTGCACCCAGCCCCGGGCCCCACCCGGGCCGTCACAATCAGCCGGGAGAACGACGTCGTGACCCGGCACGGCCCGATCCACCTGCAAATCGCAGCCCTACTGCGGTCAGCGATATTGCTTGCCTCCGGTGCTGCAAGAGCTGTGCGAAACGCCACCGACCCACACCAAAAACGCTCAGTTTCTGCAATGCGGCATACTCAGACTCGCTTCCCCGCGCGATCTGAGCGCATGATCCCACCCCTGGGCCCGACCGCTCCGGCGACGTCCAAGCCCTAAATCCCCATACCGAACACCGGCCCGCGGGATTCGTCCTTCGGAGACTTTCGTACGCCAAGCGGCGTCCGAAACTCATCACGATAACTCATCACGATAACGGACAGTCCGCTCTGAAACAAACAAGGCAAGTAAGCCGACATCGTACAGCCGGCACCCACTCCGCCGCTATGAGGACGCGCCCTGCTCGGACCTGATCGGATGTTAACGGCTGGTTGAGCTTAGAGCCGCCGTGGGACCAGATTGTGCGGGAGGAGCCGGTCCTTTTGAACTGAGGGCATCATGCCGCCAGCGCTGCCCGCAACGCCGGCAGGTCCCAGTCGCGCCGGTCCGTCATCAGCCCGATCGTCCGCGCCATCGCCTGGTCCCTTCCCCAGCCGGCGACCGCCTGCACCCGCCCGCCCTTGACGTAGAAGGCCGTGAACTCCGGCTTCTCCAGGTCGCCGTCGACCGCCACCTCATCCCAGCTCTCAGCATGGCCGATATAGTCGAGCCGCTTCATGAAGTGGATCGTCCAGAAGTAGGGCACGGCGTCGAACATCGCCTCGCGCCCCAGCATGTTCAGCGCCGCGACCCGGCCTTGCTGCATGGCGACCCGCCAATGCTCCACCCGGATGCGAGCGCCCGTGCTGCCGTACGGAAAGGCGGCGACGTCGCCGGCCGCGTAGAGCCCGTCGGCGATCCCGAGCCTTGCATCGGTATCCACGCCGCCGTCCTTGCGTGGCGCCACGCCTTGCAGCATGGCGGTTGCGGGTGCGACCCCCAGGCCGACGACCACCAGGTCGGCAGCAAGCGTCGCCCCGCCCTTCAGCTTGGCGAACTGCACCTGCCCCTCGCCCTCCAGCGCCACGACCTCGTCGTGCAGGCGGAACTCGATCCCGGCCCGCTCATGCACGCGCTGGAACACTGCGCCCACTGCCGAACCTAGCTGCTTCTCGAGCGGCACCGCCCCGGGCGCCACGACCGTGACCGCCAACCCACGCTCCCGCAAGCTGGCCGCCACCTCCATGCCGATGAAGCCCGAGCCGACTACGACCACGCGCCGTGCAGTCGCCACCCGAGCCAGGATCGCCGCCACGTCATCCGGCGAGCGCAGGACGAACACGCCCGGAAGGTCCGCCCCCGCCACCTCCAAGCGCCGCGGCTCGCCCCCGCTGGCCAACAGCGCCGCATTGTAGGTAAGGGTCGCGCCATCTGCGAAGGTCACGCGCCGCGCCGCCGGGTCGATCGCAGTCACTTCGGCCACACGCCGTTCGATCCGGCGGCGTTGATAGAACTCGGCTGAGTGCAGGGGGGTTTTCTCGCCACCTTCCTTGCCGGACAGGTCGTACTTGCTCAGCACGGTCCGGTCATAGGGCAGCCGATCCTCCCGCCCGACCAACACCACGCGGCCGCCGAAGCCTTCCTCTCGCAGCGCCTGCGCCGCCGCCGTGCCCGCGGCTCCGGCACCCAAGATCACCATCGTCCTGGGATCCGCATCCTCTTGCACCGGTGCGGATGGACCGGCTGGGCCCAGCAGCAGCCGGCCCGCGTCAACCCGCAGGTCAAACCGCAGCAGGTCGTCGACCGCCGGCGGCGCCACGCAGCGCCCGGTGTCCAATCGGAACGCCGCCTTGTGCCAGGGACACAGCACGGCGCCGTCGTGCAGCACGCCCTCGTTCAGCGGTCCACCGGCATGGGGGCAGGTCGCTCCCACCGCGTGGCACCGTCCGCCGCTCCGGGCCAGCAGAACCTTGGCGCCGTCCCGCTCCACGGCGCGCATCGTGCCTTCGGCAAGCCCGGCCGCATCCCCGACATCAATCTCCATAGGACAGTCTCCTGCTATCAGACGTCATGTCTCCATCATGTCAGAGCGGAACAGAAGGTTGTAAGGCCGGCCACGTGCTGGCCTTGCCGAGACTTGTTCAAGGCCCTGCCGGTCCCCGGTAGAGCAAGCACGTCGGCTGCGAATGGCCGATAGCTGCCGCCAGAGGAGCGACAGCGAATGTCTGCTTCTCGCTACCTCCCGCTCCAAAGCTGCCTGTCCGCTGTCGGCCCAAGTTGTGTGGCACAAAAACTGCACGGTTTTCGGAGTGCTCCCCAAAATGGGCAGCGCTGACAGGAGATCACTGATGGATTCAGTCGTGCCATGTTCATCCATGCTGAAGCGCCGCACTGTTCTTGTTAGCAGTATTGGTGCTGCCGGAACGTTGTTTGCGCCCCGAATAGCCCGTGCTATGACAGAGGTAAGCTTCACAGAAGCCGTGCACAACCTCGGTTACATTAATCTCTATGTAGGTCAGGCAGCTGGCTACTTTGAGAAGGAAGGGATACACTTGAACGTCAGCGCCGCCGGTGGCGATACGCAGGCGTTCGCGGCTGTTCTTGGACGATCGGCGTTGTTCGGGATCGGCGATCCGACGATGGTGCCGATCTCCGTCGAGTCTGGCGGCCCAGGAAAAGTCGTTGGCACGGTGGTGCAGCGCGCTCATTATTTTGGCGTTTCCAAGACGGCATCGAAGATCACCAATCCTGTGCAGTTCAAGGGGATGACAATTGTTACATCTCCGGAACCGAATACGAACTACAGCGTGACGAAGCGCCTGCTCGAGCAGGCCGGTCTGAAGGTTGGGACCGACGTCAAGATGATTGCGGTCGCGCCCGGAACTGAGATCGCGGCAATGCTTGCCGGTCAGGCGGACGTGGCGATCGCCTACCAGCCGAACGTCGCGGCGGCCGAGGCGCAAGGGGCCAAGATCGTATTCGACTTTTCTACCGCAATCGGACCATTTTGCAACACCGGGATCATGGTGCTCAACGACACCAGTGCGCAAAAGCCCGATATCGTGCAGGCGCTTTGCACCGGTCTCGAGCTATCGGGCCGAAGAGTTTATGCGGACGTGGCCTATGCCAAGACGATCGCCCGAAAGGAGTTTCCGGACCTACCCGGCGACGTCGTCGACAAAGCCATCGATTCGGAGATCGAATTCAAGATCCCGGCCGAGCACGTCGTCGTCGATCGCGCGCAGTGGGACAATCTCATGTCCATGCAGAAGTACCTGAAGAACGTCAAAGGCACGACGACGTTCGAGCAGATTGTCGACAATAGCTTTGCTGAAAAGGCCATGAAGGCTGCCTGACCTCCCGCTGACGCATCCAACGGGGGTCGCCCGCGCAGGCGCGCCGCTGGAGGCTATCGGGCTCGGTAAAGCGTTCATCGACGGCCAGGCCCGATCCATCCCAGTTATCGGTTCGGTGTCGTTCACGCTTCATGCGGGCGAGATCGTCAGCGTCGTCGGCCCCTCCGGCTGCGGTAAGACGACGTTGCTCAATCTGGTCTGCGGTTTACTGCCGTCGAGCGCCGGGTCGGTATTGTGGCACGGCAGGGAATTGGCGGGCGTGCCACCCCGCATCGGCTACATGTTGCAGAAGGACCTGTTGCTGCCCTGGCGAACGGCGCTGCAGAACGTGATGCTTGGATTGGAGATCAAGCGGACGAGCCGCCGGGAGCGCCGAACCATCGCGCTCGGATGGTTGAAGCGCCTGGGCCTGGCCGAGTTCGGCGATGCCTATCCGACGACGCTGTCCGGCGGCATGCGCCAGCGGGTGGCGTTGGCGCGCACCTTGGCGTCCGATCCCGAGGTCCTGCTGTTAGACGAACCGTTCTCCGCGCTCGACTTCCAGACCAAGATCCTGATCGAGCGCGACACCGCGCGTCTGATCCGCGATGAAGGCCGGTCACTTCTGCTGATTACACACGACGTCGAGGAAGCGATCAGCCTGTCGGACCGAGTCATCGTGCTCTCTCATCGACCGTGCACGGTGGTCGCGGAACACCGGATCGAATTGGATGGCGACCGGACTGACATGATGGCGATGCGCCAGCACCCTGATTTCGCGCGCTATGTGCGATTGATCTGGGCGGAGCTGGACGTCAAGTGACGCAAACGCTACTGCGGGTCGGACGCACGACCCTGCAAGTGCTGGCGTGCCAGCTTCTGCTCCTCGCGATCCTGCTCGGGGTGTGGCAGTGGGCAACAGAGGGTGCCAAGGTCAACGCCTTCCTGTTCGGCTCGCCGGTGGCGATCGCTGGACAGCTCGGGGCCATGTTCCGCGACGGAACGGTCTGGACTGATGCCTGGGTGACTGGGCTCGAAACGCTCGGTGGCTTTCTGCTCGGCAATCTGCTCGGCACGCTGCTCGGACTCTCGCTCTGGTTCTCGCGCTTCGTCTCCCGCGTGGTCCAGCCGTTCGTTATCGCGCTCGGATCGGTGCCGATCGTGGCGCTGGCGCCGATTGCGATCATCTGGTTCGGCACCGGCTTCAGCTCGAAGCTCGCGATGGCGACGTTGTCCGTGGTCGTGGTAGCGCTGGTTGTCGCGTACAAGGGTGCGCTCGGAGTCGATCCGGACCAGATCAACCTGATGCGGTCGCTGGGCGCGACCCGGCGGCAGATCTTCCGATTGCTGGTGCTTCCGGCATCGCTGACCGACATCTTCGCCGGGTTGAAGCTCACGGTCGGGTTTGCGTTGGTGGGCGCGATCCTGGGCGAGTTCATGTCGTCGTCGGAGGGCCTCGGACATGCCATCTTCAAGGCGGGAAGCCTCTACGCGATCTCCCGCGTGTTCGCCGCACTATTCGTGACCGTGGCGCTGGCGCTGATTCTGTCGGCCGTCGTCAGCCGCATCGAGCGCATGCTGCTGCCCTGGCGGCACGACCTGAACAATCTCTGAACTGGTGAGGACCAATGGACGCACTCCGGACGATCCCGAAGCAAGGAAATCTGAAATACGCGCTATCCGCGAGCGACGCCTGCGTGACGGAGATCGCGCCGGGGGAGCAGGTGACGATCGAGTGCGAGATCAACTGCAACGCCGGGCTGATCACGTCCACCGAATCGAAATTGTCGCCCGACACAGTGCGCTTTCCCTTCGTCAACCCAGCGACCGGCCCGCTCCGGGTCACGGGCGCCAAGCCGGGTCAGGTGCTGGCCGTGCACATTCACGCCATGGATCTTGATTCCATTGGCTACACGGCGCTTTGGCCAGGGATCGGGATGTTCCCCGATTGGGTCCGCCAGAAGGAGTTCGGGATCCACACCCGGGCCATGGAGGTCAGCAACGGCTTCGTGCACTGGAGCGCGGAGCGGAAATTGCCAATCGCCCCGATGATTGGGGTGCTCGGCGTCGCACCAATTCATGGCGCGGTCTTGACCGTCGACAACGGGCCCAACGGCGGCAACCTCGACGTCCAGGAGATCACCACCGGCAGCACGATCCTGTTCGAGGTGCACCAAGAGGGCGCCTGCCTCTACGTCGGCGACTGCCACGCACTCCAGGGCGATGGCGAATGCGTCGGCATGGGCGCGACCGAGATCGGCGCGCGGGTGACGCTCAGCGTCGAGCTGCGGGACCGACCGGCGCGCATGACCTGGCCGCGGATCGAGACCGCGACGCACATCGCGACGCTCGGCTGCGCCCGACCGCTCGAAGACGCGATGCGGATCGCCTTTGAACAGATGATTTATTGGCTCGCCGACGATTACGGGTTCAGCGACGAGGACGCCTATCTGTTCTTGGGTCAGATTGCCGAGGCGCGCTGCACGCAGGTGGTTAATCCGAAATACACGTATATCTGCAAGGTCGCGAAAGACCGGCTCCGATAAAACTTTCGCCGAACGGAGCGGTGTCGACCGAGGGGCAGAGCGAGCAAGAAGAGGATCAAGGCATGGATTTCGGTCTCGCGGGCGCGAAGGTCCTGGTCATGGGCGGCACCAAGGGCATTGGTAGAACGATTGCCGAGACGTTTGTGTCGGAGGGCGCCAAAGTTGCGATTTGTGCCCGCAACGGGGCGGAGGTGGATGACACCGTTCGGGCGCTCGAGGCCGGCGGCGGCGCGTTCGGTGCTGCGCTGGACGTCGTCGACGGCCCGGCCTTGCCAGCGTGGGTCGCCGACATCGCCGCGCGCCTGGGCGGCATCGATGTCGTTGTGGCCAACGTCAGCGCCCTGGCAATCGAACAGACCGAGCCGTCCTGGAAGCTTGAGGTCGAGACCGACATGATGGGCACGGTCCGGTTGGTCGACGCGGCAATGCCGCATCTGGAGCGGAGCTCGCGCGCGGCAATCGTCACCATCTCCAGCGTATCCGGCCGCGAGGTCGATTTCGCCGCCGGGCCCTACGGAACGTTCAAGGCCGCGATCATCCACGGGTGGCGTCGTCGAGACCAAAGGCCATAGCGTTGTCGGTCAGCCAGCCGGCCAGCCCGCGCGCCTCGGGCATGCGGCGGTCGATTGCTGCGAAGACGTTCTGCGCATAGACCAGGGCCAGCGGTGGATCGCTGATGCCGGCCATGCGCTTCAGGCGAAGCTGCCGAAAGGGAGCGCTCATGTCGGGGTTCTCCAATATCGAAGATGTAAGAAGCCTGGTGGGCGTCGAAATCGGACGTGCCGACAGCCGCCGCATCGCCGTTTCGTTCACTGTTCGAGGAGACGGACGGGGCAGGGACACTGCCCCGTTCGCGAGCCTATCGACGCGACGGTTGGCCGCGACGCGATTGCGCGCGGGCCTCCGCCCGGCGGAGCTGGGCGGCGGGGATCACCCGCCCGGCCTGCCGAGGATCACCAAGGCCAAGCCCGATCTCGATGAAGCCGTTGCTGCGGACGTGCGAGCACACAGCCAGTGTCACGCCCGAATGGACGATCTGGAAATGCGCCATTTCGAGTCCTTGGCCGCGGCGCGCGATCTCGCGCCAGGCTGCCAGGGCAGCGGGGCGGAGCTGGACGCCGAGTGCGGCACGGGCCTCGGTAGACGGAACGATGACGACGGGAGCCTGAACCTGAAACATCGCGATCTCCTCAAAGAACAGCATGGGTCAGACCGTCCGGACGGATTCCGGGTGAGGGCTGAATCATGTCTGTCGAAGGAGGCGGATCACGCGTTCATGTAGAGCCTCAGATAACTGCCTGGCGACGCCTTGTCACGTGCCGGAACCGATAGACGCGCCTGTTCTACGACAGAACTGGACGTCACCATCTAGCCGGCCGCGAATCTCGTCTTGCCGTTCTTGTGGCAATAGCGCGATGAACACCTCAGGTGAGAACAGAATGGTAAGGCTGCCGTGAATGAGAATTTTCCTCGATGATGAAAGATTACCCCCTCAAGACGGCAAGGGCTGGATCATCGTTCGCAGTGTCGGCGACGCCATCAAATCGGTAGAGGCAAATGGATTTCCTGTCTTTGTCAGCTTCGACAACGATCTCGGCGAACGCCAGCCGGAAGGCCGCTGCTTTGCAGCATGGCTTCTAGAACTCGACATGGACTCAGGTAATATGCCGGAAAACTTTGCTTTCTACGTTCATAGCCACCTCAAAACGCGCCGCCGCCTTTCGCGCCGAAGCACCCGCATTCACAGCCCGGACCAACCGACCACGCAGATCCTGCGACAAGGGTGCCGCCATAACCAACCTCACTGCTCAACCAGCAGTGTCGAATCAGATCACCCTGACTCTATGCAAGGCGGAAATGCTCTAGGCCCTCACGGTTGCGCCGCATGTCCGGTCGAAATGGGGGCTGCTCCACCCGACAACCCACCCTGTCCGCCTCATACTATTCTCCATCCCCTGCTGGGCAGCGCCACGGTGACGCCGATGCTGAGCGGAGGCCATGCATGACTGCACTTCAACATGAGGTGGTTAATCAGCCGATCCAGAATGCGGCTGCGCCATCAACAGCACCTTATCAATGGCTTCCTTCAAGGCATAAGCGGCACGCAAGCCCATTCGCAGGTGAGCCACTTGCACTCTCTCTGTCGATACGAGGTTGTCATGAGCAGTAAACCGCATCGCCTCCAACGTCATATTGCAGATACCGTCTCTAAAACCGAAGTTAGAACAACTGTCAAAGAACAGGAACGGCGCAGCAATGTTTTCCACCAAAGGAATAGTATCCTGAACGGCGACGCCTGGCGGTTTTGGTGCGGTTTGCTCGGACACGATGGGGTTTTCCGTCTGTTTAATCCCGACACGAACTGCTGGGATGTTCCGTTTAAATCTGCCTAAGCCGCCTCGCGCCGCCACCCGGCCAGCTTCTAGGTCAACGCCTCATTGCCCGGCTTGCCAATCGCACGAAACGCAACCTCAAATCCCAGCGCCCGGGCCACCTTGGCGACGGTGGCAAAGGCCGGGTTTCCGTCCGGTGATAACGCCTTGTACAGCCCCTCCCGGGTCAGTCCCGTGTCCCGCGCGAGCTGGCTCATGTTCCTGGCCCTCGCAACCGTGCCCAGCGCAACCGCCATCGCGGCCGGGTCGCCTTCCTCCGCGCTGGCGTCCAGGTAGGCGGCCACGTCCTCATCCGTCTTAAGATAGTCGGCTGCATCGAAGCGGCTAAACGTCTCGGGCATATGCGCTACTCCCATTCTTCTGCGATAGCCTTGGCCTTGGCGATGTCGGCCGCCTGAGTGGATTTGTCGCCGCCGGCCAGCAGCACGATCAGCGTCTCGCCTCGCATGGTGAAATAGACCCGATACCCCGGGCCGAACGCGATCCGCATTTCACTGACGCCACCACCAACCGGCTTCACGTCGCCGGGGTTGCCAGCCTCAAGCCGCCCGATCCGCACCAGCACGATCGCCCTGCCGCGGGCGTCCCTCAGCTCGGTCAGCCATTTGTCGAACGTGCCGGATTTGACGATGGCAACCACGTGTGAACCATAACTGACAAATGGCGCGTAGTCAACTATAGTTCACAGATTGCCCGCATGAAGCGCGCCGGGCCGGTCGGCAGCGCCATTAGGCCAAATCCTCCGCCAGCACGATCAGCGTGACGGCCCATGACCGCTCGCCATTCTCGTTCACCTGGTCCACGGTGCTAAGCGGCTTGAACGCGATTTTGTTGGGATACGAGAGTGATGAGCTGGATGAGATGTCCGACGGCCTCCACCAATGTCTGGAAACAAGCCATTGACTCGAAGCTGTCCTCGCCGGCGACTGCGAGTTCAAAGCCTGACCGGCTAGCCAGGAGAATGTAGGTATCCGTGTGGCCGGCTGCCGCTGATGGCGTGACCATGATCATCATATTGCCGTCGTAGTCGTCGTGTCCGTCGACGGTGCACTTTAGGAGAGAACTTGCGAGTGTCGCCTGGACAGCATCGAGCTGAGTCGGACGCAAGCTGTGCAAGCCACGGACAGGTGCAAGCACGCCATCGAGCATACGGTTAATGGGAGTGCGCATTTTGTGCCTCGTGATGAACTCTGCGGCGCGGTGTGCGACGCTTCGGTAAGGTGAAGAAAAGCCCGAAAAGGTTAACAAGGAGTTAAGAGCTCCTTGCTCCCGGGTATGTTGGTCAGTGGCTTACTGCCTAAAGTTGCAGTGACACGGGAAGAGTTGAGGAGCAATGCCTCCGCCCACGTCTATGGGTATTCCTAGCGAAATCAGTTCGTTACCGATTTATTAACTTACTTGTTCAATTGTCACCACGTAGACGGATGCAACCGTAGATTGGATCACCTGCGTCATGCATATTCTTCTTGTCGAAGGCGATTTTACTGCGGCCCGCGGCATTTCCATGATGCTCAATGCAGCATGCTACCTCGTGAACACAGCCGGCACCGGCCAGAAAGCCCTCGAACTGGCCCAAAGCTACGATTGCGACGTGGTGATCCTCGGTCCGATGCTACCCGATATGACTGGCTACGAGCTGATCCGCCGAATGCGCGCGGCCGGGCTCAGCACGCCCATGCTGATCCTGTCCGGCCTGTCACAGCTCGCCGCCAATGAAAAAGAACTCGGCTTGGATGTCGCCAGCTTCATCTCAGAGCCTTTCGACAAGACCGAGCTGATTACGCGCATGCAAGCTGTAGTGCGACGGAGCAGGGATCACAGCCAACCCAATTTACAAATCGGTGAGCTGCAGCTTAATCGCAGCAGCCGGGAAGTGCTGGTCTCTGGTAATCCAGTAGCGTTCACTAGCAGGGAATATTCTGCTCTTGAGCTTTTAGTCAAGTGTAAGGGCTTGGCGCTGACCAAGCAGCAATTCCTTGATCATCTTTACAGCGGTATAGAAGCGCCTGAACTCAGAATCATCGACGTTATCATCTACAAGCTGTGTAAGAAGCTTGCCAATGCCGGCGCGCCAAACTTGATCGGCACGGTATGGGGCCGTGGTTACATTCTCCAGGACTCCAACTGCACCAGCCTTCCCACTCCGGCTTGCAACTCCGGTGATAGCGCATCGATGGAAGCTGTTGGTTAGCTTCGCAGACACGGCAGTGTGGACTTGAAGACGAGAAAATTACCACGGCGCTGGATTTATCAAAAGCGACTACTATTCGTTTCTGCCGTTTTCTGCTGCGAGTGGTTTTACAACGTTCGTACTTTGCATTTTCTGCATAACTGCCGATACCCTGGCCTCAATTAACGAAACGGCCTTCTGATACGCATAAGCAGACAAAACAAGAACAAAATGATTGTCGGAAAACCCCTATGTCGAGGTTTCCGCACAGTTCTCCATTTCGACAGGGTTTGTCGAACACGAAATCGGCTCTTTTCCCGCCCTTTAAGTTGCCGATCTTTGGATGCCGCAAATCATCTGTTCTCCGCTATCTCTCTAATCTAAGCCTTAATTTCCTTATGCGTACCAGAGAGGCGTTTCGTTAGTTCGGGCCAAGGGGGCTGGCGGTAGTGGATGCATGGTCAGCGCAGCCGATCGTTCAGCTTGTCGGCGACCCGGCTGCGGGCGCCTGGGTGACATGTGCCGCAGCGACCGGCACGTTCGGCAACGGGATAAACTCCTTGTCGTCGCCCGGCACGGTCCCGAACCGGCCGGCCTTCCAGTCCGCCTTGGCCTGCTCGATCCGCTCGCGGGACGAGGAGACGAAGTTCCAGAACAGGTGCCGCGGCCCGTCCATCACCGCGCCGCCCAGTAACAGTAGCCGGGCGCCCGTGGGGCCGGCCCGCAACGACACCGCGTCCCTGGCCCGGAACAGCAGCATCCGCCCGGCCTCGAACCGCACGCCGGCCACCTCGACCTCGCCCTCTACGACGTAGGCGCCGCGTTCCTCGTGGTCGTCCGGCATGGGCAGCGCCGCTCTCGGTAGCAGGTGGGCGTCGGCGTAGAACAGCGATGACGGCGTACGGACCGGGGCGGCCAGGCCCCAGCCGGTGCCGGCGACCAGCCGCAGCCGGGTGCCGGCATCCTCAATCACCGGCAGGGTCGCCGCGCCGTGGTGCACGAAGCCGGGATCGGTCTCCTCGTGCTCCTTCGGCAGCGCCACCCAGGACTGAATGCCGAACAGCCGGTTGGAATGGACCCGCGACGGCCCGGCGGTCCGTTCGGAATGGGTGATGCCGCGCCCGGCCGTCATCCAGTTGACGTCGCCGGGCTCGATCGATTCGTCGGAGCCGAGGCTGTCGCGATGCTGGATGGCGCCGTCGAACAGGTAGGTGACGGTGGACAGCCCGATATGGGGATGCGGCCGCACGTCCAGCCCACGGCCGGTCAGGAACTCCCCGGGGCCCATCTGGTCGAAGAAGATGAACGGACCGACCATCTGCCGCTGCGTGGCGGGCAGGGCGCGCGGCACCTCGAAGCCGCCGATGTCGTGCGCGCGGGGCAGGATCACGTCGCTGACGCAGGCCGGCATGGGGCCGGCGAGATCGGGTTCGGTGCTCATAATGCTCGTCCTTGCAACCAGGTGGCGATGGTTTCGACGTCGAGCTGCGGCAGGCCGTGCCCGGCCGGAAGCGTGCGATGCGTGACGGCGGCCCCGGCGGCACCCAGCTGTGCCGCTAGCCTGGCCGCGTCGGCGGCGGGGACAATCGGGTCGTCACGGCCCGACAGGAGCAGCACCGGCGTGCCGGGCACAACGGCGGCCGGAGGCTGCCGGAACGGCACCATGGCCCGCAGCAGCACCGCCCCGGCCAGCACGCCAGGATGTAGCAGCAGCAACGCCGCCGCGATGTTGGCGCCGTTGGAGAACCCGACCGCGACCGGAGCCGGGATATCATAGCGGGTGCGGGCGGCCGCGATGAACGCAGCTAGGTCCTCGGTGCGGCGGCGCAGGTCGTCCTCGTCGAACACGCCTTCGCCCAGCCGGCGGAAGAACCGGGGCATCCCGTTCTCCAGCACGGTGCCGCGGGGCGACAGCAGGGCCGCCCCCGGGGACACGGCCCGGCCCAGCGGCAGCAGCTCGTCCTCGTTGCCGCCGGTGCCGTGCAGCAGCAGGAGCGGGCTGCCGACCGGGCTGGTGCCGGGGACGAAGCGGTGCTGCAGCATCACGTCCGTGGCGAGTTCCATCGGGGTATCCTGCATTGTGCGCATCAGGCCAGGGCCGGCAGCGCGGCCTCGATCTGGGCCCGGTGCGGCTGCAGGAAACGCGGCAGCTTGAGCGCCGTGCCGAGGGCCGCCGCGTCCTCGTCCACCGCGAAGCCGGGGATGTCGGTGGCGATCTCGAACAGGACGCCGCCCGGCTCCCGGAAATAGACGGAGCGGAAGTAGTCGCGGTCTTTCTGCTCGGTGGTGCGGATGCCGTGGCTGCTGGCCAGCTTCGCCACCATGGCGAACTCCGCCGTGTCGTCAGCTGCGCGGAGTGCTAGATGGTGGACCGAGCCACGCCCGAGCCGTCCCGGCTTGGCGTGGGCGGCCGTCCGAAGATCCACGATCCCGCCCAGCGCGGTGCCGTCCGCCTGGAAGCGGATGGTGTCGCCTTCGCGGGCAGCTTCGGCGAAGCCGAACACGTCGGACAGCACGGCACTAGTGGGGGCGGTGTCGGCCAGCATCAGGCTCACGCCGTGGAAGCCGCGGACCGCGTGGTCCGCCGGGATCTCGCCATTGTCCCAGGCGGGCTCGGCCTTGATGCCGGAGACACCGACCAGGGCCAGGCGCATGCCGTTCGGGTCGCGGAAGGTCAGCACCGGGTCGCCGAACCGTTCCGTCCGCTCGGCCCCGTGCGACGCCAGCCGTGCGGCCCAATAGTCGATGGCGTCATGCGGGATGCGGAACGACGTCTCCTGCAGCTCCCCGGCGCCGAACTGGCCGGCGGGGGCCTGGGCCCACGGGAAGAAGGTTAGGATGGTGCCCGGCGTGCTGGCCGCGTCGCCGTAGTACAAGTGGTAGGAGCCGGGGTCGTCGAAGTTCACGGTCTTCTTCACCAGCCGCAGCCCGAGGGTGCGGCCGTAGAAGTTGAGATTGCGCCGGGGATCGCCAGAGATGGCGGTGACGTGGTGGATACCGTTGCGGACCATGATGCCCTGTCCTTGATTACAGCCGGTTTGCCGTTGCTTGACGCATCAGTTAGGCCTGCCCGTCAGTACTTGCCCTTGCAGCGATGCAATCATGGGATTGGCAGAAGGACAGGTTAGGCACGATGCAGAACGCACGTTTCTATCCGTGGCGCGGTCGCTGGCATGGGACGACTTTCGGTTGATCGACGCCGTGGCCATCGCACGCACGTTGCCTGCCGCTGCCACGCGGCTCGGTCTCGACCATTCCACTGTGTTCCGCCGCCTGCGCAAGATCGAGGTGGCGCTGGGCACCGCGGTGTTCGAGCGGCACCGCAGCGGCTACGTGCTGACGGCGGCGGGGGTTGAGATCGCTGCCTTAGCATCCCGGGTGGACGAAGATATTACCGCCGTGCTGCGCCGGGTCGCAGGCCAGTCGCCAAGCCCGACCGGCGTGGTGCGGATCGCCACCAGCGACACCCTGCTGTTCGATCTGTTGGTTCCCTTGCTGGCCGAGTTCAAGCGCGCTTGTCCCGACGTGCGGCTTGACCTAGTGACAGGCAACACCGCGCTGAACCTGTCCCGTCGCGATGCCGACGTGGCGATCCGCGCGACGTCAACGCCGCCGGAGACACTGGTAGGGCGCAAGGTGGCGCGGATTGCATGGGCCGCCTATGCGGCGCGCCAGCCCTCCGTGGTTCTGGTCCGCGAGGCCGACCTATTCGAAGAAGAGTTCACTTGGGTCGGCTTCGGGGATGCGATGGCAGGTTTGGCAGCGGCGTCGCATCTCCATGCTAACGTCCCTGAAAGCCGGATCGCCTGTAGCTTCGACACGGTTAGCGGTTTGGTGTCGGGGGTAGAAGCTGGGATCGGAATCGATTTGCTGCCGTGTTTCGCTGGCGACCGCCGTGCGGGCCTGATCCGCCTAATGCCGCCCATTCCTTCGCTGACCACCGATCTCTGGTTACTGACTCATGCCGACCTCAGGCAGGTGCCTCGGATCAGGGTTCTGCTCGATTTCCTAGCGGAACGAATGACAGCACTGCGATCCGTGGTCGAAGGGCAAGGATAGCCGATGCTTCGCGGCTGCACTGCGACCCAGCTCTGACCTGCTGCGTCACAAGTCTGCTGTAGTAGGCCTTAACAGCTGCATGCAGAGCAGCCCTCCTAGAGCAGCAAATCCAACGACGAGCCCCATCGGTCGCGGCGTGCCGTCGGCAAACAAGCCGACCAGCGCAGACCCCAGGATGCCGGTGCCATACTGGATCGTGCCGAACAGGGCGGAAATCGAGCCGGCCTGACCGGGATGGTCGGCCAGCGCGCCTGCCACGGCGTTGGCGGAGATCAGGCCCGTCGCCGACACGAACAGGAACATGGGCACCACCAGTCCGGCCAGCCCGCCCCAGCCGATCCACGCATCGACGGCTGCGGCCACCCCGCCTACGGCCGCCAGCCAATTGCCGGCCCGCAGCATCCGCTCGCTGCCCAGCCGCAGAACCAGCCGCACGTTGACGAGGTTGAGCGCCATCAGGCCAACGATCCCGGCGCCGAACACCACGCCGTAATACTGTGGCGGCAGGTGGTGATAGGCGATGTAGGCGAAGGGCGACCCGGCGATGTAGGCGAAGGTGCCGCCGAAGAAACAGCCGGCGATCCCCGCGAAGCCCAGCAGCCGTCGCTGCCGCACGAGCCACCCGTAGCGGGAGAACGCCGCCCTTAGCCCCTCCGTGCTGCGCCGGGCGGGCGGCAACGTCTCGGGTAGCGTGAACAGGGCGACGAGTGTCAGCAGCCCCACGCCGACCAGTGTCCAGAAGATCGCCCGCCATCCCGCGAAGGCCAGGATCTGGCCGCCCAACACGGGGCCGAGCAGGGGGGCGACGGCCATCACCGTCATCAGCGTGGACATCACCTGTGCCGCCCGGTCGCCGGCATACAGGTCCCGCACCATAGCGCGGGCGAGCACCACGCTGGCGCAGGCCCCCAGCGCCTGCACCACGCGCCAGCCGATCAAAGCGGGCTCGCTGCCCGACAGCGCACAGCCGGCCGAGCCGATGACGAACAGCACCAGCCCGACCGCGACCGGCCCGCGGCGGTCATACCGGTCGCCGATCGGGCCCCAGAGCAGTTGGCTCAGGCTGAAGCCGATCAGATAGCCGGAGATCGTGAACGCGACCGTGCCGGGATCGGAGTGCAGCGACGATGCCATTGTGGGCAGGGCCGGTAGGTAGAAGTCGGTCGAGATGGAGGCGAAGCCGAGCAGGGCGCTGAGCACAGCGAGCACTTGCCAGCCCTGTGCCTCGACCGGCGCTGGCTCTGTTGGGTTAACGGCTATCGTCACGAGGTCAATGCGCCACGAAGCCGCCGTCAACCGGCAGCGCCACGCCGAGCACGAAGCTCACCCCGGGGCTGCACAGCCACAGCACCGCCGCTGCGACCTCTTCCGCACGTCCCATGCGGCCGATTGGCTGCTGCTTGAGGAACTCCTTCATGGCGGCCGGGTCGATCGCGTCGCCCATAGGCGTGTCGATGCAGCCGGGGCAGACCGCGTTCACCCGGATTCTCTTTGCGGCATAGTCCAGGGCGGCGCTCTTGGTCAGGCCGATCACGCCGTGCTTGCTGGCATGATAGGCCGCGCAGCCCGGCAGGCCGACCAGCCCGCCGAGCGAGGAACAGTTGACGATCGCTCCGCCGCTATCCTGCCTGCGCATCTGCAGCAGCTCGTGCTTCATGCAGGTCCAGACGCCGCGCAGGTTCACGGCGTTGACCTCGTCGAACGCCTCGGCAGTCTCATCCGTCACGTCGCCCATCGGGCCCAAGATGCCGGCGTTGTTGTAGGCCGTGTCCAGACGGCCGAACTCGGACACGGCCTGCGCCACCATGGTGGCCGCCTGTGCCTCGTCGGTGACGTCGCAGGTGATGGCGATCGTCCGGTGACCTGCGTCGTTCAACGCCTCGCTGGCGTTGCGCACGGCCTGCTCGTTCAAGTCCGCCAGCACTACGGCGGCGCCGGCCTCGGCGAACATGCGGGCTGTTGCCAGGCCCATACCGGAGCTGGCGCCCGTGACCAGCGCAACCTGGCCTTTGAAGTCGTATGTCGGTGTCATGGTGATCCGTTCGGTGATGGTGTGGTCGGCGCTGGCCGGTTCAGAGCGGGTCGTAGCCCGGCTGCTTGAACAGCGTGCCGGGCTTGCCCAGGATGTCGGGCTTGTAGACCGCCTCGACCCATTGCTTGGGGTCTACGTCCTCGATGGCGACCGAGACGTCGTCTTCCGTGCAGCCCGCGGTCGCGATCAGCGCCTGCGTCAACGCGCCGGCGATGGCGGTTTTCTGCGCATGCGTCCGGCCGGAAGCGAGCTTGAGCAGAATGTGCGGCATGGCCGGCTTTCTCCCTCAGCTGCGGTCAGCGCCGGTATTGCTCGTCGGTGACGTGTTCCATCCAATCCACAGGGGAGCCGTTGTGCCGCTCCTGAATCGCGACGTGGCTCATCGCCGTGGTGGCGGCCGCGCCGTGCCAGTGCTTCTCGCCCGGGGCGAACCAGACCACGTCGCCGGGACGAATCTCCTCCACCGGCCCGTCCTCGCGCTGGACCTACCCACACCCGGCGGTAACGATCAGGGTTTGGCCGAACGGATGCGTGTGCCACGCGGTACGCGCACCCGGCTCGAAGGTAACGAGGGCGCCGCCGACGCGGGCGGGGTCGGGCGCGGTGAACAGCGGGTCGATCCGCACCGTTCCAGTGAACCACTCCGCCGGTCCCTTGCCGGATGGCTGACTGCCTGCCTGCTTGATGTCCATAGCCCGTCTCCTTTGATCATTTCGCCCGAACTATCCGGGGGCCAGCCTCTACACGAGGGTATCTGGGCTGTGTGCGCAGCCGTGATTAGACGCTACCACTACCTGGGTATTTTCAGTTTAGCTTTTGCCTGGCTACCTGCTGAGAGGTGGG
>CAXTJU010000042.1:0-30626 GCA_964244655.1 uncultured Acetobacteraceae bacterium | reverse complement strand
GCCCAGCCCGGCGCGGCGGCGGCGGCCTGCGCCACGGCGGCGTCCACCGTGGCGGGCGTCGCGTCCACCACCTCGCGCACTTGGTCGCGGGTGGCGGCGGGGTTGCGCACGGGGCGCGCCGGCCCCTGCACCGCACCGGTGCCGAGCAGGGGGGCGGCGTGCCAGGGCCCGGGGTGGGACGCCAGCGCGTCCGCCAGTTCGCCGAGCCGGTGCTCGTCGGACAGGTCCAGCCCGGCGGAGTTGGCCCGCTCCGCGCCGAACATCGCGCCGGGCAAGGCGATGCGCGGGTGCGGCGCGCCCACCGGGTCGGCGGCGCGGGCCTGCTCCACCGGGTCGGCGATCAGGTCCTCGACGGGCACCGCCGGGTCGGCGATGCGGTTGACGAAGGAGGAGTTGGCGCCGTTCTCCAGCAGGCGGCGCACCAGGTAGGCGAGCAGCGTCTCGTGGGTGCCGACGGGGGCGTAGATGCGGCAGGGCCGGTCCAGCTTGGCGGGGCCGACCACCTCGCCGTACAGCGCCTCGCCCATGCCGTGCAGGCACTGGAACTCGTACTGGCCCGGGTGGAAGTCCGGCCCGGCCATGGCGTGGATGGCCGCCAGGGTGCGGGCGTTGTGGGTGGCGAACTGGGGGAACACCGCGTCCGGCGCGTCCAGCAGGATGCGGGCGCAGGCGAGGTAGGACACGTCGGTGTGCAGCTTGCGGGTGAACACCGGGTAGTCCGGCAGCCCGTCCGCCTGGGCGCGCTTGATCTCGCTGTCCCAGTAGGCGCCCTTCACCAGGCGGACCATCAGGCGGCGGCGGTGCTGCCGGGCCAGGCCGACCAGGTGGCGCAGCACGAAGGGGGCGCGCTTCTGGTAGGCCTGCACGACGAAGCCGAGGCCGTCCCAGCCGGCCAGCGCCGGATCGGCGCACAGGGCTTGCAGCAGGTCGAGCGACAGGTCGAGCCGGTCGGCCTCCTCGGCGTCGATGTTGAGGCCGATGCCGTAGCTCTTTGCCAGGGCGGCGAGCGATCGTGCGCGGGGCAGCAGCTCGGCCATCACCCGGGCGCGCTGCGAGCGGGCGTAGCGCGGGTGCAGGGCGGAGAGCTTGATGGAGATGCCGGGGCCGTCATGCAGGCCGCGCCCGGCGGCGGCCTGGCCGATGGCGTGGATGGCCGCCTCGTAGTCCGCCCCGTAGCGCGCGGCGTCGGCGGCGGTGGTGGCCGCTTCGCCGAGCATGTCATAGGAGTAGCGGAAGCCGCGCGCCTCCATCGCCCGGCTGTTGGCCAGCGCGCCCTGGATGGTCTGCCCGGTGACGAACTGCTCGCCCATCATCCGCATCGCCCGATCGACCGCATGGCGGATCACCGGCTCGCCGCCGCGGGCGATCAGCCGGGTAAGCGCGGCTCCCAGCCCGGACTCGTCATGGCTCGCCGTCAGCTTGCCGGTGACGACCAGGCCCCAGGTGGCGGCGTTGACGAACAGGGAGGGGCTGTGGCCGGCGTGGGAGCGCCAGTCGCCGGCGCTGATCTTGTCGCGGATCAGCGCGTCCCGCGTGGCGGCGTCCGGGATGCGCAGCAGCGCCTCCGCCAGGCACATCAGCGCCACGCCCTCCTGGGAGGAGAGGGAGAACTCCTGCACCAGGCCCTCGACCGCGCCGCGGCGCTTCTTGCCGCGCAGGGCCTCGACCAGCTGCCGGGCGAGATGCTCCGCCTGCGCCGCTTGGGCAGGCGGCAGGGTGGCGGCGGCGATCAGCGGCGGCAGGCATTCCGGCTCCGGGCGGCGGGTGGCGTGCGTGATGGCGGCGCGCGCCTCGCCTTGCGGCTGCACCTCGCGGGCGAAGGCGGTGAAGGGCGGCTGGCCTGCTTCGATGGCTGCGCCAAGCTCAGCGGTGAGACCATCCATGTCCAAATCCAGCCTCCGATTCGATTCCGTGCTCAAGGCCATATGGTACGCCGAATCAGGCTGGTGGATGCCTTGCGCCGTCATGGCCTGAAACAAACCCTCGCCCACTGAGGCACATTCTCCTGGCATCGCCAATCGACGCCGAAGCCAGTTGGGGGCACCCACCAGAGCAGCTTGGGCTCACGCGCGAGGACCCAGACCAGTGCAATAGCCATGATGAGAAGCGACAGGCTGGCGACCAGCCACAAGCCTAGGCCGCGACCGCTGCCAGCGGCATAGGCTTCCCTGGCCTGCAATGCAGTGGCACTCGTCAGCACGGTCAAGGCCACCGCCAGCATCGTCAGCATGGCTGCCTCCTACGGCCTGTTGCGGGCAAGCGTCAGCACGGGGCGCGACGCCACCCAAGTTGCCCCGGCGATCAGCCAGGCCGCCACTGGCAGGGCGGTGAACACCAGGCCGCTGAAATGCGGCAACCCGAGCGTGGCCGCCGCCGCCCCCAGCACCAGCCCGACCCACGGCACGCCCTGCTCCAGCCAGGCCCAGTCCCGGCCTTGGCCGCACAGCAGCAGCCCCAGCCCTTGGCCCAGCTTCACCAGCGCGCCGGTGACGTAGGTGATGCTGACCTTGACGGTGCCGGCATGCTGCATGGCCGCGTTCAGCATGCCCATGGCGAAGGTCAGCGCCGGGACGGACACGCCGGGTGCGGCCAGCGGGACGGCGAGGACAGCGCCCACCAGCAGCAGGACGACGGGCAGGTGCCAGCGCCCGACCAGCGCCGCGGCCACGGTGCCGGCGACGGCCCCCGTCACGAACGTTGCCACGATGCCGGCGACCAGCCCGGCGTGCGGCCAATCGCCGCGGGCCGCGGCGGCGGCGAGCTGGGTGGTGTTGCCGCTCATGAACGACACGTACAGGTCCTTCAGCACGCTGACGCCGCACGCGTCCACCGCCCCGGCCAGGGCGGCGAGCAGGACCACGACGGCCAGGCCGGCCGGCTTGTTCCGTGTGATGTCGTGCGGCGCGGCTTGCTGGTTCATGGGTCCCACGACATGCTGGCGGCTGGTTCGGAGGGTTCGCGTTGACCGAGATCTGGCGGCTGCCGGCAGGCACCTTGGCCCAAATGGTGCGCGCGCGCGAGGTGTCCGCGCGCGAGGCGGCGGCGGCGGCGCTGGCCCGGCTGGACGCGGTGAACCCCGTGCTCAACGCCGTGGTGGACCACCGCCCGGCCGACGTGCTGGCGCAGGCGGACGCGGTGGACCGCAGGGTGGCGGCCGGCGAGGACCCGGGGCTGCTGGCCGGCGTGCCCGTCACGGTGAAGGTGAACACCGACCAGGCCGGGTTCGCCAGCACCAACGGGCTGCGCTCGCAGAAGGACCTGATCGCCGCGTCGGACAACCCCGTGGTGGCCAATCTGCGCCGGGCCGGGGCGGTGATCCTGGGGCGCACCAACACGCCCGCCTTCTCGCTGCGCTGGTTCACCTCCAACCTGCTGCACGGCGCCACCCGCAACCCGCGCGACCCGGCGCTGACCCCGGGCGGCTCCTCCGGCGGCGCCGCGGCGGCGGTGACGGCGGGGATCGGCCACCTGGCGCACGGCACCGACATCGGCGGCTCGGTGCGCTACCCGGCCTATGCCTGCGGCGTGCACGGGCTGCGCCCCACGCTGGGGCGGGTGGCGGCCTACAACGCCACCACGCCGGAGCGGGCAATCGGGGCGCAGCTGATGGCGGTGTCCGGCCCGATCGGCCGCACCATCAACGATTTGCGCCTGGGCCTGCACGCGCTGGCCGCCCCCGACCCGCGCGACCCGTGGTGGGTGCCCGCCCCGCTGGAAGGCCCGCCCGTGCCGCGCCGCGCCGCGCTGTGCCTGCGCCCCGGCGGCATGGCGGTGGTGCCGGAGGTGGAGGCCGCCCTGCACGACGCGGCGCGCCGGCTGGAGGCGGCCGGCTGGACGGTGGAGGCGGTGGAGGACACGCCCTCCCTCGCCGAGGCCACCGAACTGCAACTGGCGCTGTGGCTCGGCGACGGCTTCGCGGCGTTCGCGGACGCGGTGGCGCGGGAGGGCGACCCGGGGGCGCTCGCCATCGTGGCGGGCTTCCGCGCCATGGCGGAGGCGCTGCCCGCCGACGTGATCGGCAGCCTGCTGGTGCGCCGCGCCCGGCTGACGCGGGAGTGGCTGCTGTTCCTGCACCAGCATCCGGTGCTGCTGCTGCCGGTCTCGGGGGAGCTGCCGTTCCCGGACGGGCTGGACATGGCGGGGGCCGCCGGGTTCGACCGGGTGCAGCGCGCGCAGCTGACGCAGACGGGGCTGCCGCTGATGGGGCTGCCGGGCCTGGCCGTGTCCACCGGCCTGGTGGGCGGCGTGCCGGTGGGCGTGCAGCTGGTGGCCGGGCGCTACCGCGAGGATTTGCTGCTGCTGGCAGGCGAGGCGATCGAGGCCGGCGGCGTGCCGCCCGCGCCGATCGACCCGGTTGGCTGAGCTGGAGCGCCTGCGGCGGGGAGCGGGCGCGCTGGGCCACCACGTGATCGACGAATACCGGGCCGGCCACATCGATCGCCGCGGCTTGCTGCGGCACGCCGCCCGGGTCGGGCTGGCGTTGCCGCTGCTGGGGAGCCGGGTGAAGGCGCAGGGCAAGCCGGGTGCGACCCTCCGCGTCGCCGCCCCCATGCCGGCGGGCGCGATCGATCCGGTGTCGCTGTCCGACACGGGCGGGCTGCTGATGCTGATGCAGACGGGCGAGTTCCTGCTGCGCAGCATGCCGGACCTCGCGCTGCAACCCGCGCTGGCCGTGGCGTGGCGCCCCAACGATGACGGCAGCGTCTGGACGTTCGCGCTGCGCCCCGGCGTGCGGTTCCATGACGGCCGGGGAATGACCGCCGACGACGTGGTGGCCACCATGGACCGGCTGGCCGACCCGGCGAACGGCTCCAACGCCCTGTCCAGCTTCCGCGGCGTGCTGTCCCGCGGCGGGGCGCGCCGGGTGGACGCGCTGACCGTCGCCTTTCACCTGGACGCGCCGCACGGCAATTTTCCGTATTATGTGTCCTCGGACAACTACAACGCGGTCATCCTGCCGGCGGATTATGCGGGTGGCTTCGAGAAGGATTTCAACGGCACCGGGCCGTTCCGGCTGACGCGCTACACGCCCAACTTCGGCGCGGCGTTCGTCCGCAATCCCGACTGGTGGGGCGGGGCGGTGCGGCCGGCGCGCACCGAGTTCAGCTTCTACGCCGACCAGCCGCCGCAAATCCTGGCCTTGCAGGCGGGCGAGGTGGACGTGGTCGCGGAGCTGGCGGCGCAGGGCGCGCAGGGCCTGCTGGACGACCCGGCGGTGCGGCTGATCCGGCTGCGCTCCTCCGCCCACCGGCAGCTGCACATGCGCACGGACGCGGGCACGTTCGCCGACAAGCGGGTGCGCCAGGCGGTGGCGCTGACGCTGGACCGCCCCGCCCTGGTGCAGGGGCTGTTCCGCGGCCAGGCGGAGCTGGGCAACGACTCGCCGATCGCGCCGCTCTACCCGTCCGGCGACCCGGCGGCGCCGCAGCGCCGCAAGGACCTGGCCCGCGCCCGCGCGCTGCTGGCCGAGGCGGGCGTGCCGGAGGGGTTCGAGGCGGTGCTGACCACGGAGCGGCTGCTGGAGATGCCGGACTACGCCGTGGTGGTGCAGAACGCCTGCGCCGCCATCGGCATCCGGCTGCGCCTCAAGGTGGAGGAGACGGCGGCGTATTACGGGACCGCCCGGCCCGGCGGCTCGGATTGGCTGGACTCCGAGATGGGCCTCACCGATTACGGCCACCGCGGCGTGCCGGACGTGATGCTGGCCGCCCCCCTGCTGAGCGGCGGCGCCTGGAACGCGGCGCGCTTCGCCGACCCGGCGTACGACGCGCTGGTGGCGGAGTACGTCGCCGCCACCGACCTCGGCGTGCAGCGCGCCGCCGCCGGGCGGATCGACGCGCTGCTGCTGGACCAGACGCCGATGGTGCTGGCGTATTTCTACGACCAGCTCACCGCCACCGCCGCCGGGGTGACGGGGGTGGAGCCGACCGCCATCACCCAGCTGTTCCTGCACAACGCCGCCATCGCTTGATGCATTTGGCGCGCCTCGCGGGCCAGCGGCTGGCGGCCGGCGCGGTGACGCTGCTGCTGCTGAGCGCCCTCGTGTTCGCCGGGGCGCGGCTGCTGCCGGGTGATCCCGGCCGCGCCATCCTCGGCCCGCTCGCCGACCCGGCGGCGGTCGCCGTGCTGGACCACCAACTGGGCGCGGACCGGCCGCTGCTGGCGCAGTACGCCGGCTGGGCCAGCGGCTTCCTGGTGGGTGACATGGGACGCTCCTACGCCTACCGCGCCCCGGCCGCGCCCTACGTGCTGGCCGCGCTCGGGCAGTCGCTCAAGCTGGCGGCGGTGGCGTTCGTGCTGGTGGTGCCGCTGTCGGTCGGCGCGGGGGTGTATGCCGCCACCCGCGCCGGGCGGTGGCAGGACCGCGCGATCACGCTGGCGGGGCTGTCGCTCACGGTGGTGCCGGAGTTCGTGTCCGCCCTGGCGCTCATCCTGGTGCTTGGGGTGTGGCTGCGCTGGCTGCCGGTGTCGGCCGGCACGCCGCCGGGTGCGCCGGTGATGGTGCAGCTGCGCCACCTGCTGCTGCCCGCGCTGCCGCTGGTGCTCGTGCTGTTCGGCTACATCGCCCGCATCGCCCGCGCCGGCACGCTGGCGGCGCTGGATGCCGACTACACCCGCACCGCCGTGCTGAAAGGCTTGCCGCGCCGCACCGTGCTGCTGCGCCACGTGTTGCGCAACGCGCTGCTGCCGACCATCACCGTGGTGGCGACGCAGGTGGGCTACCTGATCGGCGGGCTGGTGGTGGTGGAGACGCTGTTCCGCAGCCAGGGCATCGGCAGCCTGGTGCTGCAAGCGGCGCGGGCCAAGGATTTCCCCATGCTGGAAGCCGGCATCCTGGTGGTGGGCGTGGCCTACCTGCTGGCCACGCTGCTGGCGGACATGCTGACGGCCGTGCTCGACCCGCGGGCGGGGGCGCGGTGAGGCGGCTGCCGCGGCCCAGCGCCCTGGCGGGGGGCGGCATCCTGCTGTTCTGGCTGGGCTGCGCGCTGCTCGGCCCGCTCGCCGCGCCGTACAGCCCGTATGCCGACGACCTGCTGAACACGCTCGCGCCGCCCTCCGCCGCGCACTGGTTCGGCACCGACCAGATCGGGCGGGACGTGTTCTCCCGCGTGGTGGCCGGGGCGCGGCCGATCCTCGCCATCGCCCCGCCCGCCACGCTGCTGGCGACCGCCCTGGGCACCGCGCTCGGCCTGGCCATGGGGTATTTCGGCGGCCTGGCGGACCTGGCGCTGGGCCGGCTGATCGAGGCGCTGCTGGCGCTGCCGCTGATCATCGTGGCGCTGGTGGCGCTGGCCGCCCTCGGCACCTCGTCGCTCACCGTGGTCGCGGTGATCGCGCTGGCCTTCACGCCGCTGATCGCCCGCACGGTGCGCGCCGCCGTGCTGTCGGAGCGCGGGCTGGACTACGTGGCCGCCGCCGAGCTGCGCGGCGAGAGCCCCGTGTACGTCATGGCCGCCGAGATCCTGCCCAACGTGCTGCCGACGGTGCTGGTGGAGGCGACGGTGCGGCTGGGCTACGCCATCTTCACCGTGGCCTCGCTCAGCTTCCTGGGCTTCGGCCTGCAACCGCCCTCGCCCGACTGGGGGCTGACGGTGGCGGAGAACTACGGGCTGATCGCCGGCGGCTGCTGGTGGACGACGGCGTTCGCGGCAGGCGCCACCGCCTCCCTGGTGGTGGCGGTGAACCTGGTGGCGGACGCCTTGGCGGGAGCCGCGCGCTGAACGCCTTGGAATTGCAGGACCTCGCGGTGAGCTACCGCATCCGCGGCCGGGACGCGGCGGTGCTGCACGGCGTGTCCTTGCAGGTGGGCGCGGGCGAGGCCTACGGGCTGGTCGGCGAGTCCGGCTGCGGCAAGTCCACTGCCGCGCTGGCCGCGCTCGGGGCGCTGCCGCGCGGCGGCCGCATCGCGCGGGGCCGCGTGCTGGTGGGCGGGCAGGACGTGGCGCGGCTGGACCGGGCCGGGCTGCGCCACTTGCGGGCGCGCCGCGTGTCCATGGTCTATCAGGATGCCGGCCGCGCGCTGAACCCGGCGCTCACCGTCGGCCGCCAGGTGGCCGAGGCGTTCGAGCTGCTGGGCGCCGCGGACGCGCGGGCGGAGGCGGAAGCGATGCTGGGCCGGGTGCGGATCGCGGGGGCGCGCCGGGTCATGGCGGCCTACCCGCACCAGCTGTCCGGCGGGATGCAGCAGCGCGTGGTGATCGCCATGGCGCTGGCCAAGCGGCCGGCGCTGCTGGTGCTGGACGAGCCGACCACGGCGCTGGACGCCACCGTGGAGGCCGACATCCTCGACCTGCTCGCCGCGTTGCAGCGCGAGGAGGGCATGGCGATGCTGTTCATCAGCCACAACCTGCGCGTGGTCGGGCGCATGTGCGGCCGGGTGGGCGTGCTGTACGGCGGCGTGCTGGTGGAGGAGGGCCGCGCGGACGAGGTGCTGCGCCATCCCGTGCACCCCTACACGGCGCGGCTGCTGCGCTACCTGCCGATGGGGCGCACCAAGGCGGACGGCCCGCTGGAGACGATCCCCGGCGCGCTGCCCGGGCCAGGCCCGCCGCCGCCGGGCTGCGTGTTCACCCCCCGTTGCCACCTGGCGGACGCCGCCTGCCGCCTGCCGCCGCCCACGGTCCGGTCCGGCGGCCACGTGGCGCTGTGCCACCATCCCGGCGCGCCGCCTGCCCCGCCGGTGACGGAAGCCCTGCCCGCCGTTTACTCCGGCCAAGGCCCGGTGCTGCGGGCGGTGAACCTGTCCAAGACGTTCGCCGGCACGCTGGCGGTGGCCGGGGTGTCGCTCGCCTTGCAGCCCGGCCAGACGCTGGGGCTGGTCGGCGAGTCCGGCAGCGGCAAGACCACGCTGGCGCGGATGCTGCTCGGGCTGCTGGCGCCCGACCCCGGCGGGGTCGTCGAGCTGGACGGCCAGGCGGTGGCGCCGCTGGCCCGCGCCCGCCCGGTCGCGGCCCTGAAGGCGTTGGGCGTGGTGTTCCAGAACCCCGGCTCCGCGCTCAACCGCGCGCACTCCGTGCGCCGCCTGCTGTCGCGCCCGCTGTCGCGGCTGGCCGGGCTGTCCGGCGGCGCGCTGACGGCGCGGCTGCTGGGGCTGGCCGACGCGGTGCGGCTGACGCCGGGTCAGCTGGAGCTGCGGCCCGCCCAGCTTTCCGGCGGCTTGCAGCAGCGCGCCGCCCTCGCCCGCGCCTTCGCCGGCGAGCCCCGGGTGGTGATCTGCGACGAGCCGACCGCGGCGCTCGACGTGTCGGTGCAGGCCCAGGTGCTCAACGTGCTGGTGGCGCTGCAACGGCGCGAGGCGGTCAGCTGCCTGTTCATCTCGCACGACCTCGGCGTGGTGCGCTACGTGGCGGACCAGGTCGCGGTGCTGTACGGCGGCGTGCTGGTCGAGATCGGCCCGGCGGCCGCGGTGTTCGACGGGCCGCACCACCCCTACACCGAGCTGCTGCTCTCGGCCGCGCCCGCCCCGCCCGCAGCGGGCGGAGGCGGAGGCTGCGTGTTCAGCGACCGCTGTCCCCGCAAGCTGGGCGCGGTGTGCGACCTGGAGCGCCCGGCGCTGCACGAGCGGGACGGCCACGCCATACGCTGCCACATCCCGCGGGCCAGCCTCGGCCGCGGCTGACCCGCCGCGCCCGGGAGCGGCTGGGGGGCTACTTGTTGGTGCGGCCCACCTTGCCCGGGTTGATCCCGCCGCCTTTCGCGCCGTCGCTCAGCACGTCGCCCTCTGCGGTGTTGTCGGCCTCGACCGTCTCCGGGTCGGCGCCGGTGCGGGCGAAGGCGCCCTTGGACGCGCCGATGCCCGGGTTGTCCTTCAGGTCGTCCATCAGCGGCGGCACGTCGGCGCCGAGGTCGTCGGGGCTCTTGGGCGGGTGTTTCGGATGCTTGGAAGCCGTCATGTGTCTGTCCCCGCGATGGCCCCCATGCTGGATGCAGGGGAGCCGCCCCACAACGCCGGCGGGGCGCGGGAGATGCCTCGCGCCGGGGTGAGCGCCGGGGCGGGCCGCAGCGGGGCCATGCCCCTTGGCACCAAGGTCAAATTACCGCCAGATGATCGGAATGTTAATGCGTTGCCCTGTCCAAACCAATTAAGGAACCGGCAATGCCGCCAAGACCCGTCGATCCGCCCGATGCCAGCTGAGCTACCGCGCGCCTGCGTCCTCCGCGACAGGCTCCCTGCATGGACGGAGTAAGCCTGGACCCAGCAGGTGCGGCCGGCCTGCGCCGCCCTGCCCGCCTGCCGCTGCAGCCGTTCCTGACGGCGTGCTCCGCTGACCGGCGGGAGCTGTACTGGCGGCTGCACCAGCCTGCCGGCGCCGCGCCCGACCTGGGGGCGCAGGCCGAGGCCACCCTGCATGCCCGGCCCGGCGCCACGCTGAGCTTCGACAGCTACTTCAACAGCTTCTTCGAGAGCCAGTGGCGCCGCTACACCGCCCTGTCCGCCCTGGTGCTGCAGGTGGTGGTGCAGGGCGAGGCGGTGCTGCGGGTGTTCCGCCGGGTCGCCAACCACCGGGTGCTGCTGCTGCAGCAGGACATCCGGTCGGGCCTGAACGAGATCTGCCTGAACGACCGGGCCATCAACTTCCGCCAGCACGGCGTGCTGTCGGTCGATCTCGTCGCCAGGGCGAGCGGCGTCACCTTCGTCTCCGCCTGCTGGATGGGCGAGGACGTGCCGCAGGCCGCCGTCGGCCTCGCCGCCATCTTCTGCACCTTCAACCGCGAGGCCGCGCTCGCGCGCTGCCTGGACTCGCTCGGCGCGGACGCCGGCGCCCTGGCGCGCCTCGCCCGGGTGATCGTGGTCAACCAGGGACGCCCCGGCCTCGCCCGGCACCCGGCGATGGCGGAGGCGGTGCACAGGCTGGCCGGCAAGCTGGTGCTGATCGAGCAGGGCAACCACGGCGGCGCCGGCGGCTTCACCCGCGGCCTGCTGGCCGCGATGGACGACCCCGCCCTCACCCACGTCGTGCTGCTCGACGACGACATCGAGATCGAGCCGGGCAGCCTGGCCCGCATGACGGCGTTCTTCGCGCTGGCCAAGCGGGACGTGGTGCTGGGCGGGCACATGCTCGACATGATCCACCCGGCGACGCTGTACGAGGCCGGCGCCATCATCTCTGACCGGCACTGGGCGTTCCTGCCGCAGCACCACGGCCGCCACATCGGCAACCCGGACACGCTGGAGGCGCTCTCCCACCCTGCGCCGGTGCACTACAACGGCTGGTGGTGCTGCGGCTTCCCCATCGCCCTGCTGCAGGAGCACGGGCTGCCGCTGCCCTGCTTCATCCGCGGCGACGACCTGGAATGGGGGCTGCGCCTGCACAACCGCGGCGTGCCCACCGTGCCGATGCCGGGCATCGCCGTGTGGCACGAGCCGTTCTACCTCAAGCTCGGCGGCTGGCAGCTGTACTACGAGACGCGCAACATGCTGGTGGCCGCCGCCCTGCACCTGCCGGCGGACCGCGCCGCCACCGTCCGCCGCCTGGCGCGCCAGGTGGTGCGCCACCTGCTGACGTTCCGCTACTACAGCACGGCGCTGCTCCTGGACGGCATCCAGGACTTCCTGGCCGGCCCCGGCATCATGCGGGCGGAGCCGCTCGCGGTGCATGCCGGCCTGGCGGCGCGCAAGGCGGAGTTCCCGGACGCCGGCGTGCCGCGCGAGCGGGTGCTGGCCAAGCAGCTGCTGCGCCCCGCCCCGCGCACGACGCCGGGCAGCCTGGCGCTGCTGGCGCGCCTAGTGGTGCGCAACGCCCTGGCCAGGACCCAGCCGATTCCGCCGCGCCAGATCGCGGTGGAGGACCTGGACTGGATGGCCATGTCCGGCGTGGAGCACGTGGCGGTCGAGACCTGGTGGGACAACGACAAGCCGAGCTTCCACCGCTCCCGCGAGCACCACCGCGCCCTGCTGCTGCGCGGCGCGCGGCTGCTGCTGCGGCTTTACCGGGAAGGCCCGGCGACGACGGCGGCCTGGCAGGCCGCGTTCCCGGAGCTGACCTCCGTGCCGTTCTGGCAGAGCTACCTCAAGCTCGCGCCCGCCCGCGCCCTCCAGCCCCGCGCGGAGCCGGCCTCAGCCTGCCAGGCCGACTGAGCCGGGCCGCACCGCCAGGGCCAGGTCGGCCCCGAGGCGGTCGAGCGCCACGCTCACCACGCCGTCCTGCGCGGCCACCAGCCACTCGCCCTCCGCCCGGCCCGCCTGCGTGTCCCAGGCGGTGGCGCGGTAGGCGCCGGGACGCATCCCGGCCACCTGCACCGTGGCCGGCGCGGCGCAGTCCGGCCGCACCCGGCCATCCGCCGCGAGCGGCCGGATACGCAGCAGCCAGATCACGGCCTGCGCCGCGTCGCCGCAGCCGAAGCCCTCGACCGCCGGGTCGTCCAGCCGCAGCCGCGCGCCGAGCGGGCGGCGGTCGAAGCGCTGCCACGCCAGCAGCGGCAGGAAGCCCGCCATCGCGCGCTGGGCCGCGCGCATCCCCGGCGTCAGCACGTGCGGGTTGCGGTTCGGCCAGCGCATGCCGCCGCCGGCGCCGCCGGAGGCCAGGTGCGCCCACTGCATGTGGCGGAAATACTCGTCGTCGAACGCGGCCGGCAGGGTGCGGCGGTGGTCCTTGAAGGTGTGGATGGGGCCGTGCTCGGTGTCCAGGAACGGCCGCGCGTCCTGGATCTCGTCCAGCGCCTGCCGCACCAGCCCGGCGGCGGCCTGGGCGGGAGCCACCGTGTCCTGCGGGTGGTCGATGGTGCCCTCGGCATAGAGGTGGCTGGTGGCGAAATCCAGCGCCGGGTGGCGGAAGATGGCCTCGCGCAGCGCCGCGTCGTGCGGCAGCTCCGGCCCGAACACCGAGACGGTCTGCAAGTGGGCGCGGCCGTGCAGCCGCCGCTCCTCGGCGCGCAGGAAGCCGCCTATATCGTCGATGAAGCTGCCGAAGCTGGCCGGGTCGCGCCCGCCATGCGCCGGGTGCATCTCGTTCCACAGGTCCCAGGCGAACACGGTGCCGCTGCCGCCCCAGCGCGCCGTGGCGAAGGCGAGCCGGCGCTTGATGGCGGCACGGGTGGCGGGGCAGGTCAGCAGCTGCTCCCGCTCCGCGCAGGGGCCGCCGTTGCGGGCGTTGTACGGATGACGCTGCCAGCGTATCCAGGTGAAGAAGGTGTCGAACGGGGTCAGCAGCAGCCGCATCCCCACTTGCCCGCACAGGCCCACCAGCTCGTCCCAGAAGCGGACCATGCGCGGGTTGAACGTGCCCGCCGGGCGTTCGAGGAAGGTCGTGTCGCCCTGGCAGTACTCCAGCATGACCCGCAGGCAGGTGACACCGCTGTCGCGCAGCGCGTGCAGGTGGCGGCGCACGTCGTCCGGGGCGCGCCGGGTCAGCAGGCCGCGCAGCTCCGGCCAGGTCGCGGCGTCGTTGTGGCCGATTGGATGCCAGTCCGCGCCCGCCTCGTCGATGAAGTAGGGCGCGGCCGGCGCGCGGCTGATCCAGGGGACGGGGGCGAGGCTGGGAGGGGCGGTCATGGCTTGGGTCGGCGCCTTCGCGGGTTCGGCGCACGGACGAACGCACCGCGCGCGGCCCGGCAAGCTCTGCTATGCCGCAACCACCCCATCCGGAGCCGACCGCCATGCGCATCCCCGCCTGCCTCGCCTGCCTGGCCGGCGTCCTCGCCGCCCTGCCGGCCGCCCGCGCCGCGGACCCGGCGGAGTCGCGCATCGGCGACGTGAGCACGACGTTCCGGGTGCTGGGCCGCAACGACAAGATCGTGGTGGACCGCTACGACGACCCGCGGGTGGATAATGTGAGCTGCTACATGTCGCGCGCGGAGACGGGCGGCATCGCCGGGTCGTTCGGGCTGGCGACGGACCCGAGCCGGTTCTCCATCGCCTGCCGCGCCACCGGCCCGGTGGCGCTGCACGGCGCGGTGCCGGACAGCGAGGTGGTGTTCGGTGCTGCGGCCAACTGGGCGTTCAAGGAAATCCGCGTGACGCGCATGGTGGACCGCGAGCGCAACGTGCTGGTGTACCTGGTCTGGTCCACGCAGGCGCTCAGCAAGGGCGGCAGCCCGTACAACAGCGTCTCGGCCGTGCCCATCGACCGGCCGTGACGGAGGGCGCGCTACCGCTTGCCGCCCCGCAGCTTGCCGTTCGGCCCGGCGTCGTCGTTGGCCACCTTGAGCGGCGAGCGGACGATGGACTTCACGTCGCTCCTGGCACGTCCCGAGGCCGCGGCGATCTCGCGGTCCTGGGCTTCGACGATGCCGCGCGCCGGCTCGTCCCCGTCGAGGCCGGCCAACGCGCTGGCCGACACCTTGCGGTTCGAGCTGCGGGTGCCGTCCTCATACAGGACATCGAACGCCACGAAGCTGGACGACGCCCGACTCTTCATTGCCATGGCCGCTACTCCCCCTGGCCCGGGTCCTCGGCCGGACCTGCGGCCGGAGCTTCGCCCGGAGCTTCCGCTTCGGCCTTGCGGAGCGCGGCCTGCTCCTTGCGCTCCTGCAGCTTGGTCTCCTTGGACGCCTTCTTGGCGCGGTCCCGCTCGGCGCGCTGGTGGTTGTAGTTCGGCTTGGAGGGCATGGTGGCTCATCCCGACGATGTCTGTGGCTGCTGGGCGGTTATATGGGGCGGCGCAGGCCGCTGCGCCGGGTCAGCCTGCGGTGGCGCGGAAGCGGGCGTACTCGCGCACGCGGTTGGGGTATTTCCGCCAGGCCGAGGTGCCCTGGAAGCGCGCGAAGGCGGGGACCTTCTGGCGGAACGCCGCGCTGAACGCCTTGGGCTGCGCCTCGATGGCCGCCTGGGCGCTGCCGAGCCACTCGGCCGGCAGGGTTGCGGTGGCGGTCAAGTGGGGCGGGGCGGCGATGCGCCCGGTGCGGATGGCCTGGCGCAGGGCGCGGACGGGAACGCCGAGGCGGCGGGCGGCCTCGGGCAGGCCGAGGGGGCCAGTATCGCTTATGGGGATGTTGCTGGCAGGGGTGTCGCTCATGGGGGGCTGATCCAGGTTGGTGCTGCGATGTCTGACCACCGCGCGGGTCCGGAGGCAAGGGCTGCTTGCGGGGGCTGCTTGCCGGACGCCGCCGCCGGACGCACCTTGGCGGGCATGAGCCTGCACCCCACCGTCTGCCCGCATGACTGCCCGTCCTGCTGCGCCCTTGAGGTGGAGGTGGACGGCAACCGGATCGGCGCGGTGCGCGGGGCGGCGGCGAACAGCTACACGGCGGGGGTGATCTGCGCCAAGGTGGCGCGCTACGCCGAGCGGCAGCACCATCCGGAGCGGCTGACCCACCCGCTGCTGCGCACCGGTGCCAAGGGCAGCGGCCAGTTCCGCCGCATCGGCTGGGACGAGGCGCTGGACCGGGCGGCGGGGCAGCTCGCGGCGGTGGCGGCGCGGCACGGCGCGGAGGCGGTATGGCCGTACTACTTCGCCGGCACCATGGGGCACGTGCAGCGGGACGGCATCAACCGGCTGCGCCACGCCATGGGCTACTCGCGGCAGAAGCTGACCATCTGCGCCAGCATCATGGACGCCGGGTGGCGCGCCGGGGTCGGGCGGATCACCGGGCCGGACCCGCGGGAGATGGCGGAAAGCGACCTGATCGTCATGTGGGGCGGCAACCCGGTGGCGACGCAGGTGAACGTGATGAGCCACGTCAGCCGGGCGCGGAAGCAGCGCGGGGCGAAGCTGGTGGTGGTGGACCCGTACCGCAGCGGCACCGCCGCGGTGGCGGACACGCACCTGGCGCTGCGCCCCGGCACGGACGGGGCGTTGGCCTGCGCCGTGATGCACTGCGCCTTCCGCGACGGGCTGGCCGACCGGGGCTACATGGCGCGCCAGGCGGAGGGGGCGGACGAGCTGGAGGCGCACCTGGCCTCGCGCACGCCGGGTTGGGCGGCCGGCATCACCGGGCTTGGGGAAGCGGAGATCGAGGCGTTCGCGGCGGCGTACAACGGCACGCCGCGCGCCTTCATCCGGGTGGGCTACGGGTTCAGCCGGTCGCGCAACGGGGCGGCCATGCTGCACGCCGTCACCTGCCTGCCGACCGTGGCGGGGCATTGGCAGCGGGAGGGCGGCGGGGCGTTCTGGAACAACCGGGACATCTACGGCTGGGACAAGACGCTGATCGAGGGGCTGGACCGGCGCGACCTGGGGGTGCGCCAGCTGGATATGAGCCGCATCGGCGCGGTGCTGACCGGCGACGCGGCGGACCTCGGCGCCGGCCCGCCCGTGCACGCGCTGCTGGTGCAGAACACCAACCCGGCGGCGGTGGCGCCGGACAGCCACCGGGTCCGCCGCGGGCTGGCGCGGGAGGACCTGTTCACCGTGGTGCACGAGCAGTTCATGACCGAGACCGCCGCGATGGCGGACCTGGTGCTGCCGGCGACCACCTTCCTGGAGCACGACGACGTGTACCACGCCGGCGGGCACGGGCACGTGCAGCTGGGGCGCAAGCTGGTGGAGCCGCCGGGCGAGTGCCGCTCCAACCACGAGGTGATCTGCGCCCTGGCGGCGCGGCTGGGGGCGGAGCACGCCGGGTTCGGCATGACGGCGATGCAGCTGGTGGACGCGACGCTGCGCGCCTCGGGCTACGAAGGGGCGGCGGCGGTGGGCGCGGCGCGCTGGGTGGACCGGCAGCCGGCGTTCCGCGAGAGCCACTTCCTGGACGGCTTCGGGCACCCCGGCGGGCGGTTCCGCTTCGCGCCGGACTGGGCGGCGCTGGGGCCGCTGGGCTCCGCCATGCCGCGGCTGCCGGACCATTGGGACTGCACGGACCAGGCCACGCCGGCGCACCCGTTCCGGCTGGTGACCGCGCCGGCGCGGCAGTTCCTCAACACCAGTTTCACTGAGACGCCCACCGCGCTGAAGCGCGAGGGGCGGCCGACGGCGCTGCTGCACCCGGACGACGCGGCGCAGCTGGGGGTGCGGGAGGGCGGCCGGCTGCGCCTGGGCAACGCGCTGGGCGAGGTGGTGCTGCACGCGGCGCTGGGCCAGGGCCAGCAGCCCGGCACCGTGGTGGTGGAGAGCGTGTGGCCGAACGCGGCGTTCGAGGGCGGCATCGGCATCAACGCGCTGACCAGCGCGGAGCCGGCGGCGCCCAACGGCGGCGCGGTGTTCCATGACACGGCGGTGTGGGCGCGGGCAGAGCCGTTGTCCCGGGACGGAGCGGACCCCATCTCTGCGGCCGCATAAGGAGACCATCCATGGCCGGTTTGTTCGGCGCCAAGCAGGCGCCCGCAGAGGACTTCCCCGTCGCGCATCCGGATGCCGAGTGGCAGGCTAAGCTGTCGCCGGAGCAGTTCCGGGTGCTGCGCCAGCATGGCACGGAGCGGGCGGGCAGCAGCAAGCTCAACTTCGAGAAGCGCACGGGCGTGTTCAGCTGCGCCGGGTGCGGCCAGGCGCTGTTCCAGTCGGACACGAAATTCGAGAGCGGCAGCGGCTGGCCCAGCTTCTTCCGGCCGATCGAGGGCGCGGTGGCCACGCAATCGGACCGCAGCCTCGGCATGATGCGGACGGAAGCGCATTGCAGCCAGTGCGGCGGGCATCTGGGGCACGTGTTCCCGGACGGGCCGGAGCCGACCGGGGAGCGGTATTGCATGAACGGGCTGTCGCTGGCGTTCGAGCCCGCCTCGTAGCGGCAGGGCTCTGCCCTGCACCCGGAAGGGGACGAAGTCCCCTTCACCCCTATTATATAAACAGGTGTCCAGAGGACTTCATCCTCTGGTGGGGTTCGGGGCGAAGCCCTGAGCTTGCTTCGCTCCGCGTCCGCGCCGATGGTTTTCACCATTAGCGCGTGAAGGCTTCTATGTCATTGGAAATCAAGGTCGGCCCGCCGCAGCTCGCCATCCACCAGGGCAACGCGGTGCTGATCACGGAGCCGGACGGGCAGGTTTCCTGGCCCACCGCCATGGGGCTGTATTTCCGCGACACCCGGCTGATCAGCGCATGGGCGCTGTTCGCCAACGGCGTCGGGTGGGACCTGCTGAACAGCGGCACCCCGGCGTACTACCTGTCGCGCATCTACCTGACCAACCGCGCTATCCCCACGGAGGCCGGGGACGTGGCGGCGCGGACGCTGAGCCTGGTGATCTCGCGCAGCATCGACGGCGGAGTGCACGAGGATTTCCAGCTGACCAACCACGGCACCGCGCCGGTGCGGTTCAACCTAGAGATCGTGGTGCGCAGCGACTTCGCCGACATCTTCGAGGTGAAGGCCGAGCACATCGTGCGGCGGGGCCGGATCACCAGCGAGTGGGACGACGCCCGGCAGCTGCTGGTGAACAGCTACAGCAACCAGGATTTCCGCCGCGGCCTCAGCGTCAAGGCGGAGAGCGACACCACGGCCGTCTATGCCAACGGACGGATCAGCTTCGAGGTGGCGCTGGAGCCGGGCGCAACTTGGCAGTCATGCCTGCTGTACGAGCTGCATGACGGCGACGAGTCGTTCCCGGCGCCGGGTCCCTGCGCCAGCAAGATGGACGGACAGGGCCAGAGCGTCACCATGGCGCGCTGGCGCGAAGGTGTCACCGCGCTCGAAAGCAGCAATGACGGGTTCCAGCGGGTGTATGCCCAGTCGCTTGACGACATGGCGGCGCTGCGGCTGCCGTTCCAGGTGGGGGGTGGCGAGGAATACGTGCCGACGGCGGGGCTGCCGTGGTTCGTGGCGCTGTTCGGCCGGGACAGCCTGATCGTCTCGTTGCAGACCGCCCTGGTGTATCCGGACTTCGCCCGCGGCGCGCTGGACGTGCTGGGCCACTGGCAGGCGACGGAGCGGGACGACGAGCGGGACGCGGAACCCGGCAAGATCCTGCACGAGCTGCGCCGGGGCGAGCTGGCGCACTTCAAGCTGATCCCGCACACGCCGTACTACGGCACGGCGGACGCGACGCCGCTGTACCTCGTCACGCTGCACACCGCCTGGCGCTGCACCGGGGACCTGGCGATGGTGCAGCGGCTGCTGCCGGTGGCGGAGCGGTGCCTGCGCTGGATCGACGAGTGGGGCGACCGCGACGGCGACGGCTTGCAGGAGTACCAGACCCGCTCGTCCAAGGGCTACGAGAACATGGCCTGGAAGGACGCGGGCGATGCCGTGATGCACGCCGACGGCAGCGCGGTGCGCGGCCCCAAGGCGCTATGCGAGCTGCAGGGCTACGTGTTCGATGCCTGGATGCGCATGGCGGAGCTGTACGACGCGCTGGGCCGGGGGGAGCAGGCGGGCGCGCTGCGGGACAAGGCGGCGGTGCTGCGCCGCCGGGTCGATGAGCTGTTCTGGAACGAGGCGGAAGGCACCTACGCCTACGGCCTGGACGGCGACAAGCGGCCGATCCTCAGCGTGGCCTCCAACCCCGGGCACCTGCTGTGGTCCGGCGTGGCGCGGCCGGAGCGCGCGGCGCGGGTAGTGGAGCGGCTGCGGCAGCCGGACATGTGGAGCGGCTGGGGCATCCGCACGCTGTCGGCCCGGCACCCGAGCTACAACCCGTACTCGTACCAGAACGGCTCGGTCTGGCCGCACGACAACGGGCTGATCGCGCAGGGGTTCAAGCGCTACGGCCATGCCGAGGCGGCCAACGCGGTGGCGCGGGACGTGATGGCGGCGGCGAGCTACTTCATGCTCAACCAGCTGCCGGAGCTGTATGCCGGCACGCAGCGGGAGGGCAGCAGCTTTCCCGTGCAGTACCTGGGCGCCAACGTGCCGCAGGCCTGGGCGGCGGGCAGCGTGTTCTCGCTGGTGCAGGCGATGACCGGGTTCCAGCCGGACGCGCCGAACCGCCGGGTGCTGATTGACCCCAGCTTGCCGGACTGGCTGCCGGACCTGACGCTGCGCGGCCTGTGGGTGGGGGATCAGGCGTTCGACCTGCGCTTCGTCCGCAACGGCGACGCGACGGACGTGGAGGTGCTGCGGGGCGACCCGGCGTGCGTGGTGCGGCAGGCGATGGGGGCGTGGGACGTCTGAGAAGGAGGGAGCGCGGATGTCGGCATCGGTTGGGGAGCGCGTGCGGCCGAAGGTGTTCAGGACGGTGGGGCGGGCGTGGCGCAGCGCCGGGTCAGCGCTGGTGCGGATGCCGCTCGCGTTCTTGCTGACGATCGCAGCCTTGGTGGCGATGGATGGCGTGCTGCGGGCGTTGGGAAACAGCGTGGCGGTTCAGGTCGGCGGCAATTCGATAGAGCCCACCACCCGTGGCGCGCTGGCCCTGCTTCTCGCCACCGTGCTGCGGTCCCTGCTGCTGGCGCCGCTGGCGATCGCCGTCCACCGTTTCGTGCTGCTGGGGGAACGGACGCAGCTGCTGCCGCTGGCGCCGCTGGGGCGCGTGCTGCGGTTCGCGGGCTGGCTGAGTGCCCTCGGGGTGGCGACCAGCTTGCCTAGCCTCCTCAACCTGAGCCCGCAGCCATTGATCAAGCTGGCGTTCTCGATGCTCCAGATCGCGGCCGTTGTGGCGGCCACGCGGTTCGCATTGGTTTTTCCGGCTGTCGCGGTTCAGCCGGACGGCAAGCCGGACCGGCTGGGCTGGCGCGAAACGAAGTGGCAGTTCTGGCGGATCTTTTCCATCCTGTTCCTCATCGGCCTGCCAGTGGTCGCCGTCGAAGCGCTCGACCTGCTATGGCTGGCGGGCTTCAACATCAGGCCGGGCGCACCGGTGCCGGCCGGCCTCGACTCGCCTTTGCAGTATGGGATCAATGCTGCGGTCGGGACTGTCGGCGCAGCGTTGGCCGCTGCCGCCGCCTCCTGGATGTTCGTCGGCTACGGCATGGCGAGCGGGCGGGCTCAAGCGTCCGCATAGGCCCTCACCACGAGGCCGGGAACGGCGAGATGCCGATGAGGTGGGAATGCCCGCCCAGCATCAGCGCGAAGGCGGCGGTCCCGGCGGCGAGGCGGCCCCAGCCGATCTCGCGGGCGGAGAAGCTTTGGCGGCCCTGCCAGATGGCGGCGAACGGGACGATGGAGGTGCGCCGGGCGAACGCCTGCCACGCCAGCGCGCCCAGCACCCGGCGGCGCTTGGCGTCGATGGAGACCGTGCCGGCGAGCGACACCACGGCGAGGGCGGCGAAGAACAGCAAGGAAGCGAGGTCGCCGTTGCCGATCAGGTGGACGGCGGCCCAGAGCGCCACGCCCATCAGGAACGGATGCCGGGTGACGCGCACGATGCCGCGCGGCGGCTGGGCGACCAGGCCCTCCTGCGCCACCGAAGTGGGGTTGGGCGTGGCCAGCCCGATCACCGCCAGCAGGAAGGCGGGCAGCATGAGGGCGATCTGCACCGGCTTCCACCATTCCAGCCGGCCCCAGCTTTCGAGGTAGGGGGCGGCGTTGTAGGAGGCCACCAGCCAGGCGATGGCGGCGACGGAGGCCAGGGAGAACGCCACCATGTAGCCGCGCAGGCCGATCGCGGCGACCGCGCGGTCCCGCAGGGTGCTGCCGGAGACGCCGATGTGGATGCCGATGAAGGCGAGGGCGGCGAGGATGAGGGAGGTCATGCGGGGGAGGTTACGCGGATTAGGCTGGGGCACGAAAGGCACACAAAGCTGTCACCGCGCACCAAATATGCGCGCCCACCAAATCGATGCCCAGCTAGGCAACTGTCTGCCCATGTTGTCCATCCCGCGCACAAAAATCTAAATTCCTGCTAGAGTGGCCAAGTTTGACTGTAGAAGGCAACCCAGTCCCCACATAGCGCTGCTATTGCATGACGTAGCTAATGGCTGTTTTGCCGGCGCAATGCTGAAATACATTGTAAACATAGCAGCTAATATCTCAAGAACTCCGTACCAGAACAGATATCTGCATCGAAAAGTATATAATGCCACAGCAACAATCACTGCGAACAATGTCCATTTTATACCTATTGAAGACGGGACTATGTCTGGCAGAACTGGTTTAATGTAAGTTGCCCAGGCTGCGGTATTGAAGTCTTGCAAGATGACCACGCCTAAAGCGAGCGCGAGCAGCAGCCGAAACACAGTCATTGAGCAGTTCCGCGAGTTGGCACGACTGAAACCCGATGCAGCTACGCGATCGCCTGCTTGCGCGGCCTGCCACCCTTGCGGCCATTCTCGCGTGCAGCGGCGGCCTTGGCCGCAGTTCGCGCCAAGCCACCGCTTTTGCCGAGCAGTCCGGCCATCCAGCGCGGCGACCCGAAAACGCCTTGCAGCAGCGCCGGCAAGTATAAATCCGCGTCGAGCTTGGGCCAGTGCAGGCCGAGGCCGGTCGGGGTGATTTCGATGGCGGCTAGGTCGGCTGGCTTCGCATCGGCCAAGCCTTCGGCCAAATGCGGCGGGAAGGCCAGTTCCAGGCCGTTGCTCAAGCTGACCATGATGCGCGACACACGACGGTCGTAACGTGCCGCAACGGCGTGCGGGTTCGCTTCCATGCGTTCGCGCATGTGCTGCTCGGCTTGTTGGATCGCGGCGTCAGGGATTTCCACGGATCGTCGCCCATTCGATGCAAAGAGCTGGAATTTGCGCCAGCAGACCGGCCGCATCTGGCGTGTTACGGGTCCGTTGAACCCGCATCGGCTTGTTTTCCACAACCAACGCCGGGTTGTGTGGCTTCCGCGTGGGTGGCCGGGTCAAGCCCGGCCATGACGGTAAGGGCCGGATTCCGATCGCATGACAGATCTCGGCAGCAATTGCTCCGGGCATCTATTCTGCCGCGCACCGTCCAAAGCAAACGGGCCTCCCCGCGCCTGGGAAGGCCCGCAAACCAGTCCAGCCCTAGCCGGTCACTCGGCGATGATCGACCGAACCTCGGGACCCTTCTGCCCCTGCCCGACCACGACGCGGACCGACTGGCCCTCGGTCAGTGGCGGGTGGCCGGCGCGTTCCAGGGCGGTGGCGTGGACAAACACGTCCTTGCTGCCGTCCTGCGGCGAGATGAAGCCGAAGCCCTTGTTGGGGTCGTACCACTTCACCGTGCCAGTCATCTCGACGCCGGGTCCGCTGTCCTGGGGGCGGGGCGGGCGCGGGCCGCGGGGCGCGTCGCCGAAGCCGCCGGCGCGGGGCGCGGGCTTGCCCTGGGAGGCGGTGCTCTCATCGACCGAGATCACCTGCTCCACCTGGCGGCCCTTCTGGCCCTGGCCGACGCGGACCTGCAAGGTGGCGCCGGGGCTGACCTGCTGGAAGCCGGAGGCCTGCAAGGCGTTGGCGTGCAGGAACACGTCGCCGGTGCCGTCCGCCAACTCGACGAAGCCAAAGCCCTTCTCGGAGTTGTACCACTTCACCGACGCCTGGAGCTGGGGCGTGGAGGATGGCGTCGAGAATGACGGGAAGGTCGGCGGCGACGGCGTGTTGCCGAAGAAATTGTCGTCGTCGAATCCGCGACGACGCGGTTGCCGCTGGCGGCTATCCTTGGGGGGTCTCAACTACTCTATCCTCTGCACTGCTCTTAGGTGGCTGCCAAATTGAGGCCCTCCCCGCAGCCAAGCGGGAATGATCGTCAATCTCGCCACAAGTTGTTGACGATTGCCAGGGCTAATTCAAGGCTGCCGGCAGGTTAAATCTTGCTGGACGCCAGAACTTGCCCAAGAAGCGGGCAGAACTCACTTCTTGGCGTCGTTGGCGGCGACCGGCTCGATCACGGTGTTGATCGTCTCGCGCAACGCCGTCACCCGCACGTTGGGCGCCAGCTCGATCTCGACCTCGTTGCTGCCGTCCTTCACCCGCTGCACCACGCCGACCAGGCCGCCGCCGGTCACCACCTTGTCGCCCCGGCGCAGGGCGGCCAGGCGGGCCTTCAGCTTCTTCTGCGCGGTCTGCTGCGGGCGGATCAGCAGGAAGTAGAACACGGCGAAGATCAGTACGATCGGCAGGAACTGCGAGTACTGCGCGAGCGCGCCGCCAAACGCGCCCCCGAGAACGCCTCCTGGCGCTTGGGCGTGGGCTGGGCTGATGAACATCGATGGATCCGGGTTGCGGTGGGTGGCGGCGGACCATAGTTTGCCGCGCCCCCCCGTCAAGCCGAGGCGACCGCCCATGGACCCCAGCCCACTCTCCAACCTGGGCCCCCTGCTCGCCCGCATCGCCGACGCGCTGGACCGCCTGGCGCCGCCGCCGCCTGCCGCTGTGGCGCTGGCCGACGCGGACGCGTTCATCTGGCACCCGGCGGGCGCGCGGCTGCAGCCGGTGGCGCGGGTGGCGCGGGTCAAGCTCGACCTGCTGCAAGGCGTGGAGCCGCAGCGGGAGCGGCTGCTGGCCAACACGCTGCGCTTCGCCGCCGGGCTGCCGGCCAACAATGCCATGCTGTGGGGCGCGCGCGGCATGGGCAAGTCCTCCCTGGTGAAGGCGGCGCACGCCGAGGCGCTGGCGCGCCACCCCGGCAGCCTGGCGCTGATCGAGATCGCGCGGGAGGACATCGTGACGCTGCCGGAGCTGCTGAACCGGCTGCGCCCGTCCCCACGCCGCTGCCTGGTGTTCTGCGACGACCTGTCGTTCGAGCGGGAGGATGCCGACTACAAGGCGCTGAAGTCGGTGCTGGACGGCGGCATCGAGGGGCGGCCGGCCACCGTGCTGTTCTACGCCACCTCCAACCGCCGCCACCTGATGCCGCGCGAGATGATCGACAACGAGCGGGGCAGCGCCATCAACCCGGGCGAGGCGGTGGAGGAGAAGGTGTCGCTGTCCGACCGGTTCGGGCTGTGGATCGGCTTCCACGCCTGCGACCAGCCGACCTACCTCGCCATGGTGGAGGGCTACGCGCGCGACCTCGCCTTGCCGATCGGGACGGAGGCGCTGCGGGCGGAGGCGGTGGCCTGGTCCGCCGGGCGCGGCGGGCGGTCCGGCCGGGTGGCGTGGCAGTTCATCCAGGATTTGGCGGGACGGCTGGGCAGGGCGGAGGCGGAGCCGGCGTGAGCGCCGCGGCCAAGCACAGCTTCTGGCATGTCCGGCTTTGGGAATTCATCTTCCTGATGATCGTCGGCCCCTTGCTGCTGCGTAAGGCGCTGCTGCCTGGCCAGGAGGGCAGCACGGCTCTGATGGTTTCAGTGCTTGTGTTCGTGATCAAGCTGGACACTCTGCGGACGCCGCCGGCAGAGCAAGCCTATCCATCGGAGTTCCGTTGGCCGTGCATAGGCTCATTCACGTCAATTGCGGTCGGTGTCTGGCAGTTGGACGCCAAGGTCGGAACCGATTCCCATATCCTCGGCGTCACCGCTGGATTTGTCTGTATAGGGGCGCTGGTTTTACTCGAAGTGTTCTCCTGGCGGAAGGCCCACAAGGCACCCCGCGAGGGAGGAGCACACCTGCCGGCCCCTTCGCCTTGAACGCCTCAGCGGGCCTGAGCGGCCGTCACGGACGCTGGTAGGGCGGCAGCAGGAACAGGCCCAGGTTCACGCTGTTCGCCATCCGCTGATACCCGGCGTCGTTCGGGTGCAGGTGGTCGCCGCTGTCGTAGGCGGGGAGAAGCTGCGACGGGTTCGCCGGATTGCGCACCGCGGCGTCGAAGTCGATCACGCCGTCGAACGCGCCCGAGCTGCGGATGTAGGCGTTGAGCGCCTCGCGGATGGCATCGCCCGCGGCCGTGTAGTAGTTGGCGCCTTGGTAGGGCGTGAGCGTGCCGCCGAAGACCAGCACGCCCAGCTCGTGGGCGCGCGCGATCAGCTGCTGGTAGCCGGCGATGATCTGGTCCGCCGTGGGTTCAGGGCCGACGTTCGGGACAGCGACGTTGGGCAGGCCGATGTCGTTGATCCCCTCCAGCAGCGTGACGAAGCGCAGGCCGGGGCGGGACAGCACGTCGCGGTCGAAGCGCGACAGCGCGTTGGGGCCGTAGCCGTCGGTCAGCACCCGGTTGCCGCTGATGCCCTCGTTGGCCACGGCGAGCCCGCTCAGCAGGACGCTGCCTTGCAGGCGCTTGGCAAGGTAGTCCGGCCAGCGGTGGTCGGCGTCCACCGTCGATTGGTAGCCGTCGGTGATGGAGTCGCCCAAGGTGGCGACGGTGGCGGCAAGCCCGCCCTCGAAGGCGTCCACGCCGGACAGCAGGGCGCGCGCCGTGGTGGTGAACGCGCCGGGCAGGCTGGTGGCCGCGGCTTGGTCGCCAGGCACGATGTAGGCGGTTTGCTGGCCGGTCAGGTGCAGCGTCACGGGCGCCGGGTTGCCGCCGGGCGGCACGTAAGCGCTGATCGCCAGGCTGGTGAGGCCCGCCACGGGAAACGCCACCGGGTCGCTCAACGCGGGCGCCGAGGCGGGGATGACAACCCCGCCCTGGCCGCCGAAGGTGACCACGTGGTCGCTGCCCGGCACGATCCCGCCGGCGCCGTTCGAGAGCGCCACGTGCACGGCGCCGAGCGTGAGGGGCGCCGTGCCGTACTCGTTGGTCAGCCGGATACGAAGGGCGCTTCCACCCGTGCTCAGGCGCACGACCTGCCGCAGGGTTTCGTCGCTGAAGCTGAAGGCGTTGCTGCCGATCACCGGGTCCACGGGGAACTGCGGCGAGGCGGCCCAGCTCTCGACCCATTGGTGCAGGGGCAGGAAGCTCAGCGCGTCCTCGGCGCGGGCGGCTTGCGCCACGGATAACCCCATGGCCAAGGCGCAACATGCGAGCAGGGCACGCGGGCTGGCTGCCGATGCGGCGCGCTGCGTCGTCATGTCGTTTCCCCGTATGTCCCTGCCGCACGGCTGCTCTGATGGCGCCGTTGTGGACCACACCCTGACGATTGAGGCGCGGCTGTCAAGCAACCAGGAAGGGCGAGGCTTGGCCGCCGGCTGCTTCGGCTTGAACGCCGCCCCGGGCGGCTTGGGGCTCGCGGGTCCCGGGCCGGTTCATGTCCCACAGCAGCAGCAGGTTCGACACGGCGGCTTCGATCGCCGCTTGCGGGACGCCGTCACGCGCCTGGACCGACATGCCGACCAGCAGCGCTTCGGCCAAGGCCGCGAGACCGTCCACGTCAGCGCCGGAGCGCAGCTCGCCCGACGCCACGGCCCGCTCGATGCCGTGCCGGATGGCGTCGCGGGTGCGTTGCCGTTCGGCGGCGACCAGGGCTTGCAGGCCGTCGTTCTCCGGGGAGGCGTTGGCGGCGGACAGGACCAGCATGCAGCCTTTCGGCAATCCCGCGTCGGTCTGCATCCGGGCTGAGAGGCGCAGCGCCTGCTCCAGGGCATCACGCGGCGCGAGCGTTGCGTCGTGCAGGGAGGCCACGACCTGCCCGTGGGTGCCGAGGTAGCGGGCCAGCGCCTCGCGGTAGAGGCTCTCCTTGGAGCCGAACGCGCCGTAGAAGCTCGCGGCCGACAGGCCGCCCATCGCCCGCTTGAGCTGGTCCAGCGAGGTCGGTTCGTAGCCCTGGCGCCAGAACAGCCGCATGGCGGCGTCGAGCGCGCCGTCCCTGTCGAACTGCCTGGGTCGTCCCGTACGGGGCATCTCACCTCTCCGCGCTATTTGTGGATCATTCAGTCCTTATGTGTTGACAAGGACGAATGGCGCGGTGATTATCAGACCGGGCGGTCCGGAAGTCGAGGGCTGCCGTCTGCACCCGGCAATGAAGGAGACCACGCCATGGCCATGGCAGCGACCGAGGTCGTGCGCACGCTGCTGAGCGACCCGACCAACCCGGAGGTGGTGCACAGGCTGGTCGCGCCCGATGCCACCTACGTGTCGCTCAACTTCGACAACCCGGACCTGCAGCGGATCATGCCTTGGGCCGGCACCCGCACCGGCCCCGCGGCGGTGCTGGACACCTACACGCGGGTGAACCGCTTCTGGCGCAGCGAGGCGTTCGAGATCGGCGAGCTGTTCGGCGAGGGTGGGAGCGTGGCCGTGTTCGGCCGCTTCACCTACCGCTCCGTCACGCTGGGCAAGGCGGTCACCTCGCCGTTCGCCATCCTGGCCAAGGTCAGGAACGGGCAGATCAGCTTCATGCAGTTCATGGAGGACACGTTCGGCACCGCCGCCACCTTCCGCAGCGGCGGGGTCGCCACCTACCGGAGCGACCCGGACGGCGGCGAGGTCGCGCTGTGAGCGAGGTCGCGCTGTGAGCTTGGCCGAGCCCTCGCCCCGCGACGTGATCCAGCGCTTCTACGCGGCGGAGGGCGCCTACATGAACGCGGGCGGCGCCGACGCCGGCGCCAGCTTCGCCGACATGGCCGCGACCCTCGACCCTGACGTGGTGCTGCACCAGTCCTCCGACCTGCCCTGGGGCGGCGAGTTCCACGGCCACGCCGGCTACGAGAACTGGGCGCGGCGGATGAGCCGGGCGTTCGACCGGCTTGAGGTCAAGGACACGCGTTTCTTCGTGGACGGCGACACGGTGGTCATCACCTGCCGCCTCGTCACCCGCGCGCGCGGATCGGGCGAGACGCTCGACCTGCCGATGGCGCAGGTCGTGCGCGTGCAGGGCGACCGCATCGCCGAGTTCCGGCCGTTCTACTGGACCGTGCCCGCCTACTGCAAAGTCGGGGGCTGAAGCCCGCAGGGCGCTGCCCTGCACCCGGAAGGGAACGAAGTCCCCTTCACCCCTATTACCAGGTGTCCAGAGGACGACTGTCCTCTGGTGGGGTTCGGGGCGAAGCCCTGATCTTGGCCCCGCAGAGTTCAGCAACAAAGGAGACGAGTCATGGAAGTCGGCTTCATCGGTCTCGGCGCCATGGGCAGCGCCATGGCGCGCAACCTGGCGCAGGCAGGCCACGCGGTCCGTGCCTGGAACCGCTCCGGCGACCCTGGCATCGACGGGGTGGCGATGGCGTCCGACCCGGCGGAGGCGTTTGCGGCCGACGCGGCGTTCACCATGCTGTCCGACGACCCGGCGATCCGCGAGGTGCTGCTGGAGCCCGGCGTGCTGGGCCACGCCCGGCGCGGCCTGGTGCATGTCGTGACCTCGACCATCTCGGTGGCCTTCGCGGGCGAGCTGACGGCGGTGCACGCGGCGGCGGGGGTGGGCTACGTGTCGGCGCCCGTGCTCGGGCGGCCGGACGTGGCCGCCAAGGGCGAGCTGAACATCCTCGCGGCCGGCCGGCGCGAGGCGGTCGAGCGGGTGCGCCCGCTGCTCGACGTGCTGGGCCGCAAGGTGTGGGACATGGGCGAGGAGCCGCCACGCGCCAACGCCGCCAAGATCGCCGTCAACATGATGCTCACCATGGCGATCGAGGCGATGGCGGAGGCCGCGGTGCTCACGGAGGCGAACGGCGTGCCGCGCGGCGACTTCTTCGAGCTGATCCTGGGCACGCTGTTCAGCGGCCGCGCCTACGAGACCTACAGCGGCAACATCGCCAGGGAATCCTACGAGCCGGGCTTCAAGGCCAAGCTCGGGCTGAAGGACCTGCGGCTGGCCACGCAAGCCGCCGAGGCCGCCGGCCGCCAGTTGCCCATGCTGGACGCCGTGCGGAAGCGCATGGGCGAGGCGGTGGATGCCGGGCTGGGCGACAAGGATTGGTCGATCATGGCCGACTACACGCTCAAGCACGGCCGGTGAGCCTGGGGGGGGCTACTTCGGCTTGAACGCCGCGCCCAGCGCGTTGGCCATGTCGGTGGGGATCAGCACGGTGCTGCCGCGGTCCTTGTTCATCTCGTACAGCAGGTTCATCTGGCGCAGCTGCAAGGCCACCGGGTCCTTGCCATAGATCTCGGCGGCCAGCAGCACCTGCTGGGCGATGGCCTGCTCGGCGGAGGCCAGCGTCACCCGGGCCTGCTTCTCGCGCTCCGCCTGCGCCTGGCTGCTCATCGCGTCCTGCAAGCCGGGCGGGATCGACACGTCCTTGATCTCGACCGAGCGGATCGCCACGCCCCAGGTGCCGGTCTTGGCGCCGATGGTGATGCGCAGCTGCTCGTCGGCGGACTTGCGGTCGCTCAGCAGGCGGCTGAGGTCGGTGGAGCCGATCATCTCGCGCAGGCTGGTCTGCGCCACCCGCTCGATCGCCTGGCGGTAGTTGGCGATGTTGATGGCCGCCGCCCGCGGGTCCGTCACCTGCCAGAACACGATGGCGTCCACGCCGACCGCGACGGTGTCCTTGGTCAGCGCCTGCTCGGCGGTGATGGTGTTGGTCTCGACCCGCATGTCGATGACGAACGTCACCTGATCGACCAGCGGGATGACGAAGAACAGCCCGGGGCCCTTCAGCGCGTGGAAGCGGCCGAGCCGCAGCACCACGGCGCGGTTCCACTCCTGCATCACCCGCACGGTGCGCAGCAGGAGGAACAGCACGACCACCGCGACGATGACGGGGACGGCCAGCATGGATTGCTCTGGGAACATGCCGCCACGATAGCACGGTTCCAGCGCCGCCCCCGCCCGCAGAAGCAACGATCTTATCTTCTGACGCCGTGTTGACCACGCCGCCGCCGCGTGGAACCCAGCCGGCATGATGGAGGCGGCAATGGTGCAATCGCACGTGATCGAGGTGGGCGGCGCGTTCGTGGGCGCGGCGGTGCGGCAGGAGCGCGGCTACCGCTTCGTGGCAGTGGACCTGCGCGTCGAGGAGCTGGACGGCACCGTATGCCCGAGCCTGGCGGACGCGCAGCGGCTGGCGGCCAGCCTGGTCACCACGGGGCGGCTGCCGCACCGGACGGTGCAGTGATGCTGGCCGGGATCGCGGCCGTGGCGTTCGCGGCCAAGCTCGGTCTGTGGGCGATGCACGTCACGCGCGGCCGGTAGCCGCCGCGACCGTCACGGCCAGTCGGTCGGCCAAGCCGCGCGGCGCCGGGTCGAGCAATCGGGCCGGGGGGCGGCGCAGGTCGCGCCGGGCGAGCAC
>CAXTJU010000041.1:0-30724 GCA_964244655.1 uncultured Acetobacteraceae bacterium | reverse complement strand
CGCGCTCCTCCTCGCCCACGGCTTCGGCGTAGATCGCCGTCGTGGTGAGCTGGGCGTGGCCCAGCCAGCGCTGCACCATATTGAGCGGGATGCCCTGGCCCACGGCGGCCACTCCCAGCGCATGACGCAGCCCCTTGGGGCTCGCCTGGGCGCCCTCGATCCCAGCGGCGGCCAGAACCTCCTTGACCCGGCGCCAGGCGGTCGCCCGCGACCACGGCCACAGCAGCGCCTTGGCGGCTGGGCCGCGTAGGCCGCGCACGCCGAACACCAGGTCGAGCATGGTAGCGAGCTCGGGCGGGATCGGCACGGTGCGGAACAGCCCGCGCCGGCGCTTCTTCAGCGTCTCAAAGGTTACAGTTCCGGCCACAACGTCAACCTGTGCGCCGGTGAGGGCGAGCGCCTCGCTGATGCGGCAACCGGTCCAGGCCAGGGTGTGGCAGAAGGCGCGCACGTCGCGCCGCGCCTGGTCGGCGGCGGCGAGGAAGCAAGTGTGCTCGGCGCCGCTGAGGTATTTGCGGCCGCCCTTCTGGTCGTGGATCGACATCATGGCACGACGACCTCGATCAGGCTGCCAAAGCGACGGAAGTCGCCCACGTTGAAGGTGAGCAGGCGAGTTTCACCGTGCGCCAGCATGGTGGCCACGATGTTGGCGTCATGCACCTGCTTGCCGCCGAACGCGAAGGAGCGGGTCAGTTTCATGAGCTCGTCCCACACAGCCGGCCCATCCTCCAAGACGGCAAAGCGCTGGATGAAGGCGTCCGTGTTCCGGGTAGCCTCGGCCAGCGTCGCGGCCTTGGCCCAGGGTTGCGGCCGGGTGGTCGCGGATAGGAACTCACGCAGGATCTGGCGGCTGACTGCGATCGGGCCGCTTGCTGCCAAACTTCCTAGGGCTGCGCGTGCCCTGGCGTGATCCGGAGAGGCGGTTGCGCTGGAGTGGACGAGGATGTTGGTGTCGACGACGCTCACCGGCCGTCGTCGCCGTACATGTCCTCACGGCGCAGGCTGACTTCCTCGGGCCAGGGTCCCAGGTCTATGGTCGGTAGGGCGTCGATGTCGAGCGGCAGGACGGGAGGCTGCCGGACAGGGCGGTCCTGTATCGTGACTGTCGCCGCATGCTCGCCGGCGGGCAGGGGAGTGACGGTGGAGATGGCGCCGTCGGAGCTGACGGTGAGACGGGTGGTGATGACGGTCATGGTCGGCCTCCAGACAAGGTGCATCGAGCAATCCCACGACTCTTGTTTCACAACCGCCTTACGTCGGTCCAGCGCAATCATTCAGCGGCGGCGGACTGCGATCGAGTAGCGCTCAAAATGGCCGGATTTGCTCAGCGTGCGGGCGATCCGAGGCAGGGCAGGGACCTCGCCGATCCGGGGCCGTAGCATGCGTCCTGCAACACTATTAACCATAGTGTTTCAGAGAAGGTCGGACGTGGCTGCTTCGCGCAGCATCTCGGACACCCAGGACCGTTAGCGAGGTGCTCCGAAGCGGACAGTTGACAGCTTGCGGCCGATGGTAAGCGGCTATAGGTCACAGACGGCCTCGGTGGGAAGGTAGACCGAAACCACGGGCAAGATTCGCTGGGAGCGGCCGGGCGTCCTAATTGTCGTTCCACGTCGCAAAGTGGGACCAATTGCGTTCGTAGGGTCGCCTGGTAAAAGCGGCTCGGCTGGCTTGGGCCTAGTCCTTGGCGCGCTCGACCCTCCACAATCGGCAGGATGGCAACCGCCCTTTTGCGCCGTCGATCCGGATGAATTTGCCTGACCAGTCTCCCGTTCAATCCTAGACAAACCGTTTCCGACATAATCCTTCAAATCCGTTAGGCAGTACTACGTTGGGAAAAAAGGCAAGCCGTCCTGTAAGTCGAGTCGACAGCACAGGGGAGAGTGCCTGGCCGCTGGCAAGGGAAGCGCAGGTTACCGACTTGCGGATCATCGGGATTGCAAACCGTTCGCTGATGGATGGCGCTACCTCTACATCCGGCCCGAAGTCGGTCTCGCCTCGTGCGCGATCGCAAACTCCCGGCAGCGATGACAGTCCACTTCTGGCACCGGGATTTTTACCAGTATAACAATCCCGCTGGGCAGCCTGGTTTAACAAGTCAAGTCACCCAGTCGTTTCGTCCAGAGTGGAATGCGTGCGATCAGCTTTCAAGGAAGGCAGCTGATAATATGGTAGTGATGGTGGGTATTCAACTGAGTACTCACAAGCTACGTTTGGCCCTTGAACACAGCTGTACAGCCTCGATCACCTGCAGCAACCCCTTTTAGCAACGACCGAAGCATGCTGGAGAAACGGGGCCACTCCGATGCATGATCCAACAAACTCTGTCGGTGAGATCGGCGCTGCGGCTGTCGAAATCCTTGAGCTTTGGCTATGACATATTCCGCCAACTCTTCCCAACTGAAAGGGGAAAAGCAATTGGGTTCAGTCGTGAGTGTTATTGTCGAAGCTCGTAGAGAAACAAGCGATTCCGACATCTGGACGATGAGAAGATTTGGGTTGTCTAAAGCAAATCGCTCAACGAGATCCTTATGCTTAATTTGGTTAGATTTTAACACTCTAGAGTGGTAATCGAACCTGGAGAGGGCGCCGGCAACATAATCTGGAATTCTCACCAAGGGATCGTAGAAGAGGTCACGACTCTCAAGCAATTCCGTGCTCGGCGTTAGTATATCTAACGTATTACTAAGATCAAGCCTCCGGCAGAAACCAGAATGGTTGATCTGAGTCAGCACATTGAAGACACTCTTGTAACCAGCCGTCATCTTATCACGATCTGGAAAAATACCTACGCCCCTGCACTCGCCGTGCCGAATGATCCATAGCATGATCGTTGCTAATAGAACGCTCAGGATATGAATGTTGAAAAGATTGCGAAAGTTGAACAGCTTTGCCTTGGCGGCCTCTTCAACCACTCGAAGGCTTTTGATGTAGAGACGTCGGCGTTCCTCAGCGCTCGCTAACCCGCCTGTGTCGAACCCTTGAACCACTTGAATGGCATGTGCGATCGCCACGCGGGCCATCTCAACCGAGGCCCCTATGTAGCGGTCCTTCTCAACAAGGAAGCAGAAATGGAAGCGCCTGGTGTCCTTTAAGAAGATTACCATCTCGTTGGTGAGGGTACTCGTCCGCTTGAGATCGCGGGGAAACACTCTGGCAATGCCGGCCATGGTCGCCAAAAGGTCTTCGTAGTGCGGGAAAACTGTAAAGGCGAACACGTCATGCACAGCCTCAGGTGCGCCGATGACAAAGTCAGCGCTTATCATCCACTTGTCGGCGAAACTGCTCCGCATGAAGCGGCGGAAATATAGCTCGCCAACAGATCCGAATGCATTGTCCAGGACGTCGAAAATGGTATCAGCGGATGCGACCATGCCGAACTGTATACGCAAGTAGGTGAGCGCGTCATCATTTTGGTCAGTCTCTGCTTTGCGAAGCATCCAGCAAATCCACTGTCGTCGGGATGGGTCGATAGGAACTATCCGGCGGCGATCCGAGAACGGCTATGGCCTAGTAGAAGTTTGCAACCTGAACGCAGACACACAGCGCCCGAGCCTCCTAGGCTAAGAGCCACACGTTGTGCGGCGGCAGCAGCCCGTTGCAAGTCTAACCAGGCTAGCTCATTGACGCCCTGTCACCCGACACCCGGCCGCTAGCTACTTCTCGGTTATCCGCAGCTCACCCGAGGTTAGGTGTCGCTCTCCGCCCGACAACAGCGTGGCGACTACCGCGCAACCGCTTCCCCTTTCGGCCACCGGGCCGGCGCGCCGCCCAGCGCGGACTGTCCCGGTCACGCCGTTCCTTCCCGGCCTGAATCGGCCAGGTTTGACCCAAACCTGTCCGGGCCCATTAATCGGGATGACGACGATCGCAATTGCCTTTTGGAGAACGGATTAATATGAGGAGTCGCCTGGGACCGCGTCCGCGCGAGGTCAGCCACTTGGTCCTAGATCTGTTCCGCGCACGCGGCCGCCTGCCGGAGCCGAAGGTTGGCAAACTACAAGCTAATCCAGGAGAGCAGGGACGTGCCTTGTTCCTCTTGGGGGCGGGCTGTTCCGCTAGCGCCAAAATTCCCTTGGCCGCCGAGGTTGCCCAGCTCGCGATGGCGCACCTGGAGAAGGTCTACCGCTTGACGCCTTCCGCAACCCCGACGGAAGCGCTCGAACGTCTAGTTGCCGCCGGGCACATCCCAGACCGCTACAGGCCCATTGCCGGCAACCCGCCATCTTGGGGCCGGCTGTATGGCTACCTGTTCTCCGAACACTACAAGCATCCGAATGAGCAGCGCGACCTGCTGAACGAGCTACTGAGCGCCGACGAACCCAAGCTGAACTGGGCGCATGCTTGCCTCGGCGCCCTTGTCCAGGAGCGATACGTTCACACGGTGCTCACGACGAATTTCGACCAGCTCGCCCTTCAGGGCGTGATCAGGACGGGCATAGTCCCCGTCGTTGCCGACGGACTCGAGTCACTTGCCAGAATATCACCCACGCCCAAACGGCCACAGATCGTCCACCTGCACGGTTCGATGCACACCTACGAGCTGAGGAACAGCATTTTCGCGCTTCGCGAGACTGAGCGCGACACTGGCCTCCAGACCATGATGATGGGCATTCTAAAGGAAGCCAGCGTCGTGGTGGTCGTCGGATACGCGGGCGGGGAGGAAGGCATCATGACCCTCCTCCAACGCGCAGCCGCCGCCTTGCCGCGGATGGTCCTGTACTGGGTTGCGTACCAGAGTGATTACGCCGCGCTTTCCGAAGGCGCGAGGCACCTCTTGGAGACCGGGGAGAACAAGTTCTTCATCCTCGGCCAAAACGCTGACGACTTTTTTAATGGCCTGGTGGGCGAACTCGGCGTGGGTGCCCCGGGCTGGATCCAGGATCCGCTCGGCGTCCTTGTGGCGCAGTCGAAGGCCCTGGTCGGCGGCAGCTCGTCGGAGGACGTCGGCGGCTTGATCAAGTCGTTCGTAAATAGAGTGTCGTTCGCTTCGGCAAACGGGCGGCAATCTGACAGTCTTGAGGACATGGTCGCCGTGAAACGCTCCGCACTGCAATTCGCTGACGCCGCCGAGGCGATCGAGACAGGAGAACCGGACTACCGTTCACGACCCTCCCTCCTACGACTGCACGCGCGCAGCTTATTCGCTCACTACAAACGGTATTCGACATCGGCCGGCGGATTCCTCGAACGGGCCATAGCCGAGTTCGAGGAAGTCGTGAACACCGACCCAGCTGCGGGCCCCGCGGACGCAGCGCTCTTAATCGAGGCCCTCCGTAGCCGCATCGAGACGTTATCGGACGACGACGCGGCCCGGAAGGGATTGCTGAACCAGATGAAGGAGTACGCCTCGAAAGCGCAGGCCACGGTTCACGCAGAGGGCGACAGGTTCAACTGGTCGTTGATGGAGTTCTACAAGGCCGAGGCCGACCAGCTCCAGGCGGAAAGCCTCTACCGCGACGGCGACCTCGAGACCAAGGAGGCAACGAGGGCCGAGAGAATGCCGTTACACAAGTTCGCGCTGCTATCTTACCAGGAGGCACTCCCTGGACTGACGGGCAAGGACCCGATTAAGGCAAGGGAATGCAAGGAAGGCCTTGCTGGAGCGTTGAGCGGCTTGGCCGAATGCGAGGGCAAGAACAACACCTCCGACGCCCAGGTCCGGGAAGCCAGAGCCCTTTTCCAGGAGGTCGTCGACTCGGCACGGGTGAACACACCGGAAGGCGAATACGCCGGGGCGTTGGAGAACCTAGCCACCACTCTTCACGCTATCGCCGACCACTTCCCGGACGAACGCGAGCTCGCCCGGCAAGAGGAAAAGCGGCTACTCAGGCTGGCACTGGAGGTCTACCGGGATCTCGAGGACGAGCAGGGCGCGGCGCGCGTGCGGCGTCGCCTCGATTGACCGCCTCGCCCCCGAAACCCTCGCGGCGCGATGTATCTAGCCAGCGCTTATCAACCACCGTCCACTCCAGAAAGCGGGTCTCGCCTGCGGAGGAAGGATAGCCTGCGGCTACCATGCGCTGCACGCCAACGGTCCATTCGGGCGTTGGAGCACACACTGCCAAATCACACCGGGGGTGGCACCGATGGCGGGAGCCACCGAGCGTGCGCCTTAAAGACCAAGGCGGACGTGGCAATTGAAGCAACAAATCGAGCAATAAAATAAATCCAATCTCGCGCCGGCTGAAAACTTCGACGAACAATCAACTTCATCACAAAGTAAATTCTTCTTCTGTTGTCAGATTGCCTATGTTGGACGATCCGCTACATGCGCTGCACGCAGGTCCTTTGGTAGAAACTGAGAAATCATAGATTGGAGCAATTTTTGCGGAGAACATATTTGATATTCCTGCCCACGTGATCTGTATGTTCGGAGTGGCGGAGCTGCTATCGCAAGCCTATAGTAGCTGGGCTGTGGCAGGTGGAAAATATGGACGAGAGCAAGCAACCTCAAGTTGATGTGCCCCTGGGCACGGCGGCGGAACTGGATGCTCCCCTGGACAGCCCAGCCCTGAGCCGCCTGATAGAGGAGATCCGTTTCGAGGAAAACGGTGGGGTGCCGCGCAGCTATAACCGCACCTTTAACCGGCACAATCGCTGACATTTCGACGTGTTCGTCGACACCGTCCTCATCAAGGTTGCGAGCCGCTGCAACCTCGATTGCAGCTACTGCTACGTATATCATATGGGCGATGAGACATGGCGGACGTTGCCCAAACGGCTGACGCCTGCCCTCGGCGACGCGATAGCCGACAACCTGGCCGAGCTCAGAGCGGCCCAGGGAAGGCCCTTTTCAGTGGTCCTGCACGGTGGTGAGCCGCTTCTCCTCGGTATGGCCGGGCTGTCCAGGCTGCTTCAGCGGCTCAGGGCCGCCCTGGCGGGCGACTGTGGCATCAGTGTACAGACTAACGGCGTGCTCCTTTCTGGGGCCATGATCGACATATTGGCTGAGAACGACGTTACGGTCTCCATTAGCCTGGACGGTCCAGCAGAGGTGCACGACCGACACAGGGTGAATACGGGGGGACGGCCGACACACGGCGTCGTGATGCAGGGTCTGAAAAGGCTCCGTGCCCATCCGGAGTCGCATCGCCTCTTTTCGGGAGTGCTGGCCGTAGTGGACCCGGCAAGCCAGCCGGGAGACGTATACAGTTTCTTCAAGAAACTGAATGTCCCAAGCGTCGACTTCCTTTACCGTGACGGGAACCACGACGTCCTTCCAGCAGGCAAGTCGTCACCCGACTCCGTGGAATACGGGCGATGGATGGTGGCAATACTCAACCTATACCTTGCGGATCGCGAGCCGTTCAGGGTTCGCCTGCTCGACGATCTGATCCGGCTCGCGCTGGGCGGAACAGCTGTGAAAGAGGGCGTCGGGCTGACGGACTATGGCATTTTGGTAATCGACACCGACGGTACCGTGAGGAAGAACGACACGCTGAAGAGCAGCCCCGGCGGGGACGGCTTCGAGACGTCGTGGGACGTTGGCCGGGACAGGCTCCGCGACGTCGCGCTCAGCCCCGAATTCAAGGCCTACCACGCCGCCCAGCGGCCAAGTGCGCCGACGTGCCTCGCTTGCCCCGAGCTACGCATATGCGGGGGCGGCATGGTGACGCACCGGTTCAAGGCAAGCTCGGGTTATGGTAACCCAACGGTGTTCTGTTCCGACCAGAGGCACCTGCTCGTGGCGATACGCGACCGAATCCGCGATTTTCTGCCGAGCGCCGCGTGACCGGGGAAGTCGACGCGCGTCGGACACCGTTCCCCCACACGTCGTGCGTCTGCGCGATGCTGGCGCCGCGCGCGGACGACGTGCTTCGCTGGATGCGTTCCGAAGCCCCCTGGCGCCTCAAGGTCGCAAGCTTCTACGAGCAATGGGAGCTTCCGATCGACGGCACATTTCTTCCCGAGAGTCTGGAATTTCTGCGTGAGCGGAGCTTTGTGGAGGGCTTGCGAGACCGGATGGTGGGCCCTCTGATTAGCATCAGCGCCGACCTGGTCGAAATTACCGCGCACCGGCTTGTCGAGGGCCAAACTATCCGTATCCACAACGACTACCTTGAGGGGCAGGAGACGCACAGGCTGCTCATTCAATTGAACGACGGCTGGTCCGACGAGAACGGCGGGATGCTCATGCTGTTCGGGAGCCCCTCCAGCCGGGACCTCAGGCGCGTGATCCGTCCGCTCCATGGTTCTGCCTTCGCGTTTGAAATCTCGCCTGGCTCTTACCATGCCGTGTCGACTGTCCACGGCGGCGAACGCTTCACGCTGGTGTACTCTTTCAAGGCGCGGGAACGCTGCTTCTAGTGCTGGCCAATAGCCGCTCTCCGTGGCAGCCCTTTGGCCGGGCGCCGGGTTCATCCATGGTACCGGACGGCCGCTGGATCGCGGGGCGCCTACGTCCCGTCCCGCGCCGCCTCCGGTGCGCGGCCCTTGGGGCGGGGCTGAAGCCGTCCGGGCCGGAGACGGTTGCGGCGGCCTCCGGCCTGTTCGTGCGCGCCGCGGAGTTGATCGCGCAGTTACCCGACTTACACGAAGCGGTCGAGGCGGCGGTTATGCATGTGCATCCGCTTGATGCGCTCCCCGGATACGACGTGAGCCATAGCGAGCCCCGTTGGAAAAGGACGGTCTTCGTGTCCATCCCCGAACGGGGCGACACGGTCGGGGCGCTGCGCCTCGCCGAGGGAATCGCGCACGAGTGCATGCATCTCCTCCTCACCGAGTGGGAGTCCGTCGGGGCGTTCGTGGCCGAGATAGGGGCGATGATGCATTCACCATGGAGGGGAACGGCCCGGCCAGTCCAAGGCGTGCTGCACGGCACCTTCGTGTTCGTCTGCATTGCAGCCTTCCTCTCACAACTACCTGGATCCGGGCTGGGTCGCAGCGGCAGAGACCACGTTGCACAACGCCTGCTGGAGATCTCGGCGGAACTCGGCACGATCGACGTTGCCAGGCTGCGATCATTACTGACGCCCCGCGGAGCCTCTTACCTGGACCGTTGGACCACGGCGGATAGACCCGGTTTGGCGGGAAGCTGCCCCGCCCCACCGGGCCGGGATGGATCGCGCGCGACCGAGGTTGGGTCTGAGAGGGATGATAACGGGTGTCTGAACGGTCAAATTCGACGTTAAAGTTTTGAGCTTTTAAGGCAAGAGTGAACAGAAAAACGGAATTGATCCTGCCACAGTCTCGTCAAGCGGAAAGTGACGCTTGGGCTCAAGTAGGTTCATATACGCATTGAACCGCCAGATGTCGTTCTCCCGAGAGAACAATTTGTATCGGATGCCGTCAGAGACGATAAACCGCTCGCAGCGTGCAAAAGTGTGAGCGTAACCGATTGCTTGATCTGGAGCGAAGCGCAGTCCGTCAAAGATGCGCTTCGACTCCAGAATAATTGCTGGCTCCGCCGCGGGCCGGTATGGGAGATCAAAAAGCGCTACGTCAATGCTGCGCCATTCGACCTTTATGCGCTGCTCGGCCCACCCAAGAGACGTCAGTAATGGAACAATCAAAAACGTACGAATCTCGTGTTCGCTCACGTCGTCGCTATGAGCGGAGTACCATTTTGCGAGTCGCCGAAGCCGCCATACTGTGTCGGCTACCTCAACGGCAGCTCGCGTCGGAAGCCCTTTCTCGATTAGTGCGTCGGTAACCTCGTCTACTCCAACTGTATCCGACGGTATGGCTTTACCGGTCGGCGGCACGTCAGTCCCAGTCAGCCAGACCTGCTGCGCCGTCTCAAACGCACCGAGATGGTTGACGTGGTTGAGCGTTCCCCGCCGCAGGCCTGCGATGATGACCGGTGCAGGCGGCACCTTCCAATTGATTGCTCGCGAGTGTTGCAGGTCCCAACCATCGACGTCAGCAAAAGCTTCCACGTGCTGATAAGCACCCGCAACCTCGCCGACAGCGAGAATTTCCCACAAAGCTCCCGAGGGCCTTTTCAGGACGATGAAGTCACCTGTGCCGACCTCCTCGACGAATAGTCGAATGAAAGATCGATAAGCCCATTCGCCGGGCGTATTATACTCAGCGGCGTGCGTTTGGTACGGGCCAGGAGAGCCGGGACCAACTAGAATGACGCCAAATTTCAGAAATACTGATGAGTAGTCTCGTGCGCCGTCACCTGCGGCGATCTGCCAAGTCGCCATATACGATCCTCTACCCGCTCAAACCCAGCCTGATTGTTTGGGCCGCGAGACGACACCTACAACCCTTGTTTGCCCATGATGGGTCACCTCACGGTTTGCTCAAAACTGCACGGTAAGACTCATGCACGAACAGCTTGCCTTTCGGCCGAGTTCTGAAAGAGGGTTTTGCAACGGAAATCGCCAGATTTGGCGTCGGAACGGCGACCTACTCGCATACCTCCGTTTGTGAAACGCTCTGATTTTCTTGTCTATTTTCCTTAGCGTGCGTTTTTGAGCAAACCGTGATGTGATCCCAAGTCGTACATCTCGTTTACTGACTCTTCTGGCCATCACGTACGCGCTCATAAATCTCTCGCGCAAGATGCTCTTGAGCGACGTTGCGAAATTGCTTGTCGTTCATTACTCGGTTAAAAATCTCATCGTTTCCCTCCATACGCTGGATAAATAGGTCATCCAGCACGCGCCCAAAGAAGGCCGAGAAGTTGACTTCGCTGTTCGCCCTCGCTGCCTCCACAATCTTTTCGTCACGCTCGGCCGCCGCGCGCACCTGGTCGAGGAAAAGCTGGTCGGCCTCTGTGAAGTCGGTCCCAAACCGCTCGTTTAGCTGACCCACGAGCGTGGACAGCGCGACACATGTGTCCTTCTGCCCTGCTGTGCCGACGTCGGACGGCCCCTTAAGCGGGTCGGCCTCACCCTGGGACAAGTTGATCGTGCCTTCACTCACTTGTTGGAGCCGGAAGAACTTCAAGGCGACATCGTCGTCGAGCGTGAGTTTGGCGCCGTTGCCCGACGGGGGCAGTTTAGCGGCAAGGTTGCGCGCGAACGCGTAGAGCCGCTCAAGCTCCTCGTCGAAGTATGGAAGGATTTGCGACAGGAACCCGTAGAGGTTGCGGAACGCGGTCAGCTGGCCATGAAACTCCTCCCGCTCCGCCTCCTCGCGCTCGCTGAAGCGCGTGACGCAACGGTCAACGACCGCATTCATCTGCTTGTGGTCCTGCCCGCTCGGGTCGCGCCGGGCCTTGAACCATACGGCGGCAAAGTCGGTGACATCCTGAGGAGTGAAGATCGCGGGCTGTAGCAGCTTATGGTGCAGCTCATTGAGCTTCTGCGGGTCGGCGTTCTCGCCCACGGGAGTAGTGGTGTAGTAGGGCTTGAACGCCTCAAAGATATCTTCTTCCTCGTTGCGAAAATCGAGGACAAAGGTTCGGGTCTTGCCGGAGGCCATACGGTTCAGTCGGGAGAGCGTCTGCACGGCCTGTACGCCGGCGAGCTTCTTGACCACATACATGGTCTGCAACAGCGGCTGGTCGAAACCAGTCTGATATTTCTCGGCGACGATGAGAACGCGGTATTCGTCCTCTGCGAAGCGCTCGGGCAGCTCGCGCTCCGGCAAGCCGTTGTTCATGCCCACTTCGGTGAAGGTTGCCCCTGGTTGGTCGGGGTCCTCAACGGTGCCGGAAAAAGCGACCAGGGCGCGGATACCCGTGTATTCCTTGTACTTAATGTAGCGATCGAACGCCTGCTTGTACTTAACGGCAGACAGGCGCGAGCCGGTGACGACCATCGCCTTCGCCCGCCCGCCCAGTTCATGCATCACCTTTAACCGGAAATGCTCGATGATGATCTGCACCACCTGCTCGATGTTGACCGGGTGCAGCTCGAGGAACTGTGTCAGCGCCTTCGCAGCCGGCCTCTTCAGCACATCGGGATCGTCTGCGATCTGCTTTATCAGCCCGAAGAAGCGTTTGTAGGTGGTGTAGTTCTGCAGCACGTCGAGGATGAAGCCCTCCTCGATTGCCTGACGCATCGTATAATCGTGGAACGGCGCGGCTCCCGTGGATCCGGGCTCGTCGAACACCGCCTTGGTCTTGAACTTAGGCGTGGCCGTGAACGCGAAGAAACTGAGGTTAGGCTGGCGCGGCCGCTGCAACGCCTCCCTCAGAATGGCGGCCCGCGCCTCTTCGGACAGGTCGCCGTCCTCCTCCTCGCCAAGCTGGGCCGCGATGGCGTCGGCGATGCCGTCCTTGTTCAGGATGCCCTTGAGCGCCGTCACCGTCTCGCCGGACTGGGAGCTGTGCGCCTCGTCCACGATCACCGCGAAGTGCTTGCCGGCGGTGCTCAGCGCTATGCCCTCGCCCTTCTTCTCCAGCGTGCGAATTGCATGGCTGATGAACGGAAACTTCTGAATAGTCGAGATGATGATCGGCGTGCCGCCGGCCAATGCTTTGGCAAGCTGCTGCGTGTTCTCGTCGATCTTCTCCACCACGCCGGTCTTGTGCTCGAACTGGTAGACGGTGTTCTGCAACTGGTCGTCCAGCACGCGCCGGTCAGTGATGACCACCACTGAATCGAACACCTTAGCATCGGCGGCGTCGTGCAGGCTCGCCAGTCGGTGCGCAAGCCACGCAATGCTGTTTGACTTGCCCGAGCCGGCGGAATGCTGGATCAGGTAATTGCGCCCCGCGCCGTGTGCCCGCGCGTGCGCAACAAGCTTTCGCACAGAGTCGAGCTGGTGATAGCGCGGGAAGATCATCGCCTCGCGGCGCACGCGGCGCTTGCCGGTCGGCGTGTTCACCATGCGCTCGCTGACGTCGAGGTGCATGAAGCGTTGCAGGATGTCGAGCAGGCTGTCGGCGCGCAACACCTCGTCCCAGAGGTAATGCGTCTTCCACTTGCCCTCGACCGGCGGGTTACCGGCGCCGAAAGCGTGGCCGCGATTGAATGGGAGGAAGCTGGTGTCCGCCCCTTTCAGCTCCGTCGTCATCCAAACCTCGTCTGGGTCGGCGGCGAAGTGAACCAGCACGCGCTCCTTGAAGCGGAACAGCGGATCACGCCCGTCCCGGTCCTGTATGTATTGCTTGCAGGCGTGCTCCGCGCGCTGGCCCGTTAGGGGATTTTTCAGCTCCGCCGTGACGACCGGCAGGCCGTTCACGCTCAGCACCAAGTCGATCACGCAGGTGCGCGGCGCGCCGTCTGGGCGCTTGAGCACGGTCGAGGCGAAGGCAAGCTGGCGCGTAATGGTCAGCCGATTGGCGGCGTAGCGCGCGGCGCTGTCCGGGTTTAGGCCCGAGTTGGGCTTGAAATAGGCAAGGCGCAGTTCCTTGCCGTAGCATTTAAAGCCATGGCGCAGCACGCTGAGCGCACCCTTGCTCGCCAGTTCCTTGGTCAGGCAGTCGATGACGGTGGCAGCGATGCTGTCTTTCAACATCGCCTCAAGCTGCGCCCAGCGGATGGGCTGACTGTCGCGGATGAAGCCCACGACATCGCCGGAAAACAACGCGGCGGCAGGGTCGAAGGCGTCCGGCGCGCGCTTTTGGTAGCGGTCGCGGGTGATGAGGCCGTGCTCGATAGCGGTTTCAAAGGCGGCTTCGGTATGGTCTACCATCATTTCGCTCCCTTACACCGTTCTGACCGACGTGTTGTCCAGCGTGTCGAGCGTTAGCCCCTTTAATTGATCGTAGTGGTAGTGGCGAACGGACGGGTCGCGCGCCAGATACTTACCTGCCGAGTCGAGGTAGGCAGCCGGGTTCTCGTTCTCGGTGAGCACGAACTTCCGGACGTGCAAGCTACGGTCGTCACCCGTGTATTGGTTAATCAGCATCCTTAAGCTGGCGCACCAGTTTATGCCTGAATTAAGCTGGTCGATAATAGACTGTGCTTCAAGGCTGCGTGTCTTAAACTCGAATAAGTGTGTATCGATACAACGCCGATAACACTGAAATATGACAAAATCGCACCGTTTTGACCATTGCTTTCCGTTGTCATCAAGAAAGTGGAACAGGCGCTCCGCGTGGCCATCGAGCTTGATCGCGAACGCCCGCCCTTTGAAGGGCAGGGTCACTTTCCGGATCGATTTCTTCGTATCACCCTCGCGGTAGTATTTTTCTGTCAGTGTGATCGAACCGGACGCGCCGTGATCCACTATATAGTCGCCGGAGAGATAGGCGCGGAGATGGTCGAGGTAGCTCGCCGCCTGAATGCTCATTGCAGCCCCTCGACTTGGCCGGTCACGGCAGCGGTGATGAGGGCAGAGCGGTACTCGGCTAACCGCTGCAAGCTGTTCCGCACTTTCGCGGTCACTGTTTCAAGCTTTTCGCGCTGCTCGTTTAGGTAGACGGCGATCCGTTCCTGTTCATCCAGCGGCGGCAGAAGCACGCCAAAGAATTTTACGTTTCCGCAATTCAGGTGGGGATGTAATGCACCTGTCTTAACGAGGTGCAGGAACTCCTGCCCGTAATCGGAGTTAAACAACCAAGCCAAATAATAGCCATTTAACCGCTGTCGCTCGGGGGCACAGATTATTAGTGCGTGACAATTGCATCCAGCGTAGTCTCTCGTTACCGAGGCGACTTGGCCAATATCTCCAGTTTGAACAATGAGAACGTCGCCTTCGTTGAGAATAGACTTCCTGTGACGCTCGCTCCATTTCATTTCGACAAAAAAGTCTTCTCTGAAAATAATCCGGTTTTCTTTAATGTGCAGGGATTGGAGATAGCGAACGCCTTCGTCAACGAGAATGTCGCGCGTCGGCCCAACATAACCGTTCGTGATCTTTGTCGTGATCTTATTCAGCGCGACAACATTCCAGTGCGCCGGGATTTGGCCCAGCCAGTCGATGCCGCTGTCCTTCATTGGAGCGGCAGGGTTGAGGCCCTTAGTGACGGCCTGGGTGATAATCGCCTGCCGCTTCTCCGCCAGACGATCCAACAGCGCCCGCTTCTTCTCGATCAGCGCGTCGATCTGAGCTGTCTTGTCGTCGAGAAAAGTGGCGATGCGTTCCTGAGTTTCGGGAGGTGGGAGCGGAAGCGGCTGGTGCCCGACAGTTTCCCAATCTGCTCTTGGCATTTTCGAGCCGAAAGTTTCTGCGTTGACCTTATCGACGAACGCCTTTGAACTGACGACATAAAATAGGTATCGCGGCAGAACATGTTTGGCCGCGCGAAGGCATAGCAACTCGCCCGAGCTGACGCCGGCGAAGGACGCGTGGAATATCTTCGCCAGATAAGGCCTAAGCTTGTTGAAGAGCACGTCATCGCGTACGAATTTGCGGCTATCCGCGTCCATAGGCTGCGGGTTTGGATTGAGTAACTTACCGGTCCAGGAAGCGATGTCCTCATTTGCGATGTAAGGAAGCTTCTCTGCCTCTTCATTCGAGGGCCGTTGGGTAGACAGACGCACATGCCATTTGAGCCAGTCGGTATGCCAACCTGCGGGAGGTTTACCGACCCACTGTGGCAGCTCGCTGCTGTGCTGGAAGTAACTCACGCGACCAGTCCCTCCAGCAGCCCAGCGATCTCACCTTCCAGCGCGGCGATGTCCGCCTCGATCTCCGCCACTGGGCGCGGCGGCTTGTAGACGTAGAAGTGACGATTGATCGGGATTTCATAACCGACCTTCGTCTTGGCATAATCCACCCAGGCATCGGGCACGTGCGGCAGCACCTCGGCGGCGATGTAGGCGTCGATCACCGGTCGCATCGCCTTCACCAGCGCGTCGTTGGGCTGGTCCGGGCCGAACGCCATTGGCAGCGGCAGTGACGTGCCCGGTGGCAGCGGGATGTTCTCCGTATCGCGCAGCTCGCTGTCGGACTCCGCGCGGCCCTTGCCGTCGCAACAAATTGCCGCCGTGGGGTCGCGCTCGCCCAGAGCAGCAAAGATGGCCTTCTTGATTGGCGTGGGCAGCGGCACGCGCGCGCGCTTGGCGGCAGCGTCAAGGTCTGTCTCGAGGCGCTCGCGGTCCATATAGCGGCCCTTGCCAGCGAGCTTAGCGAGCATCGCGCGGATCGCATCCTGCTGGGCGCGGCCCGCCGCTTCCTCGGCCGCTACGACTTTGGCGTCCTTGCGCTTCTTCGACCCTGCCAGCCCGAAGAACGCAGATTGCTCGTCCAGCCGCGCGATACGCTCCGCCGTCGCCTCGAAGTTCAGGCGCAACGGCCGCTCGACGGTGACCTTGAGGAAGCCGAACCCCCGGTTCTCGAAAATGCGGCTGACCACGCGCTCCTCGGCCGTGCCGTCGATCGGCACCGTCTCGCGTTCGCCATCGCGGAAGTTGCCGTAAGTCTCGGTTAGCCGGTCGATATGCGTCTCGCTCAGCTCGTTGCGCTTGTTGTTCAGGCTCTTCTTCATTTTCTGAAAGAAGCGCGTGCCGTCGATGAGCTGCACCCGGCCGGCGCGTTCGGGTGCTTTGCGGTTGGTGACTAGCCAGACGTATGTGAAAATGCCTGTGTTGTAGAAAAGCTGGTCCGGTAACGCGACGATGGCGTCGAGCCAGTCGTTCTCGATGATCCAGCGCCTGATGTTGGACGGACCGGAGCCGGCGTCGCCGCTGAACAAGGGCGAGCCGTTGAAGACAATGGCGATCTTGGACCCTTCGCCGCCCTTCGCGGGCGGGTCCTTCATCTTCGAAATCATGTGCTGGAGGAACAGCAGCGACCCGTCATTGATCGCCGGCAGCCCGGCGCCGAAGCGGCCGGAGAACCCGGACGTGTTCGCCTCTTTCTCCACAACCTTTTGCTGATCCTTCCACTCGACGCCGAACGGCGGATTGGCGAGCATGTAGTGAAACTGCCGGCCCTCGAACCCATCCTTGGTCTTGCCGTCGCCCAGCGTGTCGCCGAGGACGATGTGATCGGTCTCCTCGTCCTTGATCAGCATGTCCGAGCAGCAGATCGCCCAAGCCTCGTCGTTGTATTCCTGCCCATACAGGCCGAGGTTGGCGGAGGCATTGCCGGCGCGGATGGTCTCCTCGGAGACCGAGAGCATGCCGCCGGTGCCGCAGGCCGGGTCGTAGATCTCGCGGTAGACGCCGGGTTTGTAGACGTCCTCCTCGCCGGTGTAGACAAGATGTGTCATGAGGCGGATCACCTCGCGCGGGGTGAAGTGGTCGCCAGCCTCCTCGTTCGCCTGCTCGTTGAAGCGCATGACGAGATGTTCAAAAAGGTAACCCATCTCAAGATTGCTGATCTCGGAGGGGTGAAAGTTGAACCCTGCCATTGCCTGAACGATCGCGAACAGCCGGTTGCTCGAATCGAGCTTCTCGACCTGGTCGCTAAACTTAAACCTCTCGAAGATATGCCGTGCTGTATCGGAAAAGCCCTTGATGTAGTCGACGAGGTTGGGAGCGATGTTGTCGCTGTCGCCAAGCAGCTTTTGGAAGGTGTAGGCGCTGATGTTGTAGAGGGGCTGCTTTCGTTTGACGTCCACGACCTTCGTGAGCATGCGCGGAATAGCGCTTTCGGGCGTGCGGGCGGCCAGAAGCCGCTTATGTTCTGTGAGGACCGCGCTCTTGGTCGGTTCCAAAACACAGTCAAGCCGACGCAGCACGACCATCGGGAGCATGACGAGGCGATATTGCGGCGGCCGGTATGGTCCGCGCAGACGGTTCGCAATCTCCCAGATTTTGGCGGCGATTGCCTTATGACGTTCTGTAAGCACAGATTTTCCCTGACTAACTCGGCTCTGTGACTATTGTGCCAGCTGCCAAGGATTGATGATTTCGGCTGCATACCCGACGAATTCGTCCGCATACCGCCCGGTTATCCAATCAGCGCGACCAGCTTCGCACGCACCTCTGCCAACTCCGCCGCACTAACCCGGCCTTTACGGGCGGCTTTGCGCGCACGCCAATCTTGGCTTTTCACTTGATCGGCCAGGACGACGCTTGGCGGTGTACCGGCTAACGCTACCTCGAACGGGTAACCCTTGATCCGCGTCGTGGTCGGGCAGCAGACAATCATGCCGGCGCGACCGTTGTAGCTGGCCGGGCTGAGCACCACTGCAGGCCGATGCCCAGCTTGCGGGTCGAACCGTAGCCAGACGATGTCGCCAGCTTCTGGAACGTAAGCTGGCGCCACTACCAGGCCTCCTGACCCACAGGCTTACCCATGTCGATCGGCTCGTGGCGGTTCTCATCCGTGATGCCGGCTACCAGGGCATCGATTTCGTAGCGCGTCGGGCAAAGCGGCTCGATGACGATTCGACCGTCCTCCTCCCGCACATCGACCGGCTGATCCAGGCGCACATGCGCCTCTTCCAACACCGATGCTGGAATGCGCACCGCGGCGCTGTTACCCCACTTTTTCACCACGCCTTGCACCGCACCTGCCTCCCATGTCTCTACATAGTAGACACGTCAGCGAAAGATTGCCAGTCCGTTCAGGAACGGCTGCGCTCCGGATTTCTGTGGCGATAGAGCTGGGGGGATGTTGCCTGCTGTCCCTGTCCGGCCTTACGTCACACTCACACCCTCGCGCTGCTGAGAGGTCCAGCTAGCCGACCTACGGTGCCGCACCTTCCTGTGCCAGTGTGGCGTTGAACGTCTCAATCCCTTTCTCGATCCGGTTCAGCATGCCGCTTTGCGCGTCGAGCCGGGCGACCAGCGCCTTAAGTAGCTTTTCCAGCTCCGACTCCTCCGGCAGCTTCTCCCGGGCCAAGGCGAGCAGCTCGGCAAGCATTTGGCTGTGCAGGGCCAAGACCTGCGTAATACCGCCGATCGCCTGTTCGAGACCGATGACCGCCTCGACGATCGCTGCTGCTCCCTCCTCCTGTCCGTTCATGCACGCTCCGTTCGGATTGGGGTCAGTAGCCCCGGATGATGCGGTAGTCAGCCTGGTCGCCGAAGGGGCCCGCTGCCTCGTCCACCCGGATGCACAACCGGGCGCTCGGCCCGCATTTGTTGATCCCCGCCTTCGCTCCGGCCCGCTCCAACATGTCGCGAGTGTCCTGCAGGCCGGCGATCTTCGCTTCCAGCAGGCTGCTCTCTGCCTGGGCGGACGCGAGGCGGTAGTCCGTCCACCACTCCAAGCCGAGGCGGCCGGCCACCATCAGCGCCAGCAACCCCGCCACGATAGCGCCCAACTGCCCCAGCAGCCGCCAAGTGAGCCACCCCACCACCCGCCGCAGAGACATCTCCACTGCCCCGGCCGCCTCCACCACGGCGGTAAGCTGGTTGAAGACCGGGCCGGCCGCGGACGCGACGGCGTGGGCAACCTTGTCGGCCACCGCCGAGCGTATCGCCGCTTCCACTTTGCGCTGCAGCTCCGGCCCGATCTCCTCGGCCGCCCTGCGCGCCAATACCAACTGGTTCTGCACCACCGTGAGCGTCTCGGCCAAAAAACGCCGCTCTTCCTTCAGCGCCGCCTCCTGTGCCGCCAGCCGCGTCAGTGCAGTCTGCACCGCCGCCTGTTGGTCCTGCGCCGCGGTCATTAGGCCGAAGATCTCGGCTTCCACGTCCTTGCTCACCACGGTGACGGGCTCATGCCGCGCCGCGGTCGCTGCTTTGCCTTCAACTCGGCCTTGCGGTCCGCCTCGGCCTTCAGCTTGGCCCGCTGGTCGGCCTCTAGCCCATCCAGCAGCGCCGTCATCGCTCGCTCCGGCGATGAGTCGGCCAGTACGCGGGCCAGGTTTGGACGCTTCTCCATCCCGAACTCCGCACTGCGCGTGGTCAGCGCATGCACCAACTCCGGGTGAAAGGTCGCAGCATGGGCAAACCGCAGCAGCTGCTCCCGCGTGCCTTTCAGGCCAGGATCGGCTTCGATCCCAGGCAGCGCCGCATGGTGCGCCCGGATCAGGCCCTCCCAGGTTTCCACCACCACCCGCGCCCGGTCATCCCGCGCCGCTTCTTCCTGCTGGCGCAGGTGCTGGGCGTGGCGCTCGCGCATGCCCGCCATCCCCGCCTTGATCTTCTCCTGCAGCGCCCGCTCGCGTTCGGCCTGCAACGCGCGCTCGGCCGCCCGGCCCGTCATCAGCTTCAGCGCCCGCGGCAGCAGCGCTACCAGCCCGGCCATGCGCTCGATCGCGCCGTCGTGCCGTTGCACCAGCCGCGCCGATGCGTCCAGGGCGCTATGCAACAACCTGACGACCCGACCATGCTGAAATCGCCGCTGCAGGCTGGGCGCGTCTTCTCCGGCGGCCCTACGCTGCCCGGCTTGCTCTCTATGGTCCCGGAGCGCCTGTGCCGTGCCGGCCTGCAGCTGCAACACCCGCGCCCGCAACGCTCTGACCCGCGCTGCCATGCCGGCGGCAGCAACCTCGTCGGCCGTAGCCCACGCAACCGAGGCCGCCTTGATCTCGCCTCGGGCCATCTGCCGCGCCAGCTGGGCCACATCGCGCGCCGTGTCGGTCGCCACGAACACCTGCGCCGACTCTCGCTGCCGGGTCAGCGCCACGTAGCTCGCCGCCGAGCGCCAGTGATGCGTGTGGTAGAGGTAGGTGTGATCCAGGGTCTTGCCCTGCCCCTTGTAGATCGTCCCCGCATAGCCGTGCCGGAACCCGTCGAAGCAGTGCGCCGACCAGCTCACCTCCCGGCCGCCCCCGGCCGCGTGCCCGTCCAGCACCGCGCGGATCTCGCCCGTTCCCGCGTCGATCGCGGTGATGGTGCCGACGTTGCCGTTGTACAGCCGCGCCGCCTTCAGGGTGTCGGTGAACTGCACCCGGTCGCCCACCGCGAACGGCAAGCGCCCGTGCCCGGTCTCGAACCACACGTCGTCGCCGGTCAGCTCGCCCCGCTCGCGGCACACCGCGCGAAGATCGAGGTTGAAGGTATCCACGTCCAAATTGGTATAGGCGAACACGAACCGCGTGCTGCCCGGCTTCTCGTCCGCATCTCGCTTCCACGCCGCCACCAGCCCTGCACGGGCCGCGTCCTGATCCGGCGCCCAGGTAATCGCCCCGTGCCGGTCGAACGCCGCCACAGCCTCGGCAAAGCGCCCCTCGGCTAGGTCACGAGCCGCCTCGCGCTGCCACGGGTCGCGCTGCCGCGTCACCTGCACGATCGCCGCGGCGCCGTGCCGCGCCTTCAGCTCGGTGAACAAACCGCCGCGCTCGATAGAGGCGAGCTGGCGGTCGTCCCCGGCCAGGATCACCTTAGCGCCGACAGCCCTCGCCGTTTTCAGCAGCTCACCTATCACGTGGCTGTCGAGCATCGCCGCCTCGTCAACCATCACGACGGTGTGGTGGTCCCAAGTGGTGCGGCCGTTCTTCAGCCTGAACAACGCGGCATGCACCGTGCTCGCCTCGGTGAAGCCCTCCTTGCCCAGGTCCTGCGCGACCGCGTTGGTCGGCGCCAGACCGATCACCCGGTCGTCTGCCCGCTCGTGCGCCTCCCGCACCGCCTGCAGCGTGTAGCTCTTGCCGGTTCCTGCCCGCCCCTCGATCATCTTCAGGCCGCCCGCTGCAACCGCATGCTCGAACGCTGCACGCTGATCGTCACGTAGACTGCGGGACGCAGCTGCCGCTGCTCTAGGCGAGGCCGCAACCGCGTTATGGTGCCCTGCCCCGGCGATCGCCGCGCCGGCGGCCAGCGCCGAGAACTCCTGCGCGCGCACGGTCCGTGTCGTCCACCGCTCGGCGGCCTCGCCGGTCGCCCGGTCGTGCAGTGCCATCACGTCTGCATGCGCGAGCACCGCCGTCTTGGCCGCCGCCCGCTCCTCGTCCGCCTCCAGGTGCTTGGCCAGGTAGCGGTCCAGCTCGCGCTCGCTGAAGGTCGCGTTGTTGCGCGTCAGCGCCGCCAGCACCTGCGCCGGGTCACGTGCGGCGTCCTCGTTGGCCCGCCGCAGCGCCTCCGCCCGCTCGACCGCGGCAGAGTCCACGCGGCGCATCCGCACCGGACCGATATGCTCGCCCGTGTGCGCCGCCGTGGCGTCCACCCGGATGTCCAGCCCGTGCTCCCGGAAGTAGCGGTCCTGGTGCGCCCGCCACAGCTCGCCCCAGGCCTCGCCATCCGCGACGAAGCTCTTGCCCGCCGCCGAGCGCATGGCCGGATCCAGGTCGCGCGCCTTTTTGGCGGCGAAGCGGTCGCCCTCCACCCGGCGCGTGGTGATCAGCAGGTGGGCGTGCCAGTTGACCGTCCCGTCCTCCGGATGCCCCTCGCCCGCCGCGACGTGCGGGCAGTGCACGTCCAGCTGCACCGCCAGGCCTTTCGACACGAAATGCTCGGCGGCAAAGGAACGCGCCAGGGCGATCCGGTCCTCATCGGTCAGCCCGGCATTGGCGGGCAGCGCCAGCACGATCTCCCGCGCGACCTGGGCGTCCTTGCGTTTCTCGGCGGTTTCGGCAGTGTTCCATAGCACCCCGCAATCCCGGAACCGCTCGTCCGCCCCCTCGGGCAGCAGCACCTCGTGGTGCTCGGGCGCTTCCCGGTGCTTGAAGTAATACAGCTCGCCAGTGCGCTCAGCCTCGATCGCCTCCCGCGCATTGTAAGCGGCCGAGCGGATCGCGCTGCCGCCGGAGCTGCGGGAGATGTAGCGCGCACGGGCAAACTGGATGGCCACATTGGAAGCCTAACCCGATCAGAATCCGGCTTTCAAGCCGCATCGTGGCAACGATGCATATTGCGTCTGCACGCCATCGCTCGCTTCGCTCCCGGATGCAGAACCTTCGGGGCTTGCTCAAGGCTGTCACCACACGACAGCACGCTCACGGCAGCTCTGCCCTACGGTGCAGTGACCATCCTCGGCCTGGAGATGTTAAGTGTGACCAAGCAGCCTGATGAACCGATGCCGTCTCCATCCCTGGCTCAACCAGCCACGCGGATACGGAACCAAGCTGAAGCTCGACGGGTCGCAGACGCCGCCTATCCGTTCCGCTGCTGCGCGGTGTGTGGTCTGCAACTCGCTACCTGCCTGCAGGTAGCCCACCTGAATCAAGACGCCACCAACAACGAACCAGGCAATCTGGCTTATCTATGTCCCACCCATCACTGGATGTACGACGCCGGCCTCTATCCCGTGGAAGCCATCCGGCTCCTGCAAGCCCATTGGCAGGTGACGCAAGGGCAGCCGGACCATGGACCGCGTATGAAGGATGCCGGCATCAAAGCCGCACTTAAACGCAAACGTAGCGCGACCGCACGCAAAGCTGTAGCAACCCGGCGCGCCAACGCGGCTCGAACCCTGACATGACTGGGACCGGCCAACATGCGCCAAGTCCGTAAACCACAAGCCTGCACGGGAGTGGATCGATAGGATGAGTGACTTGGTGATCCGCGGGCTGGCTTCCACGGACTCGGTTGCCGCTATGACAGAGCTGCTGCACGCCGCTTATGCCAAGCTAGGCGCGATGGGATTCAACTATACCGCGGTTGACCAGACCGAAGATATCACCTGCAAACGGATCAGCCGCGGCGACTGCCTGGTCGCTGTGGAGAATGGTGTCCTGGTCGGCACGATCATGTTCCATCCTCCGGGGCATTCGGCAGGGTGTCCCTGCTACGAACTTCCAGACGTGGCCACCATCGGCCAGTTCGGGGTCTTACCCAACCGTCAGGGCGCTGGCATCGGCCTACGCCTGCTCCGAGAAGCCGAGCGGCTCGCCATCGCCAGTGGTGCGGCGGAACTGGCGCTCGACACTTCCGAAGGCGCCGATCACCTCGTTGCCTGGTATGAGCGCGAGGGCTTTCGCTTCGTCGAGCATGCCCAATGGGAAGGCAAGACCTACCGCAGCGTCATCATGAGCAAGCGATTGCAAGTTTGAGCGTGATCGCTGATCCCGACTGGCTGACCCGGCACCATCGAGTTGAAGGGTAGCAGTTGGGGATCGAACACCTAACCAACTGAACCATCCAAGTGGCCATTTTGCATAGCTTCGCGGTCACTCCAGCTACCCGCGCATAGGCAGCAAGGCAGCTGCCGAATATCGACCAGCCTGGCCAATCTTGGGCATTCGCCGTTCGCATTGCCCGCGGCGATCCTGACTACCGCGGCACTTTCGCCCGCGGCACACAGGAGACTACCGTGGCTAAATCACTTGCTGAACGTCTAAGCGCTCACGAACAGGAAAAGGCACGCCTCGCCGAGAAGGAGGCCAAGCTCAAGGCCGACGGGCGCAAAGCGCGCAATACCAGGATCTACCAGGCCGGCGGGCTGGTCGAGAAAGCCGGGCTGCTCGAGCTCGAGCCCAACGCCCTCTACGGCGCCCTGCTCTCCTTAAAGGAAGGGGCATCCGGGAAGGAACAGGTGGCGCAATGGGCCGCCCTGGGAGGCCGGGCCTTCGCACGGGAGGCCCGGCTGCGCGACGAGGGCAAGGAGCCGATCGTCCTCAGCTTCTCCACCCCGCTGCCCAAGGACGCCACGGCCAAGCTGCGCGCCGCCGGGTTCCGCTTCAGCAAGGTGTTCCAGCACTGGGAAGGTATGGCCACGCCCGAAGAGGCCGTAACCTTAGCCGCTGACAACGGCGGCACGGTCCGGCGCATCAACGCGCCCGCCATGCCGGATAGCGGGCAACTCGGGCTCCCGGAGAAGCACGATCCGACGGCAAACGACGCAGGCACGGAGGAGCCCGACGACCTGCTGAAACGGGCAAGGCACGGCTGAGCGGCGAGTTTTCGGGACAAGGCTCCTCTGGCGAAAGCCGGGGGAGCTTTGCGGGAGCGATCGGGATGGAAAAAGGCTGCCGTGCCACCAGGCTGACGTGGCCTGTCAACCCCGGTGTTGTGCGCACACGTCAGGGCAGCTTGCGGCCATGACCGAGGCAGTGGACCTAGCGCCTCCATCACGCTCGGTTACACTACTGGACATACGAAGCTTCCGTCTGCGGCGAGCATCATGCGGCACAAGCCTTGCCCCAGTAATCTTGCTCCAGTAATTTGGAGCGCAACTTCCCGGAGTGCGCGATGCCGACCACGATCACCGTAATGTACGATAACGTTGATGATGCGACCTTCGATCTCGACTACTACATGGCGAAACACATGCCGTTGGTCGATGCGAAGTTCAAACCTTTCGGCATCAAGGGATGGCGTGTGCTCAAGGCTGTTGGCACTCCCACCGGCGAGAAGCCTCGTTACAGCATCATCGCTAACCTGGAGTTCGACACCGCCGAGCAGTTCAAGGCCGCTGTGGCGGCCGAGGGCGGCCCGGTGTTCGGCGACGTGCCTAACTTCAGCAACAAGGCGCCAGTGGTCGTGATCGGGGACCTGGTAGGCGCAGCCTAGCCAAGGTGGATTTCCGGCGCCGTTGATCCTGTCGGCCGCGTCACTGGGGCCTGGTCACGCCCTTGGCGACCTGCTTGTCCAGCGCCGCTCCACCCTGGCGCCGAAGGTCAGCGTCATGAAGTCGGTAAACGCTTCCGATGCCAACCATGCGGACACCGCCTGATCGCAATTATCGGTATCGTGTCGTTGCGGCTGGGTGTCCATTGCTCTCCCCCTTGGCCTAACCGTGTCATTGTCCGCGTCAGAACTGCAACCTGGGCGCCCTGCCCTCAGACTTCGACCACCAAATCGTCCTGGAAATCACGGTTGCTGAATCCGGTCCCCGCTGGATTGCAGACGATGCGGGTGCCGCCCGGGCGAACCAGGTCGATCGAGTGGTGAACATGCCCATGCACCCACAGGTTGGCCAAGCCCGCGTCGGTCAGGTATGACAAATCCGACGCCGAGTTGCCCGCCACCCAGCCTGTCCGAGTGGCGGGTGGCAGGCAGCATGGGTGAGGCGCATGATGCGTCACCACCACCACGGGCCGGTCGTCGCGCGGCCGGGTCAACGCCGTGGCGATTACGTCCCGGGTTTCCCGGTGCAGTGCCGCCTCATCCCCGTTGGTGATCCAGCGGGTGCCGCGGCTGCGGTCGACATAGATCTGCTCGCCCGTCGCCCGCCTCGGGGCCCTTTCCTTGCCCGCAAGCTCGCCATCGGCCCACAGCGTGCCACCCACGAAGCGCACGCCGGCGCACTCGGCCTCATCGTCGTCCCGTGCCGTTCGGCGGCGCGATAGGCCACGGCGCGCTCCTCGGCCAGATCGCGGTGCCAAGGCTCGTGATTGCCCAGCACGAACACAGCCGGCTTGCCGCCCGCCAGTTCGGCCACGATGGCGAGGGCTCGAGCGCTGCTGCCCTGCCACACGTCGCCGACGGCAACCAGAACGTCAAACGCCGGGCGCGCAGGTCGGAAGGCTTCCGGATACGGCACCGCCTCCAGGTGCAGGTCGGACATCACCCACAGACGCGGCATCCGGCACTTTTCGACGCAGTTCTCAACACGCGATCAGGGATTCCAGAGCATGATTCCGCCATCGCCGCCTTCGAGCTTGCCCGGCATCTGCAGCATGTCCTTCAGCGTGATCCGCGCTGCCGGCGCAACCGTGTAGCCCTGCATGACGTACCAGGCCTCCAGCGGCGTCAGTGGGAACGGCTTGTGCGCCGGCCAGGGACATAGAGTATCCAGCCAGCGCACAACTTCCGGATGCGGCTCACGGATGATCTCGCGATCCTCAGGATCTGGCATCAGACACACTCCTGCTCGTGAATCGGTGATGGCCTGCAAACACCTCCCTGCCTTGTCACGGGCTCGGCTGGGTGGTCGCAGGCTGTGCGTTCGGAAGGCGTGGCAGGCGGCTGGCCTCCAGGATGGGCAGGTTGCCCTCAGTGGGCACGTAAATGACTGCGTTCTTGTTCTGCTCCAGCCCGTTGATCCACAGGTAGCGCAGGTAGGCCTCGTTGCCTTGCAGGCTCTTGCCAATGATCTCGTTGGCGCGGGCGACACCTTCTGCCCGGGTAATCTCGGCGTCGGCCTCAAAATGCGCGCTCTCTGCCTTGGCGCGGGCCTGGGCGACCGCGATCTGCCGGTTTTGGTCAGCCTGCGCCAGCTCGGCCTCGCCGGCTTTCTGGGCATGCCACACGTTGTAGATCGGGCAGCCCACCATCCCGCTGCCAATTGTCAGCAGCACCAGCACGACAATGCCGATGACGCTGCCCGTGTTGGGAAGTCGCGGCCTGATGCTCTCGCTCATGGCTGCTCATTCCAAGCAGCACCTATCTGCAAATCACCCCTGCCCCCGAACGAGTCCGTCACCGCGACCATTGACCGCCCCCGTCATGCTGTCCGCCATTATGCACGAAGCCAAAGACTGCGCAAGCATGACAGGTCTAACAATTGAGCCGGCAGAGATCGGCTATCTCTGTTGCTTACCTGCGGGAGGGTGTGCCGGGGCTGTCGATCGTGGAGCAGGAGGAGCTGTTTGCGCAGGCTGGAATCAGCTTGGCGGGGGCTTACCGGGATAGCTTGAACCCGACTCAGCTCCGGCGCCGCGAGCCAGGCAGCCTTCGGCAGCGAGCGAAGATGCTCAGCCTGACGACCTATTCCACACCCAATGGAGTGCCGGAGGTGATCCATGTCGCCGCTCTACGCTGCATAGGCTGGAGTGTGGCCGATATAACCCGTGCATTAGCGGCTGCCAGCCGGCTGGGTGCCGGCGTCTGCGCGATCGACACGGGCGAGACGTTCAGCGCCGGTATGCTCAACCCGGGCTTGCTGGAAGCTCTTGCTGGTTTGGACGAGACCTGGCGGCGGGGTCAGACGGAGGAAGGCCGGTCGGCCGCCGCGGCAGTGATCGCCGCTAAGGCCGAGGAGGCACGGCGGGCGAAGATCAAGGCTGCACGGCCGCTATGGGCCAAGCCGTCCAGCGAAATCAGCAGCGTCGAGATCACCCAGCGTGTAGGGATGAGTCTGCGGTCCTTGCACAAATGGCTTGGGCCACGCCGTAAAGCCAACCGATCTAACCCGCGGTAGAGTCCACATCAAATCCCGGTCAAACATCATAATTTTGGTTTAGGGTTGCTCGCGTGCTCGCGTTTCTGACCGCAGGCTATCTGAGGACAGAGCGTCAGCTGTCATGCAGACAACGCTAAGGGTGAACAGTTCAGGAACGGCGAGCGTCTCTCAAAGGAGTTAGGCGTTTTGGGACAGCTAGCAATTGCGAGACGCATTCAGTGGACGGTTTGAACGCCTCTCTGGCGTGATCCATTAGCCGTCCAGAGAACGAGCGGTTGTGGGACGACCTGCGTAAACGCCTGATACAGCAAGCAATCCGTTAGCGTTGTCTATGTGACAACCGACGCTCTGCCCTCTATCTGAAACCCGACATTTCCCTCGACCTTCGGCTTCGGTGTGGACTCTACCGCGCACATGGCCGTTGTAGCGGGCGGTAAAGTCCACGGCTTATCGTCAGGCCAGCTTGGCCACCGGGGGACGGGATGGGTGCAGGACGACCCCGCTTTCCTGCTCGTCGACCCGGGCATCGGGATACGTGGCCAATGCGAGGCGTAGGTTTGAGGTGAATGTCGGTCTGAAGTGCCTTTGAGCCTTGAAGCCAGCCCCGAACTGCCCGTGGAGAGCACCCCAGTGCACCACGGTCGGTTTCTGTAGAATGTGCAGCCGGTATGCGAGCCAGACATACAAGTCCAGGGCCATGCTGTTGTTTTGAATGTGTTGTAGGGCTGGTTCCCAGATCGGGACGGGGTGTCGTTTGAGGGCTGAGTAAAACGATTCGCTCAACCTTACGCCCTCGACGAACAGACTCTCCTGTCGGCCATCACCAGCTTCGTCATCCAGCATCATCATGCCGCCGTCGACGATCCTCTCGTTCGTAAATCCGGTGCGCCCTTTAGCTGCGGAGTAGTAGAACGTCAGCTTGCAGGTGCTCAACCGAGCTGCCTGATCTCTCACCTCGTTGTAGGACTTGCCTCCATGGGAAATGCCCATCCGCTGCAGCCACACACGCATTGAGCGGCCCAGTTCAACCTCCCTGCAACCTGAGCGCAGCGCACGGGTTTGCAGGTAGAGCAGGATCAGGCGAGCTCGCGAACCATACGGCACCCCGAGCAGATCCGGCTCTAATGCGCCAGGTCTGAGCAGGCGCCCGGGCTCAACCATCAGTGTTATCTGCTCGTTGCGTCTCACCCAAGGCTCGTCCGCAGCGAGCTTTTTGTGGGGGAGTGAAGCCTGGCAGAAGCCGCTGTAAGTGACGCCAATATCGTTGGCTTCTTCCGTCAGCACGTCTGCTGCGATCCGGACTAGATGCTGGTCGTCGGCGTCGACCCTCCTCAGCGCCTCTTCCTTCCCCACATCCAACACTAGCCTGTGAAGCGTGCCCACCTGTAAGCCCCTTTCTTCCTTCGACTCGCGGTGCTGCAGTATCGTGCGTCCTTACGCTGTTGTCGCCGTGGACTCTACCGCGTTGGCTATTTGAAGATTATTAGAGTCTTATAGTATGTGCGGCAGAGTCCACGGGATAACTCGTACAAGCCGTTGATTAGGCTTGGACGTGGCTGGATGCCCGGCGGTAGAGTCCACGTCGCCGCCGGTAGAGTCCACGGGATATCTCAGGCACCCTGTGGACAACCGCAGGGCTCACTTTTCCCATGAGGACCCGAAATCCTTCCCGTTTCTTACCCGGGGTTACGGTACCGGAAACTTACGAACCTGAGGTACGAGATTAGTTGAGTTCATCGGACTCGATTCCGGCTCTGGCCAAGATCTCCAAGATGAGCCCACGCGCCGGCGCGGCAATCTCGTAGGCGATCTCCCCATAGGAGTCCCGGCTCAGCAATGCATCGAGCCTGGGGATCGCCTTCAGCGCCGGCATCCTGCGATCGCTCGGGACAGCCTCCAGCCATCGCCGGGCGCGTTTGGCCACGCCGGGGTGAGTGGGCCAGCGGTTGGGCATGCCGACCGCTACCGGCAATGCATCCAGGTTGGCGGCCGCACGCGCGCCATCCTGCGCGGAGGGACCGTACGGTATGACCACTAAGTCGGCGACCTCGCCCAGGACGCGGTCTACGTCGGACCGGTTGGCGACGCCATCGACGATGACGAGCAGGCGCTCGACCCCAAGCATCCGTTGCAATTGGTCCGCCAGCAGTAAGGGCGATCGCCCATCCACCACCACGTAGCGACGATCCCCCTCGGCGAGTGCGTCCTCCGGGTCCGTGGTCACGACCACAGTGGGAATGGGCTTGGCCAAGCTCCCCGCCCCATGGGCCGCGAGATGGCTCAGCGTGCTTTTGCCAGTCCCTCCCTTCGAACCGGCAAACGCGATCACCCTAGCCATCAATTGCAAGCCCCTGCCCCACAAGACGCCGAACGATCTCCTGTGGACTGATCGTCTTCTCCTCGGCTGCCGAGGCCTCGACAGCCCGACGCCGTAGTGTCAACAACCAAGCTTTTGGCAGCCTCAGGCTGATCTGTATCGTCTCCTCCGCTGCTGGTGGGCGCCCAGCGCGTGTATCGTGCCCTGGAGATCCTACTGGTTCTGGAAGCGCGGGACGCTCGGCGGGGAGCGGGGCGGCCGCCATGTCCCGCAACGCCTCAAGTGCCTTTGTCTGCGTGCGAAGCGCCATAGGGCAGAGTCCTTGTCCCGTCCATCAAGTACGACAAAACCTGCATTCCGTAAACCCGCAGGTTTGCGGTACCGCGATATCTGTTGCTACTCGCGACTTTCATGCGGGCGGCTGCGCCCGCACATTCCCTTATTGGCCCAACAACTTGATCGACCTTGCCCGTACCGCAAACCTAAAATATGACAGTATCAGCGGTGTCCGGTACCGCAATATGACAGGTTTTTGATACTAAGATTTCCATCAAGGCACGAGATGCGCTCGAGGTTGGGTTCTGCCCAGCATTGCCCCGGCCGATACGGCCCGGTAAACAGGTCACCAAGTGCCATGCGCAGCCGGTAGGTGATCCAGCGCTGGGCAAGGTGGTGCGGCCGGTCGTGCAGCATGCGGCAGCGCTGGCACAGGCTCTTGAGGTTGCGCGGGTGATTGTGCGCCGGGTCATGGTCCAGATGCGCGGCCGCCAG
>CAXTJU010000040.1:0-30795 GCA_964244655.1 uncultured Acetobacteraceae bacterium | reverse complement strand
GGGCCGTAGTTGTTGGTGGTGTTGGTGACGAAGGTGGGCAGCCCGTAGGTGTGCCACCAGGCGCGCACCAGATGGTCGGAGGCGGCCTTGCTGGCGGAATACGGGCTGCGCGGGTCGTATGGCGTGTCCTCGGTGAACGGCGGGTCAGTGGGGCCGAGCGCGCCGAACACCTCGTCGGTGGAGACGTGGTGGAAGCGGAACGCCGCCCGCCGCGCCGGGTCCAGCCCTGCCCAGTGGGCGCGCGCGGCCTCCAGCAGCACGAAGGTGCCGGTGACGTTGGTGTGGACGAACGGCGCCGGGCCGTCGATGGAGCGGTCCACGTGGGTTTCGGCGGCCAAGTGCATCACTGCGTCCGGCTGATGGGCGGCGAACACCTGCTGCATGGCGGCGGCGTCCGTGATGTCGGCGCGGATCAGCACGTGGCGGGGGTCGGGGCCGGCCTCCTCCAACGCGTCCTCGGAGGCGGCGTAGGACATCTTGTCCACGTTCACCACGCTGTGGCCGGTGTGGCGGATCAGGTGGCGGATCACGGCCGAGCCGATGAACCCGCACCCGCCGGTAAGCAGAACGCGCATGGTGTGTCCCGTTCGAGCATTTGGCCGTTAGCGAGCCATCATACACTAATCTGCCAGGCAGGCAGAGCAGCGACAACAAGGCTGCTCAAGCGCAATGGGTCACAAAGTGCCAAACGGCGGCCGTCAGCCGATCAGCAGTCGAGCCTTGGCGGTATCATATTCTGTTTGGCTGATTGCTCCGTCCTCCTTGAGTTTCCACAAACGTTCCAACGAGGTCGCTATGTCTGTCGCTGTCAATATGAAAGGGGCAGCCGCGGTGCCATGGCGACGTTGCTCAATACGCGCCATAATGAAAGCGCACGCACTCCGGAATCTTGCAGCTTGCTGCTTTGAGTTAAGAGCCACGCAATTAGGCGCCTTCGCTGGGTCGGATGCCTTATTTGAAGACCAGTAGCTTTTTGCAGTGTTCTGCATTCCACCAGCTGAGATTTCAAAATAGCCGGACATAATGCGATATTTTACTTCGGCAGAAGCTATGCTACCGTAAGGCAATTGAAAAATATCTGAGCCGAATGTTAGGCCAGCCATAAAGCCAGATTTCGCAATCATGATACGCCGATCAGTACACACAAGAGCTCCCTTTTGTGCGCCTGTTAGGCGAACTAGGATTTTCTCACCTTCAGCCAGACTGTTTTGCACAACTTTTTCTAAAACGGATGGAATAACATCGTTCAACGCTGTTTCGTTCATTGTAAATCCGTTAGCCAATCACAAGGCAATAAATTTGTAATGCGAACCGATGCCGTTGCAGCTGCATCGACCAGCCCGGTTACGCTCTCGCCAAGCGTAACGCTTTCAGTGGTGAAAGCAGCTGTTCAGCAACGCCAAAGGTGCCATGCCAGCAGCGAAGGAGGCTATGAGGACGCCGTAGGTTTGCAGGGTAATCTTGCGCTGCTCGGCTTTGATATCGGCCCGTATCTTTTCGATGCTTACGGTCATCTGCTCGTGTTCCCGCAACTCTTGTTCAGGCATCAATGGCGCCCTACCAGCCTTCGGCAGCCAATCCTACGCCGATCCCTTCACCAAGCTGCGCCGATACCGCCGCTGCCGCTGCCGCAGCGCCGGGTCCGGCCCCACCAGTTGGCTGACCACCTCGTGCACTCGCGCCACCTCCGCCACGTGGGCGGCAGCGCCAAGCCGCGCCGTGACGCTGGCGCCGTGGCGGCGGTGGCGGTTCAGCGGGCGGCTCACGTAGGCCACCTGCGCCCCCGGCCGAGCCAGCACCTCGGCGTACACGCGCCAGTCTCCGGCCACGCGGAAATGCGCCAGGTCCGCCTCGCAGCGGCGCAGGGCGGCCAGCAGGTCGGCGCGCCGCCACAGCACGCCGCTGACGTTCAGGATCAGGTTGCGCTCGGCCAGGTGCTCGCGCAGGAAAGCAGGCCCGCTGAACACCGCGTCCGACGCCAGCACGGCAGGCCCGTAATAGCCCTTGTGGTCCGGCCACAGCAGGGTGCCCGCCCCGTCGATGGCGCAGCTGTCGGAGAAGGCGAAGGCCGCGTCCGGCGCGCGTCCGGCCGCCTCCGCCACCGCAGCGAGGAACGCCGGGTCGGCCTCGTCGTCCGCTTCGGCGATCCACAGCCAGTCGCCGCTCGCCCGCTCCGCCGCCCGCCGCCACTGCCGGAACACGGAGCCGGACCGCCGGGTCCCCTCCTCCACCTCGACGCGCCGGCCCCAGGCTTGCGCCGTCTGCCGCGCCGCCGCCACGCTGTCGTCGGTAGAGGCGTCGTCCAGCACGATCACCTCGCGCACCGGGTAGGACTGGGCGAGGATGGAGGCCAGGCGGGAGGGCATGTAGCGGCCATAGTCGCAGCTCGGCACCACGACCGAAACCGAGAGCAGGCCGGGGCGGGCTAATTTCAGCAGCGCCGCGCTGTAGCCTTCGAAGCGGAACGCGGCGCGGCTGGCGGCGGCCAGGGCGTGCTTGCGCTCCGGCCCGAACCCGGCGGCCAGCGCCGCCGCCGCCCGCGCCATGGCCGTCACGTCGCCCAGCGGGACGCTGCGTCCGGCCTCGAAGCGGGCCAGCAGCTCCGGCGCGCCGCCGGTTTCCTCAAACGCCACCACGGGCGTGCCGTTCGCCATAGCCTCCAGCACGACGGAGGGCAGCGGGTCCTCGCGGGAGGTGAGCAGGAACACGTCGGCGGCGGCGAGCAGGTCCGCTGGGTCGTCGCGCTGGCCCAGGAAACGGAACGAGCCCGTGGCTTCCGCCGCCGCGATCTCGGCGCCGAAATGGGACTCGGTGGCCGGGTCGATGCCGCCCGCCCAGGCGAAGCTGACCGGCGCGCCGTCGTCCCGCATGGCCCGCCACACGTGCAGGAACAGGTCGAAGCCCTTGCGCAGGTCGGCGTAGCCCATTCCGAGCGCCAGGATGCCGTTCTGCGGAACGTGCAGCTCGGCGCGCACGGCCTGGCGCGCACCCAGCGCGGACAGCTTCGCCTCCACGCCCTGGGGCAGGATGGCGGTGTGCGCCGCCGCCGTCCCCAGTGCCTGCAAGCAGCGGTCCCGCACCAGCTCGGCCGGGAACACGACGGTGCGGGCGCGGGCCATGCCCTCCCGCAGCGCGCCGATCAGCCCCTTCTCCCGCAGCAGCCGCGGCAGCTCGTGCACCAGCAGCACGAACGGGATTTGGTGGCGTTCCAGCACCGCGGCCATCCCGGCGCTGGCCGCGGTGTTGACGATGGCCGCCGTGCAGCCCGCCGCCCGCGCCGACCGGACGAGGGCGTCCAGCTGGTCGGGGCCGCCTGCGACGACGGTGGGAGCCACGGCGCGGCACTCGGCCTCCAGCGGGCCGCCTGCGAGCAGCAGAAAAGCCACGTCCACGCCATGGTTCGCCCGCAGCGCCCGGCCGAGCCGCAGCAGCAGGGTTTGCGCGCCATGGACCAGGCCGTCATGCCCCACCAGCAGGATGCGGGTGCGCACGCCCGGCGCCGGCAAGCCAGCCGCAGCCCGGCCCGTGGCGTTGAGGAACGCGCCGCCCCAGTGCACGTCCGGCTCCAGCGTGGCGCCCTCCGCCCACTCGTTCCAGGCGTTGATGCAGACGACCGCCTCGCCCTCGATCGGGTTGCGCCGGGCGAAGCCGATCAGGTTCTCCAGCCAGGCCTGGTACAGCGCCGGGTCAGCGCCGTGCAGCACGGTGCCGGCGCCTTGCCGGCGCGGATCGTTGTCCCAGCCCGGCGCCGCCGTCTTGATGAGGGGGTAGTCCGGCTGCGGCTCCTCGACGGAGGCGCGCGCGATGGCGGCGTAGTCGTACACCTCGGCGTCGAACGCCGGGTCGAGCACGTGCAGCGTGTCCGTGATCATCGGGGTGCGGCTGGTCAGCTTGTGGGGCGGGAACTCCACGGCGGCGTCCATGCCGGCGGGGCGCGGGTCGTGCGCGCCGAAGCTCTGCGCCATGATGAACAGCGGGTCCTCGCCGTGCGCCGTGCGGAACAGCCGCCGCCAGCGGTCCACCGTGGCCGCCGTGTCCGGGATCAGTTGGGCGCGGTACACCATCAGCACGGGGCGGCCGCCCAGGCGGATGTAGCGCGGGTCGGCGAAGTGCCGGGCGAACTCGGCGATCAGCGCCGGCTCGTCGCGGGTGCGGTAGTCCTGGCTGATCAGCACTTCGTGGTCGGAGCCGTCCCAGCGGCGGGACCAGTTCTCGTTGGCCCACATGAGGCAGAACGGCAGATCGATGCCGCGGTCGGCCAGCAGCGCCTCCAGCGGGGCTTCGAGCAGGCGGCGGCCGTTGAACCAGTAGAAGTAGAACACGAAGCCGTGCAGCCCCGCGCCGCGCGCCAGCTCGGCCTGGCGGCGCAGCGTGTCGCTGCCGTCCAGCCGGTAGTGGCCCAGGTCGCGCGGGATGCGCGGCTGATAGTGCCCGGCGAAACGCGGCAGCGCGCGGCCCAGGCTGGTCCATTCGGTGAAGCCCTTGCCCCACCAGGCGTCGTTCTCCGCCACCGGGTGGAACTGGGGCAGGTAGTAGGCCAGCAGCATGGCCCGGCGCGGCAGGCCCGGCGGCAGCGCCTGCACCGCCTCGAACCCGGCGGCCGGGCGGGTGTTGCGCCGCACCTCGTCGGCGATGTTGGGGGCGCCCGTGTCCAGCCCTCCCTCCTCCCGCCAGCGCAGCAGCCCGAGCAAGGGGTTTGGGTGCAGCCCCGCCCCGCCCCAACGCTTCGGATTGAAGCGCGGGCACGGCATGCGGCCCTCGCTGGCGCCGCGCACCAGGTAGTGCTCCATCGGGTCCATGCCGGCGGCGGCCACGTCCGGGTTCTCGCGCAAGTAGAACGCAGCGTCGAACTCGGCGAGCGGGCTGACGAGGGGGGTGCATCGCTGGCGCAGGTAATGGGCCAGGCACAGCTCGTTGACCGGCACGGCGTGGTGCGTGCGGTACCAGGCCGGGTCGAAATGCGCCACCGGCCGGCGGCCGGCGGCCTCGCCTTGCTGGATGTAGTGCAGCAGCGGGTTGCCCGTGCAATCGGGGTTGCGGCTGCGGTAGTACGTCGGGTCGAAATACGGGTTGGGCCAACGGCCTTCCTGCCAGCCATAGCGGTGCCAGTGCACCAGCACGGCGTGGCTGCCGCCGGGAACGTCCGTGTTGCGGGCGGTGAACCACTCACCCTCGAACAGGCCGGAACGTTGCAGGACGGCCAAGTCCTGCTGCTCCGATGGATCGGAGACGCTGAGAACATCCGGTGCGGCCGCCGCGTTCCGTCCCATCAAGCGCCTACTTGCGTGCGATTTCGCGCCTACTCTAACGCAATCGTATTCTGCGCCAAAGAACTTTGTTCACGTAATGGCGAGGCAGCCAGGCTGGACGGGTTCTCACACTTCTTCACATAGCGAGCCGTCGCTGTTTCGCGCCCACACTATTTTGAAGGTGTCCAAGGAGGGATGAAATGCCGACGTCAACCATCAAGCGCTGTGCCAAGGTCGTGGGTGCGCTTGCCATCGCGATTGCCTTGTCAGGCTGCATCGTCGTGCCTTACGGGCCGCGCTACGGATATTACCGTCCGCATCCGTATGGCTACTACTGACCGGAACCGAGTCCGGGCGGCGAGGCTGGACCGTCGCCATCGGCTGCTGTAGCCCTGGCAGGTGATGCAAGGCCTCACCCTCGTGACCGGCGCTACTGGATTCGTTGGCTCCGCAGTCGCCCGCGTCCTGCTTGCCCGTGGCCACCAGTTGCGCCTGCTGGTGCGGGAAGGCAGCGACCGCAGCAACATCGAGGGGCTGCCAGCCGAAATCGTCGTGGGGGACCTGAAGGACGCTGCGTCCCTGGAGCGCGCCGTGGCGGGTTGCCGCGTGATCGCGCACGTGGCTGCGGACTACCGGCTCTGGGTGCCGGACCCAGCGGCCATGAACGCCGCCAACGTCGCGGGCACGCGCGCCCTGTTGCTGGCCGCGCACCGCGCCGGAGCGGAGCGCATGGTCTATTGCAGCAGCGTGGCGGCCCTGGGCCTGGTGGGGGACGGCACGCCGGGCACGGAGGACACGCCCGTCTCGCTGGACAAGGTGATCGGCACCTACAAGCAGTCCAAGTACCTGGCCGAGCAGGCCGTGCTGGAATTGGCGCGCGCGGGCGTGCCCGTGGTGGTGGTCAACCCCAGCGCGCCCGTCGGGCCACGGGACATCAAGCCCACCCCCACCGGCAAGATGATCGCCGACACGGCCGCCGGGCGGATGCCGGCCTACGTCGATACCGGGCTGAACGTGGTGCACGTGGACGACGTGGCAGAGGGCCACGCCCTGGCGCTGGAGCGCGGCCGGGTGGGGGAGCGCTACATCCTGGGCGGCGAGGACCTCGGCATGGCGGACCTGCTGGCGCTGGTCGCCCGCATCGCTGGCCGCAAGCCGCCCCGGGTCAAGCTGCCGCACGCCGCGCTGTACCCGGTGGCGCTGGCGAGCGAGGGTCTGGCGCGGGCGTTCGGCATCGAGCCGGTGGTGACGCGGGACATCCTGGCGATGGCGCGGAAAAAGATGTTTTTCTCCTCCGCCAGGGCGCGCGCCGAGTTGGGCTACGCGCCGCGCCCGGCTGCTGAGGCGGTGCAGGACGCAGTGGCCTGGTTCCGGAACCGGGTGCCGGCATGACGCTGCTCGCCCTGCTCGCCCTGGCCGCCTGGGCCTACCTGCTCGCCGGGCATGGCCGCTTCTGGTCCGCCGGGCCCAGCCTGACCGCCGCCATGCCGGTTGCCGCACCAGCCGTCGATGTGGTGATCCCCGCGCGGGACGAGGCGGAGTGCATCGGCCGCAGCCTGTCCTCCCTGCTGGCGCAGGACTACCCCGGGCCGCTGCGCGTCATCCTGGTCGATGACCGCAGCAGCGACGGCACCGCCGCCATCGCGCATGCCCTGGCCGACCCACGGTTGCAGGTGGTCGAGGGCCAGGACCGGCCTGCCGGGTGGAGCGGCAAGCTGTGGGCCGTGGCGCAGGGCGTGGCCCACACCGCCGCGCCCCTGGTGCTGCTGTGCGACGCGGACATCGTGCATGACCCGGCGCACGTCGCCACCCTGGTCGCCAAGCTGGAAGCCGGCTGGCTGGACTTGGTGTCGGAGATGGTGGAGCTGCGCTGCGCCAGCCCCGCCGAGCGCGCGCTGGTGCCGGCCTTCGTGTTCTTCTTCCAGCTGCTCTATCCTTTCGCTCGGGTGAATGACCCGCGCCGCCGCACGGCCGCGGCCGCCGGCGGAACCATGCTGGCCCGGCGCACGGCGCTGGACCGGATCGGCGGCATCGAGGCCATACGCGGCGCGCTGATCGACGACGTGGCGCTGGCCACCGCCGTCAAGCGCGGCGGCCCGATCTGGCTGGGGCACAGCCAGCTGGCACGCTCCGTGCGTCCGTATCCGGCGGCGGCCGACGTGTGGCGCATGGTGGCCCGCACCGCCTATGTGCAGCTGCGCTTCTCCCCGGTGATCCTAGCGGGGACGGTCGCCGGGCTGGCGCTGGTCTGGCTGGCGCCGCCGGCAGCCGCGCTGTTCGGCCACGGCCTGGCGCGCTGGGCGGGGCTGGCCGCCTGGGCCGGCTCGGCCGCGAGCTTCGTGCCCACCCTGCGCCGGTTCCGCCAGTCGCCGCTCTGGGCGCTTGCCCTACCGCTGGTGGCCAGCTTCTACATGGCGGCCACGATCGGCTCCGCCGTGGACCACCATCGCGGCCGCGGCGTGGTGTGGAAGCGCCGGGCCTACCGGGAAGCCGGCGCGTGAGCGCCTCCTTGGCGGTCAACGCGTGAGCGCGTCGGTCGAGACGCCCTCCGGCAAGGGCAGGACGGACGAGAACTTCCCGGTCGGCTCCCGCCTGATCCGCCCAGCGCTGCGCCCGCACGTGCACGCCTTCTATGACTTCGCCCGCAACGCCGACGACATCGCCGACAGCCCCACCTTGCCTGCGCCCGAGAAGCTGGCGCGCCTCCACACCATGGCGGCGGTGCTGGTGGGGGACGCCCAGGATGGCGCCCCCACGGCCCGGCGGCTGCGCGAGAGCTTGGCGCAGACCGGCGTCACGCCCCAGCACTCGCTGGACCTGCTGGCCGCCTTCCGGCAGGACGCCGCCAAGACCCGCTACGCGAGCTGGGAGGAGCTGCTGGATTATTGCCGCATCTCCGCCATGCCGGTCGGCCGCCACGTGCTGGACCTGCACGGGGAGCAACGGGCAACGTACCAACCCTCGGACGCGCTGTGCGCCGCGTTGCAGGTGCTCAACCACTTGCAGGATTGCGCCCGGGACTTGCATGAGATCGATCGTTGCTACCTGCCGCAGGACATGCTGGCCGAGGCGGGCGTGGACACTGCGGCGCTCACGGCCAGCGCAGCCAGCCCTGGCCTGCGCCGGGTGCTGGACCGGCTGCTGGACCGAACGGACGCGCTCAACCGCACCGGGGCCGGGCTGCCCGCCCGCGTGCGGGACCGGCGCTTGCGCATCGAGACGGCGGTGATCGCCAACCTGGCCGGCCGCCTCGCCGGCCGGCTGCGGCGGGAGGACCCGCTGGCCCGCCGGGTCAAGCTGCGGCGCGGCGACGTGGTGCGCAGCATCCTGCTCGCCCTGCCGAGGCTGCGGTGATGCTGGCCGACCACACCGACATGCTGGCCGTCGAGCGCATCGTGCAGCAGGCGGGCACCTCGTTCTATCGCGGCATGCGCATCCTGCCGGCTGACCGCCGCTCGGCGCTGTATGCCATCTACGCGTTCTGCCGCCTGGTGGACGACATCGCCGACGAGCCGGCGGACATGGCGATCAAGCGCGGACGGCTCGACGAGTGGCGCGCCGCCGTGGCCGCGCTCTACGCCGGCCAGCCCCGCGACGCCGTCACCCGGGTGCTGGCGGGCATGGTCAGGCGCTATGGGCTGCGGCAGGAGGATTTCCTGGCGGTGATCGACGGCATGCAGATGGATGCGGAGACGGTCATCGCCGCCCCCAGCCTGGCGACGCTCGACACCTATTGCGACCGGGCCGCCGCCGCCGTCGGCCGCCTATCCGTGCGCGCCTTCGGGGACGGCTCGGCGCAGGCGGACGCCGTGGCGTTCTCGCTCGGCCGGGCGCTGCAACTGACCAACATCCTGCGCGACCTCGCGGAGGACGCTGGCCGCGGCCGGCTTTACCTGCCGCGCGAATGGCTGGACGCGGCCGGCGTGCCGCACGACCCTCGCGGCGCGCTCGCTTCCCCGGCCCTACCGTTGGTGTGCCGGCGCGTGGCGGCCGAGGCGCGCCGCCGCTTCCGCCTGGCCGACGCCGCCATGCGGTCCTGCGACCCGCGCGCCATGCGACCTGCCCGGATCATGGGCGCCACCTATGCCGCCCTGCTGGCCAAGCTGGAGGCGCGTGGCTGGACCGACCTGCACAGTGCCGTGACCCTGCCGAAGTGGCGCAAGCTGTGGATCGTCGGCCGGCACATGCTATGACGCATGCCCACGTCATCGGCGCGGGTATGGCGGGGCTGGCTGCGGCGCTGGCGTTGGCCGACGCTGGCCATGCCGTGACCCTCTACGAGGCCGGGCCGGCCGCCGGCGGGCGCTGCCGCTCCTACCACGACAAGGAGCTCGGCTGCCGCATCGACAACGGCAACCACCTCTGGCTGTCCGGCAACCGCACCATCGCGGCGTTCCTGCGCCGCATCGGGGCCGAGGACACCTTGGCCGGCCCCCGCACGGCGATGTTCCCGTTCCACGACCTGCAGACCGGCCGGAGCTGGACGGTGCGGCCGAATGCCGGGCCGCTGCCCTGGTGGATCTTCGTGCCCAGCCGCGCCGTGCCGGGCGCCCGCTTGCGGGAGTTCGCCGGGCTGTTGGCGGTGCTGTTCGCCGGCCCGGAGGCCACGGTGGCGCAGCTGATGCCACCGGGCGCCCTGAACGACCGGCTGATCGAGCCGTTGGTGATCGCCGCCCTCAACACCAGCCCGGCGACCGGCAGCGCCCGGCTGATGGGCGCCGTGATGCGCGAGACCCTGGCGCGCGGCGGCAGCGCCTGCGTCCCTGCCTTCCCGCGCGAGGGCCTGTCCGCCACCTTCATCGACCCGGCCATCGCCGCCCTGCGCCAGGCCGGCGCCACCATCCGCACCGGATGCCGGGTGATGGCGCTGCCGGCGGCGGATGGCCGGGTGCAGCATATCGCCACCAGCCTCGGCCCGGTGGAGGTTGGCGGGGATGGCGTCGTCCTGGCCGTGCCGCCTCCCGTGGCACAGTCCTTGCTGCCCGATCTGCAAGCGCCGGAGGCCTTCGAGTCGATCGTGAACCTGCACTACCGCTTCGATGCGCCGCCGCATCCGGTTGGCTTCATTGGGTTGCTGGGCGGAACGGCGGAGTGGGTTTTCATCAAGCCCGGCGTCGTGTCCGTCACCATCAGCGCCGCCAACCGCCTGGTCGAGCGGGCCGCGAGTGACTTGGCGGCAACAGTATGGCCGGAAGTGGCGGCCGCTCTCGGGATTGCGAGCCCGTTGCCGCCCTGGCGTGTCGTAAAGGAGAAGCGCGCGACCTTTGCCGCCACCCCTGCGGAGAACCGCAAGCGGCCGGGCGCGCGCACCGGCCTCGCGAACCTCGCGTTGGCGGGGGACTGGACGGACACCGGCCTGCCCGCGACCATCGAGGGGGCAATCAGGTCGGGACACATAGCTGCTGCGGCGCTGCGATCCGCCGCTTGAGCCTGGATGGATGATGCCGAGCGAAACGTTAGTCCGCCTCGAACCAGATGCCCTGCAAAGCGCGATCGACGCCGCCCAGGCCGCGCTGTGCGACCAGCAAGCCGCCGACGGCCACTGGCTGTTCGAGTTGGAGGCCGATGCCACCATCCCCGCCGGCTATGTCCTGCTGGAACATTACCTCGACCGGATCGACCCGGCGTTGCAAGCCAAGATGGGCGCTTACCTCCGCAGCATCCAGGGCGCGGATGGCGGCTGGCCGCTGTTCCATGACGGCGCGTCCGACCTTTCGGCCAGCGTGCAGGCCTACTTCGCGCTGAAGGCCGTCGGCGACTTGGCCGAAGCGCCGCACATGGCCCGGGCGCGGGGGCAAATCCTGGCGATGGGCGGGGCGGAGCGCACCAACGTGTTCACCCGCATCCAGCTGGCCCTGTTCGGCCAGGTGCCGTGGCGCGCCGTGCCGGTCATGCCGGTCGAGATCATGAACCTGCCGCGCTGGTTCTTCTTTCACATCTCCAAGGTGTCGTACTGGTCGCGCACCGTCATGGTGCCGCTCGTGGTGCTGATGACGCTGCGGCCGCAGGCCCGCAACCCGCGCGGCGTCGGCATCGCCGAGCTGTTCCGCACCCCGCCGGACCAGGTGAAGGACTGGATTCGCGGGCCGTACCGCTCATCCTGGGGCATCGCCTTCAAGTGGCTGGACAGCTTGCTGCGTCCGCTGGTGCGCTTCTTCCCCGCCAGCGCCCGGCGGCGCGCCATCGACGCCGCGGTGGCCTTCACGGTCGAGCGGCTGAACGGCGAGGACGGGCTTGGGGCGATCTACCCGGCCATGGCGAACAGCCTGATGATGTTCGACGTGCTGGGCTACCCCGCCGACCACCCGCACGCCGCCACCGCCTGGGCCGCCATCCGCCGGCTGCTGCGGATCGAGCCGGACCGTGCCTATTGCCAGCCCTGCCTGTCGCCGATCTGGGACACGGGGCTGGCCGGCCTCGCCATGGCCGAGGCCGACGGGGACCGCTCGCCGGTGGTCGCCGCCGCGTGCGACTGGCTGGCAGGGCGGCAGGTGACGGCCGTGCGCGGCGACTGGGCCTGGTCCAGGCCCGATCTGCTGCCCGGCGGCTGGGCCTTCCAGTACGAGAATGCGCACTACCCCGACGTGGACGACACCGCCGTGGTCGCCATGCTGCTGCACCGCACCCGGGAGCACCCGGAGGCGGTGGCCCGCGCACGGGACTGGATCATCGGCATGCAAAGCAGCAACGGCGGCTGGGGCGCTTTCGACGTCGATAACGACTACCAATTCCTCAACCACATCCCGTTCGCCGACCATGGCGCGTTGCTGGACCCGCCGACCGTGGACGTGACGGCGCGCTGCGTGTCGTTCCTGGCGGAGCTGGGCCACGCGCGGCAGGAACCCGTGATCCGCCGGGCGCTTGCCTACCTGCTGGGGCAGCAGGAGGAGGATGGCAGCTGGTTCGGCCGCTGGGGAACCAACTACATCTACGGCACCTGGTCCGCCCTGTGCGCGCTCAACGCGGTCGGCCTGCCGCTCACCGACTTGGCCATCCGCAAGGGCGCTTGCTGGCTGCTCGCGTGCCAGCGCAGCGACGGCGGCTGGGGCGAGGACGAGGAGTCCTACGGCGACGCGCCGCACGGCCACTACCACCGCAGCACCCCGTCGCAGACCGCCTGGGCGTTGCTCGGCCTCATGGCGGCCGGCGAGGTCAACAATCCGGCGGTCGCCAGCGGCATCGAGTATTTGCGCCGCACCCAGACGGCGGCGGGCGAGTGGGACGAGGCGCCCTACACCGCCGTGGGGTTCCCCCGCGTGTTCTACCTGCGCTACCACGGCTACCGGCTGTTCTTCCCGTTGCTCGCCCTGGCGCGCTACCGCAACCTGCGGCAGACGGCCACGCACCGGGTCGCCCTGGGACTGTAAAACTCTGCTCGGCATCGTTGTGGGCTTGGCGGCCGAGGCGCGGCTTGCCCGGGGGCTAGGCGGTCTGGTCGGAATCGGCGGCGGCAGCACGGACGGCGCTGCAGCCGCTGCGGAGCGCCTGGCGGGCCAAGGAGCCCACGCCCTGCTCAGCTTCGGCCTAGCCTGCGGCCTGTCACCGGCGCTTGAGGCGGGCGCGGTGATCGTGCCGGTAACCGTGCTGTCGGGGGACCAGTCATGGGCGGCCGACTCGGCGCTCGCCGCCCTGTTGGGCGAGCCGGCCGGCATCCTGCTGGCAACAACCGAGATCATCGCGACCCGTGATGCGAAGGATGCGGCCTGGCGTCAGACCGGGGCCATCGCAGCCGACATGGAAAGTGGCGCAGTGGCGCAGGTCGCGGCCCGGCGTGGCATCCCGTTTGCCGTGCTGCGCGCCATCTGCGACCCGGCCCATCGCACCCTGCCGCCTGCCGCCCTGGGAGCGCTCGATGCGGGGGGTCGCATCAAGGCTGCCGCCTTGATCGCCTCGCTGCTGCGCCACCCGGGGCAGGTAGCCGGGCTGGTCGCCCTGGCGCGCGAAGCCGGCCGGGCACGCCATGCCCTGCTCGCGCGCGTAGCGGCCACGGGGCCGCTCAGGATGATTTCAGCGGGCCTGCTGGATCGCTGACAGGATCCAGCGCCCGCCGCGGCTGCGGACGAAGGTCCACACCTCCGTGATGACCTGCTCCTCTGTCAGGCTGCCATCCACCACCCGGTTCTGGCCGTCCCGCGTCACGTCGATCATGGCGAAGCACATGGCCACCGTCGCATAGTCCCGCTGCCCCTCGGCCCAGGCCTGCGCGAGGTCGCCCTTTTGCAGGCGCACGTCCGTAACGGTGTTGCGCAGCCCGCGACTCCGCAGCGCGGCCAGTTGCTCGCCAAAATACCCGGCCATCTCTGGCGTCGAGATCGAGCGCAGGGCGTTTAGGTCCTCTGCGCTCCAGGCCGCCTGCATCGCCTTGAGCAACTGCTCGAAGGCCTGGTAGTCGGCCGGGTTGATCGCGATCGTGGGCGGCGCAGCCCGGGCGCCGCCGAACAGGCCGGTTCCCGCCGCGCCGCCTGATCCGCTGCTGCGTCCGCCAAGCCCTGCCAGCATCGGCTGGCGCGACATCACCAGCCGCAGCACCCAGCGCCCGATGAAGAGGATCAACGCCAGCTGGATCAGCAGCCCGATGATGCTGCCGCCGCCGTCGATGCCGCCGAACATGCCGCGGCCGAACAGCATGCCGCCCAGCCCCGCCCCGAGCAGCCCGCCCATCAGCCCGGAGGAGAACGCGCTGCGCCCGCCATAGCCGTTGTAGCCGCCGCCGAACGCCGGGGACGGCGTCCCGAAGGACGGCTCCTGCCGCGGCGTGAAGCTGCGCTGCATGGGAGCGGCTGAGAACGGCGACACGCTGGTGGACGGTGGCGCGGAATAGGTGAACCCGCCGCGGCTGCCCATGGACGAACCGCCGCCAGCCCGCGCCAGGGCCAGCCCCGGCGCGAGCGCCACGGCGACGGCAAAGGCAGCTGTGAAGAGCCGAAGACGGAACATGGCAGTCAACTCCAAGGCTGGTGCACGATATAGGGCACCTGCCGGGCAAAAAGGAGATGCCGCCGCAGCTGCCGGTAACTGACCTGACAACCATTTCGTGCCATGGTGCGGGGCCACAGCCTGGGAGCAGCCCGATGGACATGCCGACCGAACCCGCGATCGACCGCACCGCGGACGAGCTGCACGACGCCATCGTCGCCAAGCTGCTGTACAGCCAGGGCAAGACGCCGAACCGCGCCAGCCAGCGGGACTGGTTCGTGGCCACCGCGCTCGCCGTGCGGGACCGGATCGTTGACACTTGGGCGACCTCGGCGGCCAGCGCGCGGGCGCGGGGCGCCAAGCGGGTGCATTACTTCTCGCTGGAGTTCCTGATCGGCCGGCTGCTGTTCGACGCCGCAGGCAATCTTGGCATCATCGGCGCGCTGCACAGCGCCCTGGCCCGCGAGGGTGTCGATCTCGACCACCTGCGCGCGATCGAGCCGGATGCGGCGCTGGGCAACGGCGGCCTGGGCCGGCTGGCGGCCTGCTTCATGGAAAGCATGGCCACGCTGGGCATCCCGTCCTTCGGCTACGGCATCCGCTACGACCACGGCCTGTTCCGCCAATCCATCCGCGACGGCTGGCAGCAGGAGCAGCCGGAGGACTGGCTGACCGCCGGCAACCCGTGGGAGTTCCAGCGGCCCGAGCTGTCCTACGGCGTGGGCTTCGGCGGCAGCGTGTCTGCCGCGACGGAGGGCGGCCGCACCGCCTACACCTGGAACCCGGCCGAGACGCTATTCGCCGTCGCGTTCGACACCCCCGTCATCGGCTATGGCGGCGCCCACGCCAACACCCTGCGCCTGTGGTCCGCCCGCGCCGCCGACCCGCTGATGCTGGACGCGTTCAACCGCGGCGACCACGTGGGCGCGCTGACTGACCGGGTGCGGGCCGAGGCGGTCAGCCGGGTGCTCTACCCCGGCGACGACAGCTCAGCCGGCCAGGAGCTGCGGCTGCGGCAGGAGTTCTTCTTCGCCTCCGCCAGCTTGCAGGACCTGCTGCGCCGCCACCTGGTCGAGCACGGCACGGTCAGCAACCTGGCCGAATACGTGGCCATCCAGCTGAACGACACGCATCCTGCCATCGGCATCGCCGAGCTGATGCGGCTGCTGATGGACGTGCACGGCCTGGGATGGGAGCAGGCCTGGACCATCACGCAAGGCTGCATCAGCTACACCAACCACACCTTGTTGCCCGAGGCGCTGGAGATGTGGCCGGTGCTGCTGCTGGAGCGCCTGCTGCCGCGGCACATGCAGATCATCTACCTGCTGAACGCCCGCCACCTGGACACCCAGCGTGCCGCTGGCGCGGATGACCGACTGCTGGCCGCCCTGAGCCTGATCGACGAGGCGAGCGGCCGCCGGGTCCGCATGGGCCACCTCGCCTTCCTGGGCAGCCACTCCGTCAACGGCGTGTCTGCCCTGCACACGGACCTGATGCGCCGCACCACCTTCCACGACCTGGACCAGGCGGTGGGCGGCCGCATCGTCAACCGCACCAACGGCATCACCTTCCGCCGCTGGCTGCACCAGACCAACCCGGGGCTGACGCAGCTGCTGGTGGACACGCTGGGCGACCGCGTGCTGCGCGACCCCGCGGCGCTGGAGGACCTTGCGCCGCATGCTGAGGACGCCGGGTTCCGCGAGGCGTTCCGCCGCCAGCGCTTCCCCCGCAAGGAAGCGGTGGCCCGGCTGGCTGCGGCGCAGCTGGGCGTCGCCATCGACACGGAGGCGCTGTTCGACGTGCAGATCAAGCGCATCCACGAATACAAGCGGCAATTGCTTAACGTGCTGCACGCGATCAGCCAGTACAACGCCATCCGCGCCCAGCCGACGCGGGACTGGCGACCCCGGGTCAAGTTCTTCGCCGGCAAGGCCGCCCCATCCTACACGCTGGCCAAGCAGATCATCCGCCTCTCGGTCGATGTGGCGCGGGTGGTGAACCGGGACCCGACGGCGCGCGGCCTGCTGCAAGTGCTGTTCATGCCGAACTACAACGTGAGCCTGGCTGAGGTGCTGATCCCCGCCGCCGACCTCTCGGAGCAGATCAGCACCGCCGGCATGGAGGCGAGCGGCACCGGCAACATGAAGCTGGCGCTCAACGGCGCGCTGACCATCGGCACGCTGGACGGCGCCAACGTGGAAATTCGCGAGCGGGTGGGCACCGACAACATGTTCATCTTTGGCATGACCACCGACGAGGTGGAAGCCCGCCGCGCCAACCGCGCGCTGGACGCGACCGACGCCATCGACGCCTGCCCCGCCCTGCGCGACGTGATCGAGGCGCTGCGCACCGGCGTGTTCAGCCCGGAGGAGCCGTCCCGCTACGCCGCCCTGGCCGACCGGCTGGCGCACGCGGACCCGTTCTTCGTCTGCGCCGACTTCGCCGCCTACGACAAGGCGCAGGAGATGGTGGATGCGAAATGGCGCGACCCGGCGGCTTGGTGGCGCTCGGCGGTGCTGAACACGGCGCACATGGGCTGGTTCAGCTCAGACCGCACGATCGGGGAGTATGCGGCGGGGACTTGGCAGGTGACAGGGGGCGGGTGAGAGTCATGTGTTCTGGGGCAGATGCAGCGCCCGGGTAAATCCTGGCTCTGCACCGCCGCACAGTCACTCCGCCGCCGCCCGCTGCTCCACCATCTCCGCCGCCCGCGTCAAATCCACCGACAGCAGCCGCGACACCCCGCGCTCCTGCATCGTCACGCCATACAGCCGGTCCATCCGCGCCATCGTCAGGTGATGGTGCGTCACCACCAGGAACCGGGTGCCGGTCTCGCGCACCATCTCGCCCAGCAGGCTGCAGAACCGCTCCACGTTGGCGTCGTCCAGCGGCGCGTCCACCTCGTCCAGCACGCAGACCGGCGCCGGGTTGCAGCGGAACACGGCGAAGATCAGCGACAGCGCCGTCAGCGCCTGCTCCCCGCCGGACAGCAGGGAGAGCGCGGCCAGCTTCTTGCCCGGCGGCTGGGCATAAATCTCCAAGCCCGCCTGCAACGGATCCTCCGAGCCGACCAGCGCCAGATGCGCCTTGCCACCGCCGAACATGCGGGCGAACAGCGCCTGGAAATGCCGGTCCACCTGCGTGAACACCTGCCCCAGCCGCTCCCGGCCCTCGCGGTTGATGTGGCCGATGGAGCCGCGCAGCTTGGCAATGGCGGTGCCCAAAGCGTCCTTCTCGCTGGCGATAGCACCCATGCGGGCCTCGACCTCTTCTACCTCCAGCGCCGCGCGCAGGTTTACCGGGCCCATCTCCTCCCGCTCCCGCGCCAGCCGGTCGAGCCGGCGGCGGGCTCGCTCCTCGGCCTCCACCGACACATCGCCGGGCGCGGGCGGCAGGGCAGGGTTGGCGCCCAGCCGTTCCAGGATGCGCTCGGCGACCGTGCCCCAGGCGTGGTCGGCTTGGCCTGAAGTCGCTTCCGCCCGCACCAGGCTCTCCCGCGCCGATGAGGCGGCAGCCTCCGCAGACCGCGCGGCCGCCGTGGCGCTGCTGTCCGCGGCGATGGCGGCCCCCAGCGCCGCGGCGACCCGGCGGTGCTCGTCTTCCGCAGCGGCCAGGGACGCCACGGCCTCGGCGGCGCGCCCGGCCATGGCGGCGGGGCCTGCCTGCAACCGGGCCATCTCTGCGTCAGCTTCCCCGGCGCGGGCCCGCAAGTCCGTCACGCGGCTGCCAGCGTCGGCGGCGCGGGACCGCCACTCCGTTGCCTCGGCCGCGATCGCCTTCAGCCGCGCGGTCCGGGTGGAAGCCTCGCGCACGCCGTCCCGCAGCGCCGCGTTCGCCGCCCCCTCCCGCGCGCGCTCTGCGGCCAGGGTTGTCCGGGTCCGCTCCACGGATTGGCGCAGCATCGTCAGGTCCGGCATGGCGGCGCGCTCAGCTGCCAGCGTGGCCAGGGCCTGTTCCGCCTCTGCCAGCTCCGGCGCTAGGCGATTGCGCTGCTGGGTCGCGGCCACCAGCTTGGCCCTGGCCGCTTCGGCCTGTGCTGCCAAGCGGGCGGCCTCGGCCCGGGCGTGCTCCCAACGCTGCTGCGCGTCCCGGCGCGCGAGCCGGGCGGCGGCTTCCTCGCCGGTTGCGGCCTTGTCGGCTGCCTCTGCCGCCTGGCGGTCCAGTGCGGCCTGTGCCGCAGCGCCCTGGGTTTCGGCCGAGTGGGCGCGCAGGCCGTGCAGGCGATTGCGCTGCCGCAGCCGGACCGCGGCCGCCGTCGGCGTTCCGGCGCGGATGGTGTAGCCGTCCCATCGCCACACCGCGCCGGCCGGGGACACCAGGCTTTGCCCGGCGGTCAGGCGGTGGTGGTGGTCATCCCCCTCGGCATCGTCCTGCACCAGCCCGATCCCGCCTAGAGCGCGTTGCAGGGCGGCGGGGCCGGAAACAAGGGCGGCGAGCGGCGTGGCGGGAGGGTGGCCGGCTGGCAGCGGCGGCATCTCGCGCCAGTGGCGGGACGCCGCCGGGTCGGCTGCGGCGCCCAGCTCCTCGCCGAGGGCGGCCCCCAGGGCGGCTTCGAGGCCGGGGGGCACGGTGAGCGCGTCCACCATGGGCGGCCAACGCTCGCCGTCCTTGACGCCCAGGATCTCGGTCAGCGCGTTCACCTCGGCGGCGGCCTTGGCGTGGGCGGCGGCGGCCGTGCCGTCGCGTTGCCGGGCCTGCGCCAGGCGCTCGGCGGCGGCCACCCGCGCCCGCTCCGCCGCATCCTGCCGATCCCGCGCCTGGTGCGCCTGCGTCCCAGCCTCCGCCGCGGCGCTTGCCGCCTGCGCGAGGGTGGCCGGATCGACCTGCGCGGCCATCGCCCGGTCATGCTCCGCACGGAATTGCGCGGCCTGGCTGGCAAGCCGCTTGGCCCGGCTCTCCGCCTGCGCCAGCGCTTGCGCCAGTGCCTGGCCGCGGGCCGTCAGCTCCGCCGCGCGCTGCATGGCCGCCGCCGCCGCCGCCTCGGCCTGCTGGGCCGCCGTCCACGCTGCCGCAGCTTCCGCCTCCGCAGCCTGTTGGCGGCCGGATGCGCCCAGGTCGGCCTCGCCCAGCCGCCTATCCTCGGCGGCCAGCCGCGCCGCCGCCGAACCGGCATCGGCGCTGACCTGCTCGGCGTGCTTCAGGTCCCGCGCCACCTGGGCCTGGCGGGCGGTGGCGTCCGTCACGGCTTGCCGGATGCGGGCGGCCTCGGCGTCCAGCTGCTCGCGCACGACCCGATGGCGCTCCAGCGCCGTCCGCGCGGTGGCCTCCGTGGCGCGCAGCGGCCCCACCGCCGCCGCGCACTCCGTTGCCTCAGCCGCCGCCGCCCGCGCCGCCTCGCTTGTGGCCGCCACCGCCAGCTTGGCCGCTGCCAGGGCCTGCGCCGCCGCGGCGCGGGCCGCCTCCACGCGGGTCCGGGCGATGCAGAGCAGCTCGGCCTCGGCATCCCGGACGGCGGTGGTCAGGATGCGCCACCGCTCGGCCTGGCGGACCTGGCGTTGCAGGGCCGCCAGCTGGCCGTCGAGCTGGCTGCGCAGATCCTCCGCGCGCTCCAGGTTGGCCTCGGCCGCGCGCAGCTTCAGCTCCGCCTCGTGCCGCCGGGCGTGCAGCCCGGTGATGCCGGCCGCCTCCTCCAGCACGGCGCGGCGTTCGTCGGGGCGGGCGTTGATGATGGCGCCGACGCGGCCCTGGCTGACCATGGCGGAGGACCGCGCGCCGCTGGCCAGGTCCGCGAACAGCGTCTGCACGTCCCGCGCCCGCACCTCGCGGCCGTTCAGCCGGAACGCGCTGCCGCCGCCTCGCTCGATCTTGCGGCTGATCTGCAGCTCGTGGCTCTCGTGGAACGGCGGCGGCGCGGCGCCGGCCGCGTTCTCCAGCGTCAGCACCACCTCGGCCAAGTTGCGGCTCGGGCGGCCGGCGGTGCCGGCGAAGATCACGTCGTCCATCTCGCCGCCCCGCAGGGAGCGGGCGCTGCTCTCGCCCATAGCCCAGCGCAGCGCCTCCACCACGTTGGACTTGCCGCAGCCGTTGGGGCCGACCACGCCCGTCAGCCCCGGCAGGATCTCCACCACCTGCGGCTCGGCGAAGCTCTTGAACCCGGCGATGCGCAGCCGGCTGAACGCGACGGGCAACGCCTAGCTCGCTGCGGCGACCAGACTGGCGATAGTGGCATAGGGCTGCTCGCCGCCGTGGAGGGACTTCTCGCCCACGACGAAGGTGGGGGTGCTATCGACCTTGTACTTGTCCACGCCGACCTGTTGCTCGTTCAGGATGTCGGAGCGGAGCGCCTCGTCGGCGACCGTGCTGTCGAACAGCGCCCGCGGCATCCCGGCCAGGGCGGCGCGCTTGAACAGCTCTTCGTTGGGGTTCACGCCGCGAGCGAACGCCCAGCGGTCCTGCGTCGCAAGCAGGTTGGTCACGAACGCCTCGTAGCGGATGGCCGGCAGGGCGCGCGCCACCATGGCGGCGGTCAGGGCCACCTGGTCGAGTGGAAAATCCCGGTACACGTAGCGCAGCTTGCCGGTGTCGATCAGCTTGGCCTTCACCTCGGGGAAAACCTCCTTCGACCAGGCGGCGCAGTGCGTGCAGGTCAGCGAAAACCATTCCTGCATCGTCACCGGCGCGTCGGGCTGGCCGAGTTGGCGGTCGCCCATGCGGTCGTCAGCCGCCAAGGCGGGGAACGCTGCAAGGCTGGCGGTGGCGGCGATCAGGGTGCGTCGGGTCAGCATGGGCGCCTCATGAAGCAGGGTGGCGGGCCGTAGCGGCCTTGGGCATCTGCTCCGTGTTTAGCACGCGAGCCATCGTCCTGTGCAGCCATGCTCAGCCGGCGCTGTCGGGCCCGGCGCTGTCATGTTCCGGGCCGGGTAGGTCCGGGTGCTCCATCGCGTTGGCCCGCACCGGGTCGGACGGTGCGGCGCCGGGCTCGGAGGAGTCGATGATCACCAGCATGGCCCCGGCGAGCGGGCTGGGCGTCGCGTCCTTGGGCAGCAGGGCGGCGAAGCGGCGGTCGGTGGCGGCGGCGTCCCGCAGCTTGGCGTCGATCAGCCCGGCGTGGTCCAGGTAGGCGTTGAAGCGGGACGGGATGCGGATGCAGCCTTCCGAGTCCCAGCGGCCCAGGCGCGGCTCCAGCGCCGCCGGGTCGGTCGCGTGCATCTCCATGCGGACGGCCATGAGCGCACCCGGCGTGCGCCAGTCATCCGTGGTCTGCCAGCCGAAATCCCACACCCGCATCCCGCGCACGCCGATGCCGCGGATGTGGTTCTCGTTGTAGGTGCCCTCCGCACGGTAGCCGAGGATGGCGGCGTCGTTGGCAAACACGCCCACGGGGGTGCGGAAGTGCTCCTTGCGGCCGGGCTTGCCGGTGCTGACGCGGACGGCGCCCACCACGTCCCACGGCCGCGCCCCGGGATACGCCACGGCGACCCAGAGGCGTTGCACCTGCGCCGACCGGTCCACCACCAGCACGACCTGCCGGGCGTCGATGCCGGCGTGCGCGTGGTCCATCATGACGCGGGCGGCGGTGAGGGCGGAGCGGGCGGCGGCCGGATCGTCCGGCAAGAGGATTCCTGGCAGGGAGTGCCGCATGTCCGCCATCAGCGCGAGGACGGCGGGCTTGTCGGCGGACGAGGCGGAGATCGCCGGACGAGGCGGCGGGAGCCGAGCCGGCGCAAGGGCAGACATGGCGGCTGGCGGCTCCTGGCTGGCCATCACCTGGGCAGTGCTGCGCTCTGGCTTGCTGCCGGGTTCATCCCCGCCCGCCAGCGTCTCCTGGGCCGCGCAGCCCATCGTGGCCAGGCAGGCCACAAGGGCGCTCAGGACAGGCGCGGCACGGTGGAACATCGTGGGTCCAGCGATGCAGGAAGCTCGTATTTCACATATAAGCCCGAAGCCAAGGCGCTGGAACGCCGCCATGTGGTAAACTTGCCCACTGTCTCCCAGACGCCACAGCGGCCGTCATCTCTGGCCGCGCCCGCGGACAGCCTGCCCCAGCCGTGCAAGCGCGTCATGCAGGGGTCCCGCCGCCAGCCCGGCGACGGGCGGTGCCGGCCCGGGCTCCGGCACCGTCAGCGGCACGGCGGGCAGCGCGGGTGGCGACTCCTGGACGAAGCGCAGCCGCTCGGCCAGGACGCGGCCAAAATGGCCGTTGACCCGCGCCAGCAGCTCGGGCGCCATATGCTGCAACTCAAGCGCGATCGGCCCGGAGCAGGACAGCGTCAGCGTGGCGCCGGACAGGCGGCGCGGCGCGGTGATGGCGGCCAGGGCCGGCCCCACGATGACGCCCCAGTCGGCCTGCATCTGCGCAGTGGCGGGGGAGCGCTTGCGGAACGCGGGCCGGGTCAGCGCCGGCACCAGGGCGCCGACCGGGCGCGGGCCGAAGACGAACCGCTTGTCGTCCTTGCCATCCGCCGCCATACCGCGCCGTGCCCCCTGATGATCCGTCCGCCGCCGACCTGCTCGGCTGGTACGACAGCCACCGCCGCCGGTTGCCCTGGCGGCACCCGCCGGGCGAAGCCGCCGATCCCTACCGCATATGGCTCTCGGAGATCATGCTTCAGCAGACCACCGTCACGGCGGTCATGCCTTATTACCAGCGGTTCGTGCAGCGTTTCCCCACCGTGCAAGCCCTGGCGGCGGCTGCGGAGGAGGAGGTGCTCGCCGCCTGGGCCGGGCTCGGCTACTACGCGCGGGCGCGCAACCTGCACGCCTGCGCCAAGGCGGTGGCTGTGGCAGGCGGCTTTCCCCGGACCGTAGCGGGGCTGCGCGCCCTGCCCGGCATCGGCGCCTACACCTCCGTCGCCGTCGCGGCCATCGCGTTCGGGGTGCCGGGCATCCCGATCGACGGCAACGTCGAACGCGTCGCCAGCCGCCTGTTCGCGATCACCACGCCGCTGCCGGACAGCCGCAGCGCCATCGCCGCCGCGGCGGCGCAGCTTGGCGAGGACCCGGGCGCGCAGGCGCGGCCATCGGACTTCGCGCAGGCGCTGTTCGACCTCGGCGCCACGATCTGCACCTCCGGCAACCCGGCCTGCATCCTGTGCCCGCTTGCCGCCGGGTGCCGGGCGCGGCGGGCCGGGATCGCCGGGGAGCTGCCGCGCAAGGCTGCCAAGAAGCCGCGCCCCCGCCGGCACGGCGCGCATTTCTGGCTGACGGACGCCGCCGGCCAGGTGCTGCTGCGCCGCCGCCCGCCGCGCGGCCTGCTAGGCGGCATGACGGAGCTGCCCGGCACGGCCTGGCGCGCCGAGCCATGGCCGGAGGCCGAGGCCCTCGCCGCCGCCCCCGCGCCCGCGCCGTGGCGGCGCGTGGGCCAGGCGTTCCATGGGCTGACGCATTTCGAGCTGGTCATCGACGTGTATGCGGCGGACGTGCCGGAAATCCGCGCCGAGGGTTTCCTGCGCCCGGCCGCGGCCCTGGACGGGGAGGCGCTGCCGAGCGTGATGCGCAAATGCGTGGCGGTGGCGCGCGGCGCGTGACGGGCAAGGCCTCCCTCGCGTTCATCCTGCTCACCCTTGGCATCGACGCGCTCGGCTTCGGCCTCGTAGTGCCGATCGTGCCCGAGCTGGTGCGTGACCTGGCGGGCGGCGATGCGGGCAATGCCGCGGCATGGGTCGGCGCGCTGGTCGCGACGTTCGCCGTGGCGCAGTTCGTGGCCGCTCCCATCCTGGGCGGCTTGTCGGACCGCTGGGGACGGCGGCCCATCCTCATCCTTTCGCTTCTGGGGGCGTCGGCCAACTACTTGCTGCTGGCGTGGGCGCCGACGCTGGCGTGGCTGTTCCTGGGACGGCTCTGCGCGGGTGCCACGGCCGCCAGCGCGGCGACGGCCAACGCCTACATTGCGGACATCACGCCGCCGGAACAACGCTCGTCCAGGTTCGGCCTGGTGGGCGCCATGTTCGGCGCGGGGTTCGTGCTCGGCCCGGCGCTGGGCGGCGTGCTGGGCGGCATCAGCCTGCGTTTGCCGTTCCTGGCCGCGGCTGGGCTGGCGTTGGCGAACGCGGCGTACGGCGCGCTCGTCCTGCCGGAAAGCCTGCCCATGACCCAGCGGCGTGGCTTCTCCTGGAGGCGGGCCAACGCCATCGGCTCGCTCCGAAGGCTCCAGGTGGATCGAATAACAGGGTGGCTCACGCTCGGGTGGGGGCTGATTTGGTTCGGCTTCGGCGCGTTGCAGACCAGCTTCGTCCTTTCGATGGGCGTGCGGTTCGGATGGGGGCCGGAGGACAACGGACTGGCCCTGGCAGCCGTGGGCGCAAGCCAGGCCTTCGTGCAAGGCGTGCTCATCCGTCCGGTCATTCGCCGTTACGGCGAACGGCGATCTGCCTTTGCAGGGCTCGGCCTTGCCGTGGCCGCTTATCTCGCCTTCAGCCTGGCTCAGGCGGGCTGGGTCATCTACGTCGCCATCGTTCTGAATGCGCTCGGCGCCGTGTCGGTTCCAGCGCTGCGGGGACTTCTGTCAGCCAGGGTGGCAGCCGACCAGCAGGGTGAGCTGCAAGGCGGCCTGTCGTCCGTGGAAGGGCTCATGGCAATCTTCTCGCCGATCGTGGCGGCTCTCGTGTTCGCGGGCGCCTTGCAGGCCGGCGGCCCGCCTTGGGGCGGCGCCCCGTTCCTCATAGGGGCCATGACCTACGGGCTGGCAGCCGCCACCCTGGCGCGGTCCGGAGCCGGCCTGCGCTGACGGGGCGCCGCCTCGCGCACGACCCACCAGCCGGTCAGCACGTCGAGCAACATGTGCGGCAGGGTCAGCGCGGCGAGCCCCTCGATGGTCAGCGCGAGCAGGCGATCCGGCGCGTCGCCGGGGAACCAGCGCCACAGCCCGGCGCCGATCAGCAGAGTCAGCGCCGTGACCGGCACGGACCGCCTGAGCGCGTCCGCCAAGGTGCGGACGCGAGGCGCGCGCACGTCCTGCACCAGCGCCGCCATGTGCCGGGGCGCGTGGAAGCACACGAAATAGGCGGCGAACCCGGCCAGCGGCGGCAGGGCGGCAAACAGCAGCACCAGGCATGCGGGCTCGATCAGCGCGGAGGACCGGCGGCGGGCAAGGCTGCGCCCGGTCCAGAGCAGCGCCGCCAGCACCCATCCGCAGCACCCGGCGACCAGCCAGCCCGGCGGCTCGGCCAGGGGATGCAACGCGACCAGGCCGAGGAGGTGGGCGGTCGCGGCCGGGTGGATGAGCACGGGAAGGGCGATCGGCAAGCCGCCGCGGACCAGTGCCTCCAGCGGGTGCGGCCCGGCATCCTCCATGCCGAAGTGCCAAACGGACGCGGCCAGGAAGCCGGCCAGGGTCGTGAAAGGGGCGAACCGCCAAGCGACCAGCACGCAGGCTGACAGGCCGAGATAGGGCAGCGCGAAGATGGGGAACCAAGCCCATCCAAAAGCAGGCTGCATGAAGGGTCGGGCGATCTCGCCATCCAGCGCGCCGTGAGGCACGCCCAACAGGAGAATGACCGCCAGGACGGCCAGGCATCCCGCCGCCTGCGGCATCAGCGTGGTCGTCGCAAGGAGGAGCAGGACCGGGATCATGCTCAGGCGATGGGATGCGAGAGTCATGATGCGCGTGGAGGGACGTGCTGGGCAGGGCCGCTGCCCAGCAGCACCTTCAGGCCGCGGAGCGGAGCGGGCTTGTCGCGTTGACCGTGAGCCTGGGCTCGTGGGAGACGACCTTGCTCATGCTCGAAACGGCCAGGAAGCCATAGACCACCTTGGACACGAAATCGATGATGGCGATCAGCGCCACGCCGGCAGTGCTGCTGATCACGCCGAGGCCGTCGGTGTCGAAGGCCAAGATGATCGGGTAGATCAGCCACAGCACCGACAGGATCAGCGCGTTGCGGCGGTAGTCGGCCTGCACCTCGGCCGTTTCCGTCCGGTTCTCCTGCAGCATCGGCCCCCACATGACGTAATACACCGCGAGGAAGGCGACGCAGGAGGTTAGGAACCAAGTCCACTTGATCCAGCCAGTCTCGGACAAGCCGAAGGCGAACGCCGTGATGATCATCATCAAGTCCGCCAGCAGAAGGCCGGCGATCAGGCCGCCGCGGCGCAGGTTGGACTGGAAGGCGGTGTAGGCGAGCGACAGCAGCAGCAGCGGCGTGGTGAAGCTCCAATCGGCGTAGCGCGCCCAGTAGAATATCCGGCCGATGATGCCGACGGTGTCGCCAGGAGCCGTTGGCAGGGTGATCCCCACCGGCAAGAGAACGCTGCCCTGCCCGGCCGCCATCGCGAGATAGGAGCACGCGGCGATGATCGGCACGATGCCGTGGAAGATGGTATGGGCCTGCTCGTGCCCCGTCCTCTGCTTGCCGATGAGGAGGATGGCCATGCCGCCGACCAGCATCGCGATGGTGTCGAGCCAGAGCCAGAATTCGGACGTCATGCCGGGTCTCCAGAGCAGGTTGTGAATACCCGCAGCGCACGCGACTGTCCGCGGTTGCTTCCGGCATCGAATTTGTCCAGGGCGTTGACGGGTTTTTGAAATCTATCGGCAATTCCGCCGCAGTCACGCCGCTGGCGAGCTGCTGGCGGCAAGGGGGTCGTGATGAGGGTGGCAATCGTCGGAGCAGGCTTGGCGGGCCTGTCATGCGCGCAACGGCTGAAGCAAGCTGGCTGCGAGGTCAGGCTGTTCGACAAGGGGCGGGCCGCCGGGGGCCGCATGTCGGTGCGCCGGATGACCATGGCCGAAGGGGATGCCACGTTCGACCATGGCGCGCAGTACATGACCGCCCGTGACCCGGCGTTCCAACGCGAGGTGCAGGCGTGGCACGCAGAGGGCCTGGCCGCGCCCTGGCCAGCCGCTGGGCCGGAGGCGTGGGTGGGCACGCCGGGGATGAACGCGCCGGTCAAGCGCCTGGCGGCGGGGCAGGACGTCACGTGGCGGGCGACTGTCGGCGCCCTCGCCCGGGAGGACGGCCGCTGGCGGCTGCACGGGGAAGGCGTGGATGAAACGGACTATGACGCGGTGCTGCTCGCCATCCCTGCGGAGCAAGCGGGGCCGCTGCTGCGGCCATGGGACGCTGCCATGGCCGCCTGCGCCGCCGCCACGCCGGCGCAGCCCTGCTGGACCGTGATGGCCGCGTTCGCCGAACGCCTGCCCGTGGCGGCCGACGTGCTGAGGGAGCAGGGCGCCATCGGCTGGGCGGCGCGCAACTCCGCCAAGCCCGGCCGCTCGGGGCCGGAAAGCTGGGTGATCCAGGCCGGGCCGCCCTGGTCGGCGGAGCACCTGGAGGACGCGGCGGACGCCGTGGCGGCGGCGCTGCTGGCGGCGTTCGCCGACCGGATCGGCGGCGCGCTGCCCGAGCCGCTGGCGGTGGCGGCGCACCGGTGGCGCTACGCCCGCTCGGGCCGGGCCGGGCCGGGCATGATGTGGAATGGGTCGCTCCGCCTCGGCATGTGCGGCGACTGGCTGCTCGGCCCCCGGGTGGAGTGCGCCTGGCTCTCGGGCGTCGCACTCGCGCAAGCCGTGGCCGCAGCATGAGGCTGGGGCGGCGGGCGGCGCTGGGCGCGGCGCTGGCAGCCGCCGGGTGCTCGCCGGTGCAGGTGCTGAACGGGCTGGCCCCGTCCCGGCTCGCCGCCCGCGGCGTGCCCTACGGCGAGGGGCCGCGCCGCACCCTCGACATCTACGTGCCGGAAGGCGGGGGCGGGCCGCATCCGGTGCTGGTGTTCCTGTACGGCGGCGGCTGGGACAGCGGCGACAAGGCCATGTACCCCTTCGTTGGCGGCCCCTTCGCGGCGCACGGCTTCGTCACCGTCGTGCCGGACTACCGCCTGTACCCCGAGGTGCGGTTCCCGGCCTTCCTGCAGGACTGCGCCGCCGCCATCCGCTGGACGCGCGACAGCATCGGCCGCTACGGCGGCGCGCCCGGGCCGCTCTTCGTCATGGGCCACTCCGCCGGCGCCTACAACGCCGCCATGCTCGGGCTGGACGGGCAATGGCTGGGCGAGGCGGGGCTGTCCCGCGCCGACCTGCGCGGCGTGCTCGGCCTGGCCGGCCCCTACGACTTCCTGCCGCTGAACAGCGACGAACTGAGGGCGATCTTCGGCCCGCAGGACCAGCTGGCCCGTACCCAGCCGATCAACTTCGTGGACGCCCAGGCCCCGCCGATGCTGCTGCTGGCCGGCCAGGACGACACCACGGTGAACCCGGGCAACACCACGCGGCTGGCCGCGCGCCTGCGCTCGGCGGGGCGGTTCGTGGAGGAGCGGCTCTACCCCGGCATCGGCCACCTGGAGCTGATCGGCTCCATCGGCCAGCCGCTGCGCTTCCTGGCGCCGACGCTGCGGGATTGCCTGGCGTTCATGGGGCGGGCCTAGCAGCGTCCGCCCCGATGTCCCCCCGGTAGAACCCCTCCGCCCAATCCACTTCCGACACCGCCGCATACGCCGCCGCCCGGGCCGCCGCGGCGTCCGCTCCCGTGCCGCACACCGTCAGCACCCGGCCGCCCGCCGCCACCACCTGCGCCCCGCGCAGCACGGTGCCGGCGTGGAACACCAGCGCGCCCGACACCGCGGCGGCGCGGTCCAGCCCGGCGATCACGGTTCCCATCTCCGGCGCCCCGGGGTAGCCGCGCGCCGCCAGCACCACGGCGCACGCGGCCTCCGGGCGGAAGCGCAGCTCGAACGCGCCCAGCTCGCCCTGGCAGGCCGCGAGCAGGCCCGGCAGCAGGTCGCTTTGCAGCCGGGCCATCAGCGCCTGGCACTCCGGGTCGCCGAAGCGGACGTTGAACTCGATCAGCGTCGCCTCCGTCCCGGCCAGGGTCGGGACCAGCATCAGGCCGGCGAACAGCACGCCGCGGAACGGTGTGCCGCGCCGCGCCATCTCGGCCAGCACGGGACGGATGATCTGATCCATGGCGGGCGCCGGGTCGAAGTCCGGCGCGGGGGAGATGGCACCCATGCCGCCGGTGTTGGGCCCGGTGTCGCCGTCGCCCGCCCGCTTGTGGTCCCGCGCGGTGCCGAGCAGCACCGCGTCCGCGCCGTCGCACAGCGCGAACAGGCTGACCTCGGCGCCCGTGAGGCACTCCTCGATCAGGATCGGCCCTTGCGTGATGAGCTGGTCGATCGCCGCCTCCGCCTCCGCCTCGCTCTGCGCCACCACGACGCCCTTGCCCGACGCCAGCCCGTCCGCCTTGACCACGACCGGGGCGCCGCGGCGGCTGGCGAAGTCCCGCGCCGCTAGCGCCTCGGTGAACTGCTCCCAGCGCGCGGTGGGCACGCCGGCGGCCTCGGCCACCTCCTTGGCGAACGCCTTGCTGCCTTCCAGCCTCGCGGCGGCGGCGGACGGCCCGCAGCAGGCGATGCCCGACGCCGCCATCGCGTCCGCAAGCCCTGCGACCAGCGGCGCTTCCGGACCCGGCACCACCAGGTCCACCGCGTTGCGCCGCGCGAACATGACCAGGCCGGCGATGTCGGTGGCCTCGATCGGCGCCAATTCGGCCAGCGCGGCGATGCCCGGGTTGCCCGGCGCCACCCACAGCTTGGTCAGCAGCGGCGAGGCGGCCAGCGCCCAGGCCAGCGCGTGCTCCCGCCCGCCGGACCCGATCAGCAGTACCCGCATGGTGGCCTCCTTGGTGGCGAGGGTCCCGTAGCATAGCTTGCCAGGATGGACACGCAGGCGCCCGCGGCGAGCAACGTTCCCGAATACACCGTCACCGAGATCGCCGGCGCGGTGAAGCGCACGCTGGAGGGCGCGTTCGGCCGGGTGCGGGTGCGCGGCGAACTGGTGGAGGTCAAGCGCTACAGCTCCGGCCACACTTACCTCAGCCTGAAGGACGAGGGCGGCAGCCTGCGCGGCATCATCTGGAAGAACGCGGCGCGCAGCGTGGGGCTGAAGCCGGAGGACGGCGTCGAGGTGATCGCCACCGGGCGCATCTCGGCCTACGGCGACAAGAGCCAGTTCCAGATCATCATCGAGCGGCTGGAATACGCCGGCGCCGGCGCCATGCTGGCCCGCATCGAGGCGCTGCGGGCGCGGCTGCTGGCCGAGGGCCTGTTCGGGCGCCGCCGCCCGCTGCCGCTGCTGCCCGGCATCATCGGCGTGGTGACCTCCGCCCAGGGCGCCGTGCTGCACGACATCCAGACCACCGTGGCGCGGCGCTTCCCCCGCCCCATCCTGCTCTGGCCGGTGCCGGTGCAGGGCGAGGCGGCGGCCGAGCGCATCGCCGCCGCGATCGCCGGGTTCGACGCGCTGCCTGAAGGCGACGTGCCGCGGCCGGACGTGCTGATCGTGGCGCGCGGCGGCGGCAGCCTGGAGGACCTGATGGCGTTCAACGACGAGGCGGTGGTGCGCGCCGCCGCCGCCTGCGGCATCCCGCTGATCGCGGCGGTGGGGCACGAGACCGACCACACCCTGATCGACCTAGCCGCCGACCGCCGCGCCCCCACCCCCACCGCGGCGGCGGAGATGGCGGTGCCGGTGCGGCTGGAGCTGCTGGCCGGGGTGCAGCAATCGGCCGGGCGCATCGCCGGTGCCGTGGCGCGGATGGACGGGGAGCGGCGGATGCGCCTGGCCGGCCTGCTGGCCCGGCTGCCGGACGTGGCCTCGCTCGCGGGCGCAGCAGGCCAGCGGCTGGACGACCGGGCGCACCGGCTGACCCTGGCGCTGCCGCACCTGCTGGCGGCGCGGCGGGCGGCGCTGGCCGTGGCC